>JAEVZA010000138.1 GCA_023392475.1 Actinomycetes bacterium | reverse complement strand
ATCCTCGGGCGGCTGCGTTCGGGGCGCGCAACGGGGTGCCGGTGGTGGCGGGGGACGCGGGTGCCGCGCCGGTCGCCGGTCGCTCGTTCGACGTCGTGACCGCCGTGGCGCCGTACGTGCCGAGCGGCGACGTCGCGTTCCTGCCCGCGGACGTGCAGCGGTACGAGCCGCTGGTCGCGCTCGACGGCGGCGACGACGGGCTGGCGCTCGTGCGGCGGGTCGTGGCCACCGCGAGCCGCGCGCTGGACCGGGGTGGGTGGCTGGTCGTCGAGGTCGGCGGCGAGCAGGACCGGCTGCTCCGCGACGACCTGCTGCGGGCCGGGTTCGGGGAGGCGGCGCCGTGGCACGACGAGGACGGCGACCTGCGCGGGCTCACCGCCCGCCTCACCTCGCCGTGATGGGCCGGCCCGCGTTCTGACGATCGTCCGTGCTGTCTGGCAGCGCGGATCGTCATGAGAATGCGCAGGCGGGCGGGTGGGGTACATTCCCGCGGACAACACCCCTGACCTGACGACACGCGATCCGGTCCGACCGAGAGGACGCACGAATGGCCTTCGAGCTCCCGCCCCTGCCGTACGCACAGGACGCCCTGGCGCCGCACATCTCCGCCGAGACGCTGGAGTACCACTACGGCAAGCACCACCAGACGTACGTGACGAACCTGAACAAGCTCATCGAGGGCACCGAGTTCGAGAACGCCTCGCTCGAGGACATCATCCAGAAGTCCGACGGCGGCCTGTTCAACAACTCGGCCCAGGTCTGGAACCACACCTTCTACTGGAACTCGATGGCTCCGGGCGGCGGCGGTGCGCCCGCCGGCGCGGTGGCGTCCGCGATCGACTCGGCGTTCGGCTCCTACGACGAGTTCAAGTCGAAGTTCGCCGAGGCGGCCACGACCCAGTTCGGCTCCGGCTGGGCCTGGCTCGTCGACAACGGCTCCGGCCTCGAGATCATGAAGACCGCCAACGCCGACCTCCCGATGAAGCACGGCGCCAAGGCGCTCCTCACGATCGACGTCTGGGAGCACGCCTACTACATCGACTACCGGAACGCGCGCCCCAAGTACATCGACACGTTCCTCGACGCCCTCGTGAACTGGGACTTCGTCGCCCAGAACATGGGCTGACGCCCCGCCGTCACCGCTCGACCCGAGGCCCCCGCCGCGGCGGGGGCCTCGTCGCGCACCGCCTCAGCCGACGACCGCGCCCGGGCCGCACGCGGAGAGGTGCTGGTACAGCTCGTCGAACACGGCGACGGTGTCCTTCGCCCGGTAGCCGAGGTCCTGCACCGGCTTGCGGTGGCCGACGGCCTCGTTGACCACCGTCCGCTGCGGGATGAACGGGCGCCACACCGCGCGCCGGCCGAGCAGCTGCTCGAGCGCCTCCACCTGCCGGTCCGCCTCGCTCGACACGGCGGGGGCGCGGTTCACGACGGCGCCGAAGATGTCGAGCGACGGGTTGAGCTCGTGGCCCACGTGCTCGATCGTGTCGACCACCGCCTCGGCGCCCCGCACCGACAGCGCCGAGAGCTCGATGACCATCAGCACCCCGTCGGCCGCGGTGAGCCCGGCGAGCGTCGTGGGGCCGAGCGACGGCGCGCAGTCCACGAGCACGAACCGGTAGCCGCCGGCCACCGGCTCGAGCGCCCGCCGGAGTCGGTTCGCCTGCGCCGGCTCGTGGCCGTCGGCCTCGCGGTCGATCAGGCCCCTGCTCGCCGGCAGCACGTCGATGCCCTCGCCCCACCCGGAGGTGACGATCGCCGCGGCCGCCACCCGCGGGTCGCCCGAGCGCAGCACGTCGCCGACGGCGAGGTGGTCGTCGTCCGCCTCCACGCCCATGGCCCAGCCCGCCGAGCCCTGGGGGTCCAGGTCGACGACGAGCACCGGATCGCCGCGGCGCTGGCCGGCGGCGGCCAGGCCGAGCGTGAGCGTGGTCTTGCCCACGCCACCCTTCTGGTTGAGCACGGCGACCGTCGTCACGGGGGCAGATACTTCCACGGGCCTGCCGGTTCCGTCGGCCCCCACGCGTGACAACCTGTCGACGTGAGCGATCTCGCGGGCAGCGCGTACCTGGTGGTCCCCGACGAGGGGCCCGGTCACGGCGTCCTCGTCCTCCACTCGTGGTGGGGCCTGAACCGTGACGTGAAGGACCTCGTGGAGCGCCTCGCGGACTCCGGATACAGCGCCCTCGCCCCCGACCTGCTGGGGGGCGCGCTCCCCGAGTCGGCCGACGAGGCACGGGACCTGCTCGCCGCCACGGACCCGAACGAGACCGCGGCGCTCGTGCTCTCGAGCGTCGTCGCCCTCCGGGCCCACACCGACGACCCCGACGGTCCCGTCGCCGTGCTCGGCTTCTCGATGGGTGCGAGCTGGGCGCTCTGGGTCGCCACCCGCCAACCCGACTCGGTCGACGCCGTCGTCGCCTACTACGGCTCGCAGAACATCGACTTCGAGGCGCTCACCGCCCCGGTCATGGGCCACTTCGCCGAGCACGACCCGCTCGTCACCGAGGACGAGCTCGTCGAGATGCAGGCGCACCTGCTCCTGCTGGACAAGCACGTCGAGTTCCACCGGTACCCCGGCACGTCCCACTGGTTCGCGGAGGACGGCCCGTCGGGCCCGCCCGACGACGAGGCCGCGTCGCTCGCGTGGGAGCGCACGCTCGGCTTCCTCGCCGAGCACACGGGCGGCTGACCTACCAGAGCTGGTCGGTGTAGGTGTCCGTGCCCGGGATCGTCGGCTTGAACGGTGCGGCGAGCCGGACGGTGGCGAGGCCCGACGCGTCGACCAGCGCCGCGTACTCCTGGATGCGGGACCAGGCCGACTCCGGCGCGTCGTCGAGGAACACCAGCTGCATGCTCCGGGCGCGCGTGCCGGGGCCCGTGCCGAGCTTCATCGGCGCGTTGCCCTCCTCGCCCTTGGGGATGATCGGGCGCCAATGGAGGACCTGGTCGATGGGGGAGCGGCCACCGCCGGCGTCGTCGCCGAAGAGGACCGGTGCCGCCTCCGCCGTGAACCACTCGGCGAAGTCGGGGTGGGCCACGCCGTCGGCGCGGTCCACGTGCACGCTCACCACGCCGCCGTAGCCGTGGTCGAGCGCCATGTGCGCCGGCACGCCGTCCTCGTCGCGGTGGTCCTCGCCGACCACGAAGTACAGGCACGTGTGGGCGTGCTCCCGCTCGTCGAAGCCGCGGTCGTTCGCGTAGAGCTCGAACACCTGCTTGTTCGCCCAGGCGAAGTGCTCGGCCTCGTGGCCCTTGTGGATGAAGTACGTGGCCAGGTACGAGCCGGCGTCGACGGGGTCCGCCACCGCGTGCTCGGCGGGTGCGTCCGCGGGGAAGCGCAGGTCCTTCAGGTCGCGCGTCGCGACCCAGCGGGCGCCGGAGAACAGCCACGGCCCGATCATGCAGCCCGAGTAGAAGTGGTCCCGCTCGTACCAGCGGTTGTACGCGACCTCGTTGCCCTTCGTCGGGTCGACGATCGTGAACAGCATCGACCCGACGCGCACGGCGTCATCGCCCCCGAACGGCTCCACGGCAGCACACTCCTCGGTCGGCCGGTCAGTCGGCCCGCCGCGGCCCCCGCGGCCCGGCGCGGCGCCACCGTAGCGTCTGCCGGCTCGCGGTCCGGGGGCCGACGGTACGCTGCCGCGGATGTCCGAGGAGCAGCCGACCCCGCCCACGCCGGGCGCGCCGAAGCCGATCCCGCCGCCGCCGGGCTACGGCGGTCAGGCCGCGCCCCGGGGCGTGACCGTCGGCCGCATCGTCGACGTCGACGTCGCCGAGGTGGGCGACCGCGAGGTGGAGGTCCGGTTGGCCGATGGCCGCACGGGGGTGATCCCCCGCCCGGAGTTCCCGACCGCACCGGCGGTCGGCGACACCGTGTCGGCCGCGCTGCTCGCCCGTGACGACCCCCGCGGCCGCGTCGTGCTCTCGCACTCGTGGGCGCAGAAGCAGCAGGCCTGGGAGCGCGTGGAGCGGGCCAAGGCGGAGGGGACGCCGTTGCGCGGCACCGTCACGAAGGTGGTCAAGGGCGGGGCCGTCGTCGACGTCGGCCTCCGCGGCTTCCTCCCCACCTCCCTCGTGTCGGACACGCCCGGCACGGACCCCGCGACCCTGGTCGGCACCGAGGTCGACGTCCTGGTCGCCGAGGTCGACCGCGCCGGCGATCGCATCGTCGTGTCCCGGCGCGACCTCCTCCGCCGCGAGCGGCGCCAGCAGGAGAAGGCGCTCATGTCCTCGTTGGAGGCCGGCAAGCGCGTGCCCGGCACGGTCGTGTCCGTCGCCGACTACGGCGCGGTCGTGGACCTCGGCGGCGTGCGCGGGCTCGTCCACCGCTCCGAGCTGTCGTGGCAGCGCTTCGAGCGGGTCGAGGACGTGGTGTCGGTCGGCGACGTCGTCGAGGTCGAGGTGCTCGACGTGCAGCGGTCCAAGCGGCGCGTGTCGCTGTCGCTCCGTCGCACCGCGCCGGATCCGTACGCCGGCATCGAGCCCGGCCAGGTGGTGCCGGCGGTCGTGACCCGGGTGGTCGAGTACGGCGCGTTCATGCGCCTCGAGGACTCCGGCGCCGAGGGGCTCGTCCACATCACCGAGCTGTCGGACGTGCCCGGGTTCCGCCCGGACCAGCTCGTCGCCCCGGGCGAGCACGTGATGGTCAAGGTGATGGACGTGGACCGGGACCGGCGGCGGATGGGCCTGTCGGTGCGCCGGGTCCTCGTCGACGACTGAGGCCCGTCACGACAGCGGCGGCAGGGTCCGCCCGTAGAGCCACGGCTGCGCGAGGTCGTCGATCGGCGCGCCGGCGACCTGCGCCGCGAGGGCGAGGAACTGCGCCGTCGAGCCGGTGCCGTACTCGTGGTCGTGCACCCACGTGCGGAGCAGGTCGAAGAACCTCGCGTCGCCCATCCGGCGCTGCAGCTCGTAGAGGAACATCGCGCCGCGCTGGTACACGGCGTTGCCGAAGAGCGCTCCCACCCCCGGGTCAGCGGGCGGCACGGCCAGCCCCTCGTCGCCCGAGGCGTGCGCCAGCCGCGCCGACTCGGCGACCGTGTCGCCCCCGGCGTGCTCGCGCCACAGCCACTCGCCGTAGGTGGCGAAGCCCTCGTTGAGCCAGACGTCGCGCCACGTCGCCGGCGAGACGGCGTCGCCGAACCACTGGTGGCTCAGCTCGTGGGCCACGACCACCTCGGACGACAGGCGGTCGCCCTCCAGGATCTTCAACCCGAACACCGACCTCGTCTGGCACTCGAGCGCCAGCTCCGGCAGCCCCGGCACGACGACGTTGCCGGCCGAGGTGAAGGGGTAGGGGCCGAACCGCTCCGAGAGGAACGTGAGCATCTCGGGGAACCGCTGGAGGACCGGGTCGGTCGTGCGGTGGTGGTCGGGCGGCACCGCATCGAGGACGCGGGCGCCAGCGACCTCGCCCCGCTCGACGAGGTCGAACTCGCCGATCGAGAGCGACATCAGGTACGGCGCCATCGGCTCCTCGGCCGCCCACGTGAAGGTGGTGGACCGGCCGTCGGCCGTCGGCGCCCGCGACACGAGGTCGCCGTTGGACACCGCCTCCAGCGGATCGGGGACCGTCGCCTCGATGCGGAACCTGGCCTTGTCCGACGGGTGGTCGTTCGACGGGATCCACGTGGCCGCGCCGACGGGCTCGGCGATGACGGTCGAGTAGTCGCCGGCGTCCACCCAACCGCCGTGCTCCAGGAGCGAGCCCGGCCCGTCCTCGGAGCCGGGCGCGCCGTGGTAGGCGACGACGACGGTGAAGCGGTCGTCGCGCCGCAGCGGCGTCGCCGGGGTGACGGCGAGCTCGCGGCCCGACCGGGCCGTGGCCGCCGGATCGCCGTCGACGGTCACCCGGTCGACCTCGAAGCCGACCAGGTCGAGGTCGAAGCTGCGCAGGTCCTCGGTCGCCGTGGCGTCGATCGTGGTCGTGGCCGTCAGGCGGTCGTGGCCCGCCACCTGCGCGGTGAGCGCGACGTCGTACGAGGCGACGTCGTACCCGCCGTTGCCGGCGTCGGGGAAGTACGGGTC
>JAEVZA010000076.1 GCA_023392475.1 Actinomycetes bacterium | reverse complement strand
GGCCTCGGCGGCGTCGAGCCGTGCACCGTCGCTCGCCCGGCCACCGCGGGTCCGGACCGCGAGGAGGAGCAGCCGTGCCCGCTCCGTGACGGTCGCCCTCCGGGCCGCGCGCTCGGCGACGGCGGCGGCCTCCTCGTCGCGGCCCACCGCGAGCAGGTGCTCGGCGGCATCGGCGTCGTCCAGCCGGTCGGCCAGCACGTCGTGGAGGTCGTCCAGGTCGGCGCGGTCGATCGACCCGACGACGCCCACCCGGACCAGGTCGTGGGCGAACCACACGTCGCCCCGATCGTCGAGGGTCGCGAGGGGAGCGAGCGAGTCGCCGTGGACGCCGAGCAGCGAGGGGTCCGTCGGTCGGCCGACGAGGGCGAGGAGCTGGAGCGCCCGCCGCTCGTCGGTCGTCATGGCGTCGACGCGGGTGCGGACGGCCGCCCCGACCGTCGGGGACCGGCCCGCGTCGTCGCCGAGGCTCCCGAAGGCCCGGACGAGCAGGGGGTTGCCCGCCGCCAGCGCCACGACGCGGTCGACCGCCGCATCGTCGAGGTCCGGGCGCACCCGTCGGGCGAGGCGCGCCGCGTCGCGGCGGGGGAGCGGGGGCACGGTCAGCGCGACCGGCCCGCGGAGCGACGCGGCGTCCCGGGACGTCACGAGCAACGGCACGCGACCGACCAGCTCGGCCAGCACGGCGAGCGTCGACGGATCGGCCCAGTGGAGGTCCTCGACCACGAGCCACCGCCCGCCGAGCCGGGAGGCGACCTCGCCCGCCACGTCGTCGGTCGAGCCGTGCAGCGGCACGCCGAGCGCGTGCGCGAGCGGACGGAGGTCGCGGTCGGACATCGACGGCAGCGACTGGCCGACGGCGGCGCCCGCGCCGGCCACGACGTCGCCGACGAGGGTCGTCTTGCCGATCCCGGCGGGGCCGGTGAGCAGCACGCTGCCCCCCTCGGCGAGCGCGGTCGTGACCTCGCGGCGCAGGCGCTCCCGTCCCATCAGGAGAGTGTGGCGTGATCGGTGGCCGCGACCAACCAGGCACCACCTGGCGTGGGTAGCGGGTCACGCGACGTGCCGTCGCCCGACGGATCGTCCGCCGGTTGGCACGGATCGGGGATGCGCCCGGCGCCGCCGGCCCGGAGAGTGGGTGCGCGCGGCTCCGGCCCCGGAGCGGTGCACCCCGGGAGGGAACATGTCCAAGATCCACGCCGGCGTCGTGGCGCTCGGCACCGCGCTGCTGCTCGCCGGCTGCATCCAGCCGCCGCGGCCGACGCCCACCACGACCACCACCACCACGTCGTCGACGACCACGACGACGGGTGCACCGGCCGGTCCGGCGGCGGGCTGCTACGACAGCTTCGTCGACACCGCCGACTTCACCTACTCGGGCACGCCCGACGTGATCGGGAACATGACGCTCCACAACTCGGGTGACGGCTCCTGCACGGGGATCCACGGCGATCCGCACGTGCTGACCCTCGTGTACTCGCCCGGCAGCAGCGCGCACGCGAGCCAGTTCTGCACTGCGAACGGCCTCGAGTCGCCGCAGCCGCTCGACGCCCGCTCGAGCACGTACGACTTCCGGCTCGACGGCGTGACGATCGGCCCGGACGCCTACCTGTGCGTGCAGCCGCTGTCGCCCACGACCACGACGACGACCTCCACCACCACGACGACGACCACGACCACCGTGCCGGGGTTCACGCCGATCGCCGTCGGGTGCCACGACGGCCTGGGCTCCGACCTCTACTTCACCGGTCCGATCGACACGGTCGGCGACGCGGTGATCCACCAGACCCTCGACGGCTCGTGCGGCCACGCGGTCGCCCCCCGGACGCTGGTGCAGGCGGCCGACCACGCCGGGGCGGTCCAGCGGTGCCAGGCCATCGGCCTGACCGACGCGACCGCGAAGCCCCTCGACGACCCGTCGTTCGGGTACACGACGCTGCACTCCGCCTGGGAGTGCTGGTGATCCGACCCGCGGCCTGACGGCCCCGCGACGCCGCCGTTCCGCGGCTCGACGCAGCTCGCCGCCTGGGAGGGTGCCGAGGGAGGCAGGCGGCGCCACGTCGGGGCCGGCACGGTGGTGCCGGCCCCGACCGCGGTCCCACCGGCCTGCGGTCGGGCGACGAGGCCCCGCCGGTAGAGTGGTCCCGCTATGGGCTTCATGGATCGACTGCTCCGCACCGGCGAGGGGAAGAAGGTCCGTGCCCTCGCGGACCTCGTTCCCGACATCAACGGCCTGGAGCCCGAGCTCCAGAAGCTGTCCGACGAGGACCTGCGGCACCGGACCGTCGAGTTCCGCGAGCAGCTCGACCGCGGCATCGACCTCGACGACCTCCTGATCCCGGCGTTCGCCGTCACCCGCGAGGCCGCCAACCGGGTGATCGGCCAGCGCCACTACGACGTCCAGCTCATGGGTGGCGCCGCCCTGCACTTCGGCTGGGTGGCGGAGATGAAGACCGGCGAGGGCAAGACCCTCGTGTCGACCCTGCCGGTCTACCTGAACGGCCTCCCGGGCACGGGCGTGCACGTCATCACGGTGAACGAGTACCTGGCGAAGCGCGACGCCGAGTGGATGGGTCGCATCCACACGTGGCTCGGCCTCACGATCGGCATGATCCTGCCGGGCGACTTCGACGCCGACCACAAGCGCTCCCAGTACGCGTGCGACGTCACGTACGGCACGAACAACGAGTTCGGCTTCGACTACCTGCGCGACAACATGGCGCTCTCCATGGAGGAGAAGACGCAGCGGGGCCACACGTACGCGATCGTCGACGAGGTCGACTCGATCCTCATCGACGAGGCCCGCACCCCGCTCATCATCTCGGGTCGGGTCAGCGACGCGGCGAAGCTGTACTACAAGTTCGCCTCCATCGCGCGGGGCCTCACCCGGGACGCCGACTACGAGGTCGACGAGGAGAAGAAGGTCGTCTTCCCGCTCCCCGAGGGCATCGCGAAGGTCGAGAAGTCCCTCGGCGTCGAGAACCTCTACGACGACGTGTCGAACAGCCTGGTCCACCAGCTGCAGGTCTCGATCAAGGCCAAGGAGCTCTACAAGCGGGACCGCGACTACCTCGTCCAGCAGGGCGAGGTGAAGATCGTCGACGAGTTCACGGGCCGCATCCTCGAGGGCCGCCGCTGGTCCGAGGGCCTGCACCAGGCCGTCGAGGCCAAGGAGGGCGTGAAGATCAAGGAGGAGAACCAGACCCTCGCCACGGTCACCCTCCAGAACTACTTCCGCATGTACGAGAAGCTCGCCGGGATGACGGGCACGGCCCTCACCGAGGCCGCCGAGTTCATGTCGACCTACAACCTGCAGGTCGTCCCGATCCCGACGCACCGGCCGATCGCCCGTGACGACGACGGCGACCTGATCTACCGCACCGAGGCGGCCAAGTTCGCCGCGGTCGTCGATGACATCGTCGGTTGCCAGGAGACCGGCCAGCCGGTCCTGGTGGGTACCGTGTCGGTGGAGAAGTCGGAGCGGCTGAGCCGGGAGCTCGAGAAGCGCGGCGTGCCGCACGCGGTGCTGAACGCGAAGCAGCACACGCGTGAGGCGGAGATCGTCACGCAGGCGGGCCGCATCGGCTCGGTCACGGTCGCCACCAACATGGCCGGCCGCGGGGTGGACATCCTGCTCGGCGGCAACCCCGAGGGCCTCGCCCGGCGGGACGTCGTCGCCGAGGGCCTGGAGCCGGAGTCCGAGGAGGGCGTCGCCCGCTACGACGAGCTGCTCGCCAAGCACGAGGCCGAGTGCAAGGCCGAGGGCGAGCAGGTGCGCGAGGTCGGTGGCCTGTACGTGCTCGGCACCGAGCGCCACGAGAGCCGCCGGATCGACAACCAGCTCCGCGGCCGCGCCGGCCGCCAGGGCGACCCCGGGGCCAGCCGCTTCTACCTGTCGCTCGAGGACGACCTCATGCGGTTCTTCGCGACGGGCGCGATCGAGTGGGTGATGGGCAAGGGTTGGGACGACGACGTCCCGATCGAGGCGAAGATGGTCACCCGTGCCATCGAGAAGGCGCAGAACACGGTCGAGGCCCGCAACGCCGAGATCCGCAAGAACGTCCTCAAGTACGACGAGGTCATGAACGAGCAGCGCAAGGTCATCTACGCGCGGCGCGACGAGGTCCTCGAGGGCGTCGACCTCCGCGAGGAGACGCTGGAGGCGCTCGCCGAGGCCGTCGACGGGCTGCTCGAGACCCACTGCTCGTCGGACTACACCGAGGAGTGGGACCTCGAGGCGCTCTTGGGGGACACGGCCACCTACTGGCCCACCACCGTGGAGCCGGCGCAGCTCGCGGACGCCGCGACGAGCGACCAGCTGTACGACGTCCTGATGGGCGACGCCACCCGCCACTACGAGAGCCGCGAGGAGGAGTTCGGCGCCGACACCCTCCGCCAGATCGAGCGGCAGGTGATGCTGCAGATCATCGACACGCGGTGGCGCGACCACCTCAAGGAGATGGACTACCTCCAGGAGGGCATCAACCTCCGGGCGCTCGGCCAGAAGGACCCCCTCACGGAGTGGCAGCGCGAGGGCTTCGACATGTTCGGCCAGCTGATGTCCACCGTGAACCGCGAGTACGTGCAGTACGTGATGCACGTGCAGGTGGTGAAGGAGGAGCAGCCGAAGCTCCAGCCGATGGGGCGCCTCAACTACAGCGCTCCCGAGGACCCGTCCGAGGGGAGCGGTGCGCTGCCCCCGGTCGTGGCCGCCGAGGGCGAGCACGAGGCGGCGGGCGCGGTCGCCGAGGAGCCGGCGCAGCAGCAGCCGGTCGTGAAGACCGAGTGGGAGAAGACGCCGCGCAACGCACCCTGCCCCTGCGGGAGCGGCAAGAAGTACAAGCTCTGCCACGGTGCCTGACCGGCGCCCCACGAGCGACAGGCCCTGACGTGCAGGACTTCACCCAACGCATCGACGCGCTCCGGAGCCGGTTGGCCGAGGCGGAGGGCTACCTCCGCGTCGCCGAGCTCCGGGCGAGGCAGCCGCAGCTGGAGACGGAGCTGGCGCGCCCCGACCTCTGGGACGACGCCGACGCCGCGCAGGCGCTCCAGCGCGAGTTCGCCGAGGCGACCGACGACCTCCAGCTCCACGACGGCCTCGCCGGGCGCGTCGACGACGTCGCGACGCTGGCCGAGCTGGCGCGCGAGGAGGGCGACGAGTCGCTCGAGCCCGAGATCGACGCCGAGATCGACGAGCTCGGCGCGTCGTTCGACCAGCTCGAGCTGCGTGCCCTGTTCACCGGCGAGTACGACGACCGGGACGCGATCGTGGAGATCAACTCCGGCGCCGGCGGCGTGGACGCGCAGGACTGGGCCGAGATGCTCCTCCGCATGTACGTGCGGTGGGCGGAGCGGGCCGGCATGGACCTCGAGATCGAGAGCCTGAACGAGGGCACGGAGGCCGGCATCTCGTCGGCGACGTTCCTCCTCGAGGGTCGCAACGCGTACGGCTGGATGCGCTCGGAGCACGGCGTCCACCGGCTCGTGCGCATCTCGCCGTTCGACAACAACGCACGTCGCCAGACGAGCTTCGCCTCCGTGAAGGTGACGCCCTGGATCGACGACGTGGACAGCGAGATCGAGGTCGATGACAAGGACCTCCGCATCGACGTCTACCGGTCCTCGGGTGCCGGCGGCCAGCACGTGAACGTGACCGACTCGGCGGTGCGGATCACGCACCTCCCGACCGGCATCGTGACGTCGTGCCAGAACGAGCGGTCCCAGCACCAGAACAAGGACCGCGCGATGAAGATCCTGAAGGCCAAGCTGCTCGACCTCGAGCGCCAGAAGCGCGCCGAGAAGCTGGCCGAGATCACCGGTCAGGGCGCCGCGGTGGACTTCGGCAGCCAGGACCGCAACTACGTGCTGCAGCCGTACCAGCAGGTCAAGGACCTGCGCTCGGGCCTGGAGCTGTCGAACCCCGACGCGGTGCTCGACGGCGAGCTGGACGAGCTCATGGAGGCCTACCTCCAGTGGCAGCGCGCTGGCGGCGCCGCACCCGCCTGAACCGGCCCGGTCGACGGCTCGCGCCACCCTGAGTGGTCGCTCCGCCCCTCCGCCACTCGCGCCGCCGGGCCTGCGAGACTGCTCCCCGGCGCGGTCCCGCCCCTCACGCAGCGGGGCTATCGTCACCTGTTCGTAACATCCGCCGCGGGCCCCTCCCTCCCGGCCCGCGGAGAGAGGTCAGCGTGATCAAGCTCGAGAACGTCACCAAGATCTACAAGGGCGAGATGGTCGCCCTCCGTGACGCTTCGGTCGACATCGAGAAGGGCGAGTTCGTGTTCCTCGTCGGGCCGTCGGGATCCGGCAAGTCGACGTTCCTCCGCCTGCTCAACCGCGAGGAGCGGCCCGAGAAGGGGCGCATCTTCGTGGCCGGCAAGGACATCGCCGAGCTGCCCGGCTACAAGGTGCCGTACCTGCGCCGGAACATCGGCAGCGTGTACCAGGACTTCAAGCTCCTGCCCACCAAGAGCGTGTACGAGAACGTCGCGTTCGCCCTCGAGGCCATCGGTCGCCCGAAGGGCGCGATCAAGGAGGCCGTGCCCCAGATCCTCGATCTGGTCGGCCTCGGCAAGAAGTCGTCGAACATGCCCGACGAGCTGTCGGGCGGCGAGCAGCAGCGCGTGTCGATCGCCCGGGCCTTCGTGAACCGGCCGCTGATCCTCCTGGCCGACGAGCCCACCGGCAACCTCGACCCGGCCACCTCGGTCGGGATCATGAAGCTGCTGGACCGCATCAACCGCACCGGCACCACGGTGGTCATGGCCACCCACGACCGCGGCATCGTCGACACGATGCGGCGCCGCGTGATCGAGCTGGACCGGGGGCGGGTCGTGCGCGACCAGGCCCGCGGCGTCTACGAGTGAGGGCCGCGTGGCGATCCGCATCGACTACGTCCTGAAGGAGACGGGCTCCAACCTCGCCCGGAACCTCACCCTCACGTTCGCCGCGGTGCTCACCGTCGCGGTGTCGCTCGCCATGGTGGCCGCGAGCTACCTGATCGGCGCGGGCATCAACAACAGCTTCCTCGGGCTCCGCTCCGACGTGCAGCTGTTCGTCTACATGAACCCGAGCGCCACGCAGGACCAGATCGACTCGGTCAGCAAGGAGCTCAAGGAGAGCCCGCAGGTCAAGGAGGTCGACTACTTCGACCGCCAGCGCTCCTTCGACGAGTTCAAGCGGCTGTTCCGGGAGCAGCCCGACCTCGTCGCCACGATCAAGCCCGAGGACCTGCCGCCGAGCTTCCGGATCAAACCGACGAGCACGGACGCGGAGGTCGTGTCGTCGCTCGGCGACGCGTTCCAGTCCAAACCGGGCGTGCTCCGCGTCGAGTACGCCGCGAAGTACGCGCAGCAGGTGCAGCAGTCGGTGCGCACGCTCAACCGGTGGGTGCTGATCGTCGGCGCGGTCCTGATCGCCGCCTCGGTCCTGCTGATCTTCAACACGATCCGGACGGCGGTGTTCGCCCGTCGACGGGAGATCGAGGTGATGCGCCTCGTCGGCGCGAGCAACTGGTTCATCCGGTTGCCGTTCATCGTCGAGGGCCTCGTGCACGGCCTCCTCGGCGCGCTCCTCGCGGCGCTCGGGGCCTGGGGCTTCGACGCGCTCTGGAACCGCAACTTCGTGGACCAGGTCGGCTTCGAGCTGCTCAACCAGATCCGCTGGGACTCGGGCGAGCTGTGGATGTCGATCGGGATCATCTTCGTGGTCGGCGCGCTCACCGGCGCCATGGGCTCGGGGATCGCGGTCAGCCGGTTCCTGAAGGTCTGAGCGGGGGAGCGACGTCGTGGGGGAGGGGGACGGCTACCGCACGATCCGCTACGAGGTGGACGACGGCGTGGCGCTGCTCACGCTCGACCGGCCCGACCAGCTGAACGCGTTCACCACGCGGATGTGCTTCGAGATGCTCGACGCGCTCGACCGCGTCGACGCCGATCCGGCGGTGCGCGCCCTCGTGGTCACCGGCGAGGGCCGGGCGTTCTGCGCCGGTGCCGACCTGTCGGCCGGCGCCGAGTCGTTCGACCCGTCGTCCCTGCCCGGCGCCGCGGCGCGCGAGGCGGCGAGCAGCGAGGCGGCCGAGGTGGCCGGGTCGGCCGAGGCCCGCCGCGAGGTCGACCCCCGCCGCGACCTCGGCGGGGTGCTCACGCTGCGGTTCTTCGACGTCACGAAGCCGGTCATCGCCGCCATCAACGGCCCGGCCGTCGGCGTCGGCGCCACGATGACGCTCCCGATGGACCTCCGCCTCGCGTCGGAGGGCGCCAGGTTCGGGTTCGTGTTCGCGGCGCGGGGGATCGTGCCTGAGGCGTGCTCGAGCTGGTTCCTGCCGCGTGTCGTCGGCATCCAGCGCGCGCTCGAGTGGTGCTACACGGCGCGGGTGTTCCCGGCCGCGGAGGCGCTCGATGCGGGGCTCGTCCGCTCGTTGCACCGGCCTGACGAGCTCGTCGGCGCGGCTCGCGACCTGGCGGCATCGATCGCCGCGAGCTCGGCTCCGGTGTCCGTGGCGCTCACGAGGCAGCTGATGTGGAAGGGCCTGACGGTGCCGCACCCGATGTGGGCGCACCGGGTCGACTCGCCCGGCGTCGAGCACACCGGTGCCGGCGCCGACGCCCGCGAGGGGATCGCCGCCTTCTTCCAGAAGCGCGACCCCGAGTGGCGCCAGCAGGTCCCCGGGGACCTGCCCGACTGGTTCCCCTGGTGGGACCAGCCCCCCTTCGACGCCTGACCGCGCTCTCCAGTCGTGGTCCTGTGATGCGAGACCCCTGATTTTCCAGGGTTCTCGCATCACAGAACGGTGCGGGGGCGGGATCCCGCGCGTGACCGACGACACCCTTGACGCGCACTCGGTGAACAGTCACGATATATCGGAACCGATCGACGAACGATCGGACGCCGAACCGGTCGGTTCGGCAAGGACTCACCCCCACGGACCCGGCGACGGGTC
>JAEVZA010000055.1 GCA_023392475.1 Actinomycetes bacterium | reverse complement strand
GCCGCCGCCACGTCCAGGCCGAGCTCGGCGACGAGGCCGAGGGCCCCCGCGGCGTCGAGCGCGTTGTGCAGGCCCGGCAGCGGCAGGCGCACCCGAACCGCGGGCGCGTCGGGACCGGGGCGGAGGGCGAACATGCTGCCGTCGGGACCGAGCTCGAGGTCGGTGACCCGGTGGTCCGCGCCCTCGGCGACCCCGTACGTGGCGGCCCCGACCTCGGCGCCGAGCGCCGCGGCGCCGGGGTCGTCGGCGCAGACCAGGCGCGGGCCGTCGGTGCCGGCGAGGAACTCGCGGAAGCCGTCGCGCAGCGCCTCCCACCCACCCCAGAACTCCAGGTGGTCGGGCTCGACGTTGGTGACCAGCGCCGCCGCCCGGGGTCCGGACAGGAAGGTGCCGTCGCTCTCGTCGGCCTCCAGGACGAGCCACCGGCCGGGCCGCCACGCCGCCGCGCCGCCCAGCGCCGGGACGGGGGCGCCGGTCAGGAACGACGGGTCCTCGCCCGCGCCGCGCATCGCGGCCACGAGGAGGGAGGTGGTGGTGGTCTTGCCGTGGGTGCCGGCGACGGAGACGAGGGGACGCACCGCGGCCAGCGCGGGCAGGAGGTCCCGGCGCCGCAGCACGGGGATGCCGCGCTCCCGGGCCGAGACGAGCTCCGGGTTGGCGTCGGCGACGGCCGTGCTCGCGCACACGGCGTCGACCTCGCCGACGTGGTCGGCGTCGTGGCCGACCCAGGTGGTGACGCCGAGGTCGCGCAGGCGGGCGAGGACCGGCGAGTCGACCGCGTCGCTGCCGGTGACGCGGTGCCCGGAGCCGACGAGCAGCGTCGCGATGCCGCTCATGCCCGCGCCGCCGATCGCGACGAGGTGCACCGAGCGGGGCCGGGAGAGGTCGAGCGCGGGGTCAGCGGGCACAGCGCTCCACGAGGTCGGCGACGGCGTCGGCCGCGTCGGGGCGACCGAGCGAGGCCGCGGCGTCGGCCATGGCCGGCAACCCGCCCGAGGACAGCAGCGCGTCCACCTCGGCGACGAGGCGGTCGGTGTCCAGCTCGTCGTCGGGCACCAGCACCGCCGCGCCGGCGCGGACGAGCGGCCCGGCGTTGGCCGTCTGGTGGTCGCGCGTGGCGATCGGCAGCGGCACGAGCACGGCCGGGACGCCGACGACCGCCAGCTCGGCGACCGTGGTCCCCCCGGCCCGGCACACGGCGAGGTCGGCGGCGGCGAGGACGAGGTCCATCCGGTCCTCGTAGCGCACCGTGCGGTACGAGAGCGCTCCCCCGGACCCGTCCCGGGCGACGGGCGGGCGGTCGTCCCAGTCCCGCGCCCCGATCACGTGGTGCACCGCCAGGTCCCCGCGGTCGCGCCACCGGGGCACGGCGCCGTACACGGCCTCGTTGATGCGGCGCGAGCCCAGCGATCCGGCGAACACCACCAGCGTGGTGCGATCGGCCGGCAGGTCCAGCGTGGCCCGGGCCGCGGCCCGGTCGCGGTGGGCGCCGACCTCGAGGATGGCGTCGCGCACGGGGTTGCCGGTGACCGTCGCCCTCGGCAGGTCGGTCTCCGGGAACGGCACGGCGCACGCGGTGGCGAAGCGGGCGACGAGCCGGTTCGCGGCGCCGGCGCGGGCGTTCTGGTCGGCGACGACGAGCGGGACCCGCCACAGGACGGCGGCGAGCGAGCAGGCGGCGCTCGCGAAGCCGCCGAGGGCGAGCACGACCGCCGGGCGGCGGCGCCGGACGAGCCCGATCGCCATCCAGAGCGCCCGCAGCAACCCCCACGCGGCGGCCAGGTTCTGGAGCGACAGCTTCCGCTGGATGCCCCGCCCCGGGAGGACGGTGAGGCCGAACCCGGCGTTTGGCACGAGCTCGGTCTCGATCCCGCGGGCCGCGCCGACGAAGTGGATGGTCGCCGGTTCGTGGCCGCGCCCGACGAGGGCGCGGGCGACCGCGATCCCGGGCACGACGTGGCCGGCGGTGCCGCCGCCCGCCACGATCGCCCAGGTGGGCGGGGCGTCGGGGGTCATCCCTGCCGGGCGACCGACAGCAGGATGCCGACGCCGAAGAGCGACATCAGGAGCGACGAGCCCCCGTACGACACGAAGGGCAGCGTGATCCCCTTGGTGGGCAGCGTCCCGACGGTGACCCCGATGTTGATGAGCGCCTGCACGCCGATCCAGGTGGTGACCCCGAACGCCACCAGCCGGCCGAACTGCGTGGCCGCCCGCATGGCGATCGTGCAGCCGGCGGCGATGAAGCCGACGAAGAGGCCGATGACCACGAGCGTGCCGATGAGGCCGAGCTCCTCGCCGATGACGGCGAGGATGAAGTCGGTGTGGGCCTCGGGCAGGAACCCCCACTTGGACTTGGAGAGGCCGGGCCCGGTGCCGAAGAGCCCGCCCGACGCGAGGCCGATCTGGCTCTGCAGCAGCTGGTACGCCGCGCCGCTCTGGTGCCTGCCGGGTTGGAGGAAGGCCATGATCCGCGTCGCCCGGAAGGACTCGAGCCCCAGGATCACGAACGCCGCCGCGCCGGCCAGCACCCCGCTGAAGATGCCGATCACCTTCAGCGGCGCCCCGGCCATGAAGAACATGGTGAGCACGACCGCGCCGAGGAGCATCGTGGTGCCGAGGTCGTCGCCGACGAGCACGAGCGCGCCGACCACGCCCGCGCTGAGCAAGACCGGCTTCAGCCCCTGGAACGTGCCGAGGTCCCGCCGGGGCTCCGAGAGCAGGCGGGCGAGCCACAGGATGAGCGCCGGCTTGGCGATCTCGGAGGGCTGCAGCTGGAAGGAGCCGATGCCGAGCCACCGGGTGGCGCCGTTCACGTCGAGCACGAACGGCAGGCGGTCGATCCCGACCCGCCGGCCCAGCACGGCGAGCGCCACGTAGGCGAGCAGCGCGACGGACACGAGGAGCATCGGGCCGGCGACGCGGTCGCGCCAGGTCCGCATCGAGACGCGCGACGCGCCGTAGGCCGCGGCGACGCCGACCACGAGCCACATGACCTGGCGGGCGACGATCGACCAGCTGTGCCCGGTCTGGCGCACCGCCAGCACGGACGACGCGGAGTACACCATCACGAGCCCGAGCCCGCAGAGGAGGCCGACGACCACGACCACGACCAGCTCCGGGCTGGGCGCCCGGCGGATGACCTCGACCTCGGGGCGCCTCACGGCCGTGCGGGCCATCGGCGCCGCCCGCTTCCGGGCCGGGCGCTTGGCGGTCGTGGTGGTGCGGCGGCCGGTGCTCACGACGCCGGCTCCAGCACGAGGGCGCGCACCTGGGCCGCGAAGTCGTCACCGCGGGCGGCGTACGAGTCGTACCAGTCGAACGAGGCGCAGCCCGGGGACAGGAGGACGACGTCGCCGCGCCCCGCCAGCTCGTGCGCCGCCTCGACGGCGTCGGCCATCGATCCCGTGACCCTGCCGGGGACCCCGGGGAAGGCGGCGACCACGTCGGTCGCCGACTCGCCGATCCCGACCACCGCCCGGACCCGGTCGGACGCCGCACGGAGGGCGCCGAGGTCCAGGCCCTTGTTGCGGCCGCCCGCCACGAGCACGACCGAGTCGAACCCGGAGAGCGCGGCGAGCGTCGCGTGGGGCGCCGTCGCCTTCGAGTCGTCGTACCAGCGGACCCCGTCGCGCTCCCCCACGAGCTCGACGCGGTGCGGCAGGCCGCGGAAGTCCCGGAGCGCCTCGCGCACGCCGTCGAGGGTCGCGCCGCCGGCCAGCGCCGTGGCGGTCGCTGCGAGGGCGTTCGAGCGGTCGTGGGGCAGGGCGCGCCAGAGCTCCCCGATCGCGACCAGCTCCCCCTCCGGGCCGACGAGCATGCCGTCGCGCTCGTGGTAGTCCACCCGTGCGCCGGCGACCTCCGCCGCGAGGCCGTACCGGACGACGCGGGGACCGCTCGGCCCGAGCGCGCCGGCGGCCGACGCGACCACCGCGTCCTCCGCGTTGGCGACCGCGACGTCGTCGCCGGCCTGGTCCGCCCAGATCCGCGCCTTGGCGGACCGGTAGCCCTCGACCGTCGCGTGGACGTCGAGGTGGTCCTCGGCGAAGTTGAGCCAGGTGCCGACCGCGGGCGAGAAGGCGCGGCTGTGGGCGAGCCGGAAGGACGAGGCCTCGACGGCGAACACCTCCGGGCCGGGATCCGCGATGGCGGCCACGAGCGGGACGTCGAGGTTGCCGACCGCGGCGGTCCGCCGGCCGGAGCGCAGCAGCATCTGCTCGACGAGGGTCGTGACCGTCGTCTTGCCGTTCGTGCCCGTGATCGCGAGGACCGGCCGGTCGTCCCAGGCGCCCGCGAGGTCGAACTCGCTGAGCACCGGCCGACCGGCGCGCCGCGCCAGGTCGAAGAGGGGGTGCGACTCGGGCAGCCCCGGCGCCGGCACCACCGCGTCGGCGCCGGCGACGAGGTCGGCCAGCTCCGCCGCATCGGGTCGCAGGCGCACCTCCACGCCGAGCTCGCCGGCCAGCTCGTGCGCGAGCGCGGGCTCCCGGTCGTCGCTCAGCACCACCGTGCGCCCGTGCGCGACGGCGGCCCGCGCCGCGGCGGCGTTGGTCACCCCGAGCCCGTGGAGCAGCAACCGCCGCTCCGGCAGGCGGTCGGGTCGGGTCACCCCAGGCCCCCCGCGTTGATGAACTCCCGGTAGAAGAGCCCCAGGCCGACCGCGGTGCAGCCGGCGGTCAGCATCCACATGCGGATGATCACCGTGGTCTCGGGCCACCCCACCAGCTCGAAGTGGTGGTGGATGGGTGCCATGCGGAAGACCCGGCGACCCGTCGTGCGGAACGACAGGACCTGGACGATGACCGAGACGGTCTCGAGCACGAAGAGCAGCCCGATGATCGGCAGGAGGAGCACGGTCGACGACGACAGCGCGAGCGCGGCGAGACCGGTCCCGATGGCGAGCGACCCGGTGTCGCCCATGAAGATCTGCGCGGGCGCGGCGTTCCACCACAGGAACCCGGCGCAGGCCCCCATCATCGCGGCCGCCACGACGGCGAGGTCGAGGCCGACGCTGATCCCGTAGAGCCCCGGGTGGCGAAAGATCCAGTAGCCGATGACCACGTAGGCGGCGAACACGATCGCGCTCGACCCGGCAGCGAGGCCGTCGAGCCCGTCGGTGAGGTTCACCGCGTTGGAGCACGCGGCGATGACCAGCACCGCCCACACGACCCAGAGGCCCTTGCCGAGCGTCCAGCCGATGTCGACCCAGCGGGTGAAGCTCACGGTGGTGTGGACGTTGGTCTTCCAGATCATCACCAGCGCGAACGACACGGCGACGACGAGCAGGCCGATCATCTTCGCCCGCTTGTTCAGCCCGAGGTTCCGCTCGTTGGCGATGCTGATCCAGTCGTCGAGGAAGCCGACGACGCCGGCACCGGCGATGGCGCCCATCGTCGCGAGGCCTGTCCAGGTGAACACGCCGTCGTAGAGGTCCGACACGAGGTAGCCCGCGATGGCCCCGATCACGATGGCGATGCCGCCCATCGTGGGCGTGCCGGCCTTCACGGTGTGGCCCTCGGGCACGTCCTCGTGGATGGGCTGGCCGATCCGGCGGTTGGTCAGCCAGGTGATCAGCAGCCGGGTGCCGATCAGCGTGACGGCGGTCGCGATGCCGGCGGCGAGCACGAGGCGGATCACGAGCCACCCCCGACGCCGAGGGCGACCAGCTCCTCGCGGGCCACGACGCGGTCGTCGAACGGCTCGACGCGGTCTCCGTGGACCTGGCCCTGCTCGTGCCCCTTCCCGGCGATCAGCACCAGGTCACCCGGTCGGGCCCCGGCGAGGGCCTGGCGGATGGCGGCGCGACGGTCCGGTTCGACGTGGGGGGCACCGCTGCATCCTGTCCGGATCTCGTCGAGGATGCGAAGCGGGTCCTCCGAGCGCGGGTTGTCGTTCGTGAGGACCACGACGTCCGCCAGGCGGCAGGCCACCTCCCCCATCACCGGGCGCTTCGTGGCGTCACGGTCGCCCCCGCAGCCGAACACGACGGTCAGCGCGCCGCGACCCACCAGCTCCCGGGAGGCGAGCAGCACCTCCTCCAGCGCGTCGGGCGTGTGGGCGTAGTCCACGACCACCTGGAAGGGCTGGCCGGCGTCCACCGACTCGAAGCGGCCGGGCACCACGGGCACGTCCGCGAGGGCCCGGGCGACGGTGGCGTCGTCGACCCCGAGCAGCCGGCACGCCTCGGCGGCGAGCAGCGCGTTCGCCACGTTGTGGCGGCCGGGCACGGGCAGCGACACTGGCTGGCCGCGCCAGGTGAAGGTCGAGCCGTCGGCGGCGGTGCGGAGGTCGTGGGCGTCCGCCAGCGACACCGCGGTCAGGGGGCGCTCCGACGCGTCGACGAGGAGCCGGCCGTGGACGTCGTCCACGTCGACGACGCCCGCACGCGAGCGCTCCGGCTCGAACAGGGTGGCCTTCGCCGCGAAGTACGCCTCGGGGGTCCCGTGGAAGTCGAGGTGGTCCTGGCCGAGGTTCGTGAAGACGCCGACGTCGAACACGATGCCGTCGACGCGGTGGAGCACGAGGGCGTGGGACGAGACCTCCATGGCCACGTCGGTCACGCCCTCCTCGACGAACGCGGCGAGGCGCGCCTGCAGGTCGGTGGCCTCGGGGGTGGTGCGCTCGCCCGTGAGCGTGCCGACGACACCGACCGAGCGGCCGGCGCGATCGAGCACGTGGCCGAGCATGGTCACGACCGTGGTCTTGCCGTTGGTGCCGGTCACGCCCACGGTGCGGAGCCGCTCGGCGGGTCGACCCAGCACGGCTGCGGCGGCCGGCCCGAGCGCGGCGCGCACGTCCTCGACGACCAGCTGCGGGACGGGGTGCGGCAGCGCGGCGGTCGGCAGCTCCCGCTCCACGAGCAGCGCGACGGCGCCCGCGGCGACGGCGTCGGGTGCGAAGTCGTGCCCGTCCACGTTGGCGCCGACGACGCAGCAGAAGAGCGTGCCCCGGCCGACCCGTCGCGAGTCGTGGGTGACCGCGGTGGGGACGGCGTCCGCCGCTCCGAGCAGGCGCGCGCCGATCGTCGCCGCGAGGGCGCCGACCGTCACCGGCACGTCCACCCCGCCGTCGTCCACTCCGCTGTCGTCGAGCACGGCCGCGCCCAGTCTCCCGTCCGAGTCGTCGTCACCCGGTGCCGGTGGCGCCCCGGGCCTTCGAAGGAGCCATCGTGGTCGACGTGGCGCCGGAACGGGTGGAGGCCCCGCCGCTCCCGCCAGACCGCTTCGACGTCGTCGGGCCCGACACGAGGTCCCGCTCCGTGGCGGCGACGGTGTCCGTCGCGGGCGCCGACCGGATCGGGCGGCCCGGCGTCGTGGTGGTCGTGGCCCCGCCGGCCGTGACGGCCGCCGCCGAGGCGTCGCCGGGCGTGGCGCCGTTCGTCGGGGCGATCGACAGCTCGCGGATGCTGAGCTTGGCCAGATCCGAGAACACCGGTCCGGCCGACGTGGAGCCGGTGAGCCCCTGGGCCGTGTCGAACAGCATCACCGTGATCGACACCTGCGGCTTGTCCGCCGGCAGGTACCCGGCGAACGTCGTCACGTGGTGGTACATGCCGTCCGGCCACAGGTAGTCGTCGTCCTTCGCCACCTTCTGCGGGCTGGGCATGCGCCCGGTGCCGGTCTTGGCGGCGACCGGGAACCCCGGGAGGTCCCACTGCTTGCCGGTGCCCTCCTGGACGACGGCCCGCAGCGCCCGCTGCACCTTGGCGGCCGTCGAGGCCGAGACGACGCGCCGGGTCGGCGCGGCCGGAGCGGGATCGAGGCGGCCGTCGGCACCGACCGTGCCCTCGACCAGCTTCGGCGGCACGTAGATGCCCTGGTTGGCGATCACGTTGTAGGCGGACCACAGCTGCAGGACGGTCGTCGACTGGAAGGTGCCGATCGCTGCGGCCGCGGTGTCGGGCGGGGTCCAGGTGGCGACCCCCGGGAGCAGGCCCGGGCTCTCGGCGGGGTGGCCGACGCCGGAGGTGCGCCCGAAGCCGAAGGCCTGCAGCGCGGCGTGCAGCTTCTGCGCGCCGAGCAGCTTCGAGATCTCGATCGTGCCGACGTTGGAGGAGTGGGCGACGATCTGGTCGACGTCCATCGCCTCCGTCGGGTGGTTCTCGTTGTCGGTGAACGTGCGGTCGTACACCTTGATGCTCTCCGGCACCTGGAAGGTCGAGTTGTCGTCGATGACCCCGGCCTCGTAGGCGGCGGCGGTCGTCACGAGCTTGAACACCGAGCCGGCCTGGTAGGCGTTGGAGAAGGCGAGCGGCTTCTGCGACAGCTCCACCTGCCCGGTCTGCTCGTTGCGCTCCACCCCGGCGACCGCGAGCAGCTCACCCGTCGACGGGCGGCCGATGATGGCGATCCCACCGGCGGCGCGGGCGTTGGCCGAGCCCTTCGACAGGATCTGCTCGGTCTCGTACTGGAGCGTGCGGTCGAGCGTGACCTGCACGTCCTCGCCCGGGCGCGGCGCCTGCTTGACGCGCTCGCCGCCGATGATCGTCTCGCCGTCGGGGTCGCGCTCCACCTCCTCGACGCCCTCGTGGCCCTGGAGCACCTCGTCGTACGACGCCTCGACGCCCGCCCGGGGGCCGGGGCCGTCCGGACCGACGGTGCCGATCACGCGCAGACCCGAGTCCCCGCCCGGGTGCACCCGCTCGGTCGTCGGGTCGATCATGAGCGAGCGGGCCATGTCCGACTTCGCCAGCTCCTTCCGCGCCGCCGTCGCGCGGTCGACGTCGACGGCCTTCGCCACCTCGACCCACCGCGCGTCGGGCTTCGCCTTCAGCAGCGCGTCCACGACGCCCTGCGGGTCGATCCCCAGGAGCCCGGCGAGGCGGGTCCCGAACTCGCGCAGCGAGCCCTCGTCGTCGACGCCGTCCTTCGCGAGCAGCGACTTGTTCACCGCGACCTGCGACCGGGGCACGGACATGGCGAGCTCGACGCCGTTGCGGTCGAGGATCGACCCCCGCATGGCCGGGATCGTGACCTCGCTGCGCCCCTGGCTCCGACCGCGCTCGGCGAGGGCCGACGCGTCGGTGAGCTGGACCCCGATCAGCTTGACGACCGGCAGGAGCGCCATGATCCCGAGGACCGCCGCCACCACGTACAGGCGCCGGCGGGTCTGGTCGTGCTGCCGCGGACGCACCGGGTCAGCGCTCCCGGCCGGCGGACGTGCCGGGGAGGCTGGACGGCGCGGCCGGCGACGTCGTCGTCGTCAGC
>JAEVZA010000051.1 GCA_023392475.1 Actinomycetes bacterium | reverse complement strand
CCACCGCCCGGGAGGCGCTCGTGCGTGCCCTCGACGACGGCGAGTGGCCGGTTGCCGAGGCCGCGGCCTTCGCCTGCGGGGAGCTCGTCGACGCCTGGGACGTCGTGGTCGCCGCGCTCGTCGCGATGGCGACCGGGCACGACGACGCGCTGTGCCGCGAGGCCGCCGTCGCGGCGCTCGGCTCGATCGGCGACCAGGCGGCGCTGCCCGCGGTCCTCGGCGCGTGCGAGGACCGGGCCACCGTCCGCCGGCGCGCCGTGCTCGCGCTCGCCGCGTTCGACGGGCCGGAGGTCAGCGCCGCGCTCGAGCGCCTGCTCGGCGACCGGGACCTCCAGGTGCGCCAGGCGGCCGAGGAGCTGCTCGCGATCGAGGCCGGCGAGTCCACCTGACGCGCTCGCCGCGCGCTCCACGAACCCGAGACCGAGATCCTGTGCGTACGGAACGCTGAACGTTCCGTACGCACAGGATCTCGGTCGTTTCGAGGCGGTCGGGGTCAGTCGTCGTGCCAGACGGGCGGGCGCTTCTCCACGAACGCGGCCATGCCCTCCTGCGCATCGGGCAGCTGGCTGGCCCGGGCCATCACGTCGGTGGCGAACGCGTACGCCTCGTCGATCGGGAGGTCGAGCTGCCGGTGCAGCGCCGGCTTCCCGACGGCCCGTGAGGCCCGCGACCCGCGCGTCGCCCGGGCGAGGAGCTCGGCGACGGCGGCGTCGAGCTCGTCGTCGGGCACGCACCGGTTCACGAGCCCCCACGCCTCGGCCGTGCCGGCGTCGATCGGGTCGCCGGTGAGCGCCAGCTCGAACGCGCGCTTGCGGGGCACCGCGCGGCCGACCGCCACCATCGGCGTCGTGCAGAACCAACCGCCCTTGCCGCCCGGCACGGCGAACGCGGCCGACTCGGCGGCGACCGCGAGATCCGCGTTGGCCACGAGCTGGCACCCGGCCGCGGTGGCGAGGCCGTGCACGCGGGCCACCACCACCTGGGGCACCTCCCGCATCGCCGCCATCAGCGCCGCGCACGTGTCGAGGAGGTCCCGGACCGCGGTCTCGTCCTCGCCGGCCATCTCGCCAAGGTCGTGGCCGGCGCTGAACACCGGCCCGGCACCGGCCAGGACGACGCCCGTCGCGTCGGTGGTCCCCGCCCAGCGGAACGCGTCGAGCAGCTCGCCCAGGTGACGGCGCCCCAGCGCGTTGCGCCGCTCGGGCAGCGCCATGGTGATCGTGACCGTCGGGCCGTCGCGCCCGACCTCGATGCACCCGTAGGTGCCGCCGCCGTCGTCCACCGCGTCAGCCTCCTCCCGCGACCGGCGGCCGCTCGTCAGCGCCGCGCCTCCATGAACATGTCGCGCAGCTCCTCGTACGACTCGATGACGCGCCCGGCGCCGAGCACGACCGACTCGAGCGGCTGGCGCACGAGGCGCACCGGCACCTCCGTCTCGTTGGCGAGCCGGAGGTCGAGGCCCTTGAGGAGCGACCCGCCGCCGACGAGGTGGATGCCGCGCTCGATCAGGTCCTGCGCCAGCTCGGGCGGCGCCTCGGCCACGCACGACAGCACGGAGTCGACCATGGTGTTCACGGGCTCGGCGATCGCGGCGCGCACCTCGGGCGCCGACAGGATCACCGTCTTCGGCAACCCCGACATCAGCTCGCGGCCGCGCACCTCGGCACGCACCTCGTCGGGCGTCGGGTGGGCGGAGCCGATGAGGATCTTGATCTCCTCCGCCGTCTGCTCGCCGATGGCGATCCCGTACTCGCGCCGGATGTAGGTGATGATCGCCGCGTCGATGTCGAACGAGCCCACGCGCACGGCCTGCAGCGCCACGATCCCGCCGAGGGAGATCAGCGCGGTCTCCGACGTGCCGCCCCCGATGTCCACGACCATGTTGGCCATCGGCTCGTTGATCGGGAGGCCGGCACCGATCGCCGCCGCCATCGGCTGCTCGATCAGCTGCGCCTCGGTGGCGCCCGCCTTGCGCGCCGCCTCCGTCACCGCGCGCTTCTCCACTGCGGTGATGGCCGACGGCACGCAGATGACGACGCGGGGCCGGTTGAACCGGTTGACGCCCACGCGCTTCAGCAGGAGCCGGATCATCTCCTGCGTGACCTCGAAGTCGGTGATCGCGCCCTGGCGCAGCGGGCGGACGGCGACGATGTAGCTCGGCGTGCGGCCGATCATCTTCCAGGCGTCCCGGCCCATCGCCAGGACCTCGTTGGTCCGGCTGTTCAGCGCGATGACCGAGGGCTCGTTGAGCACGATGCCCTCACCGCGCGCGTAGACCAGGGTGTTCGCCGTCCCCAGGTCGATGGCGAGGTCGCGTGCCAGCTCAGCTCTCCCGCTTCCGGCGGCGCCGCACGACGCCGTCCTCCACGTGCTCGCTCCCGGGCTCGGGGGCGAGGGCACGCATCTTGTCGTGGAACTCGTCGATCGACGAGTGCGGAGACGACGACGGCCGGTTCCGGACGACGAGGACGCCGACCCCGACCACGCTCAGCACGACCGCGACGAGCAGGAACACCAGGTTGCTCACGAGGCGGCCCCGGCGGTGCGATCGACCTCGGACGGGTCGACCACGTGCTGGGCCTCGAGGCCCCAGCCCTCGCCCCCGTCCCAGCGCTCGCGCTTCCAGATCGGCACCGAGGCCTTGACCGCGTCGATCCCGAACCTCGCCGCCTCGAACGCCGCGTCGCGGTGCGGCGAGGACACGACGACGACCACGGCCTCCTCGCCGATCGGCACGTCGCCCGTCCGGTGCACCAGCGCCACGCGCCGCACGGCCGGCCACCGCCGGCGCAGCTCGGCGGCCACCTCGGCGAGGCGCGGGACGACCTGGTCCTCGTACGCCTCGTAGCTCAGGTCGGTGACGCCGGGCCGGTCCGCCGAGTGGTCCCTGGCCGTGCCGGAGAACACGACGATCGCGCCGCAGTCGGGCCGCCCGGCCCACTCGTACGCCGCGCCGACGGGCAGCGGACCGGCGGCGAGCGCCAGCCAGTCGTCACCGTCGCCGGGAGGGTCGAGGTCGGTCGGCACCGCCTCATCGTAGGGAAGATCACCAACCCGCCCCAGCCCGTCGCCGCGAGCGGCGCGTGGCGCGCGGCCCTGCCCCGCGATCCCGAGCGGCGGTGCCGTCGGTATCGTCGGGGACCATGCAGGGACCGGCCGACGAGGACGACGGTTGGTTCGACGACCCTGACGACGACGACCTCGACCCGCTGCCGCCGCTCGGCGGCGAGCGCACGTGGGTGCACCCGAGCGAGGTCGGCATGGACCAGCGCGGCCGCTCCGACCGGCGCCGCGGGAAGGTCCTGGCCGGCGGTCTCGTCGTCGGCGGCGTCGGGCTCCTCCTGGCCGGCGTGCTCATGGGCCTCGGCTGGGGCAACGGCGACTCGCCGCAGGCCACGTCGTCGACCGTCGACGCCGTCACGCCGTCGCTCGCCGCGCTCACCGTCGTGCGCGGCAGCGCGCAGAGCACGGTCACGGGCGTGGTGCTCGACGGCGAGGGACACGTCGCCGTGCGCGCCTCCGCGCTCGACGGCTCCTCGGAGGTCTGGGCGTCCTGCGGCGGCCGGCCGCCGGCCCGTGCGGAGGTGGTCGCCTCCGACGACGTGGCCGACGTCGCGGTCGTCCGGGTGCCGACGGAGTCGGGGCGCGCCGTGGTCGACGGCACCCGCCCCCGGGCCGGTGCCGAGGTCACGGTCGTGCGCATGGGCAGCGGCGAGGCCGAGCCCACCAGCTGGCGCTCGGACGTGGCCGACAGCCAGGTCCACCTCGTGCAGCCCGACGGCTCGGTGACCGAGGCGATGTTCACGACGTCGGTCGCCGACCCGCGGCCGACCACGACGCTGACCGGCGGGTCCTCCTCGACGATCCTCACCACCGTGTCCCGCACGGACGTCGTGCCCGGCGACGGCGCGGTGTTCGACGGCCGCGGCCGCTTCCTCGGCCTCGTGGTCCGCGGCGACCGCACCTCGCAGTTCGTCGTGCCGGCGTCGACGGTGACCCGGATCAGCGACGAGCTGATCGCCGGCGGGCACGTGCGCCGCTCGTGGCTCGGCCTGACGACGACGGACGCCACCGCCGACACCGAGCACCCCGGCGGCACCGGCGCCGTCGTGGTCGCCGTCGCGCCCGGCAGCCCCGCGGCGACGGCCGGGATCACGCCCGGCGACGTCGTCGTCGGCATCGGCGCCACCGAGGTCCACCGCATGCTCGACCTCGCGGCCGCGGTCCAGCGGCTCGACGTCGGCTCGGTGACGCAGCTGACGGTCGAGCGCGACGGCGGGCGCCGGATGGTGTCGGTCCGCACGGCCGACCCGACGACCACCCCGACGAGCGTCGCACCGGGCGCTGCCGCGCCGGCCACCACGGCGCCCGCGGGCTGACCCGCTCAGCCCGCTCGCGCTCGGTCGTTCCCGCTCAGGTGGTCAGTCGCGCGGCGGGCGGAGCAGCTGCCGGACGCCGAGCACGACCAGCGCCACCGCCGCGGCCGCTCCGAGCGCCGTCCCCGCGAGCGACACGGCCTGCCGCCGGTCGGGCGTGAGCGACGACCACCAACCGCCGCGGTGGCCCTGCACGAAGGCCTCCTCGTTCGAGTGCACCGGCTCCCAGCCCTGCGCCCGCAGCCGCGCGTTGTCCACCACCCAGGAGTGCTGCACGTACGGGAACAGGTCGGGTGGCGTCGAGGCCCGGTCCACCGACCAGCGCAGCCGCGACCACAGGCGCGCCCACACCGGGAGCAGCCGGGGCGGTCGGCCGGCACCGACGAGCGCGAGCTGCTCCTCCTCCGTCAGCCACCCGTCGGGCGCCACGTCGAAGTCGCCGTCGAGGCCGGCGCGCCGAGCGAGCTCGACCGCCCGGGCGAGGTCCTCGACGTGCAGGAACTGCGCGACCCGCCCCTCGCCGCGCACGAGCGTCGTGTGCGCGTGCCAGGCCGACCGCTCGAGCCACGGCCGCTGCCC
>JAEVZA010000028.1 GCA_023392475.1 Actinomycetes bacterium | reverse complement strand
CCCGCGGCGGGCGGCGCGGTGCCGGTGACGGCGACGAGCGGGGCGCCGAAGGCGGCCTGGCGGAGGCCATCGGTCGCCTGAGCCGGGGGTCGGTCGAGGAGGGCGGCACCGTCCTCGGTGTGCTCGGTGGCGTGCTCGCCCCGGGGGAGCGGGTCGACCACCTCGTGGTCGGGCGGGCGAAGGGGCTCGTGTGCGTCGTCGGCCGCACCGATCGCCGCGTCGTGGTCGTCGCCGACCGCCCGGGTCGACCGCTCGTCGAGTCGCTCCACCCGACCCGCACCGACGTGCGGGTCCGTCGGGCCGCCGGTGGCCGCGTCGGCCTCGACGTGTCGGACGGCAAGCGGGTCCTGCGCGTGGAGGGCGTGCGCGAGGCCGACGAGGCACGTGCGCTGGCCGGCGTCGACCGGCCCGGCCCCGGCTACTTCTGAGCCGGCGCCCTGCGTCGCCGCCGACGGCGGCGGGTCAACCGGCGACCGCCACGGCCGCGCTCGGCGCCGCCCCGTCGACCGAGTCGATCCGGAGGTCGGTCGCGAGCACCTGCTCCACCACCCAGTCGCGGTGGGCGTCGACCGCGGCGGCGGCGTCGGGCGGCAGCGTGAGCGAGGCCGTGATGCGGTCCGTCACGGCGAGGTCGGCGTCCTTGCGCGCCTGCTGCACGAGCCGGACGACGTCGCGTGCGAGCCCCTCGGCCGCGAGCTCGGGGGTGACGTCCACGTCGAGCTCGACCACGGCGTCGTTGTCCCGCAACGGGGCGGCCGCGGTGCCGTCGCGCGCCTCGAGCGCGAGCTCGAACTCGCCCTCGGCCAGCACCTGGCCGGCGACCGTGACGGTGCCGTCGCCGGCCTGCTCCCACTCGCCGGCCTTGGCGGCGCGGATCACGTCCTGCACGGCGCCGCCGAGCCGAGGCCCGAGCACGCGGGCGTTCGGCCGGAGCTGGAAGGTGCCGACCTGGGCGAGGTCGTCGGTGAGGTCGAGCTCCTTGACGTTGACCTCGTCCCGGACGAGCGACGCCAGCCCGGCGAGCCGCTCCACGTCGCGCCCGGCGACCGTGAGGCGCTGCAGGGGCAGCCGGGCCCGGAGGCGGCGGTCCTCCCGGAGGCCGAGGGCCACCGAGCAGACCTCACGGACCCGGTCCATGTCCGCGACCAGGTCGGGGTCGCTCGGGAGCTCGTCGGCGTCGGGCCAGCCCTCGAGGTGCACCGAGCCGTCGCCGTCGGGACCGGCGCCGCACAGCCCGAGGTGGATCTCCTCGCTGAGGAAGGGGAGCAGCGGTGCGGTGACGCGCACGAGCGTCGTGAGCACGGTGAAGAGGGTGTCCCTCGCGTCGGCCCGGTCCTGCTCGGTCACGCCGGCGCCCGAGCCCCAGAACCGCTCCCGCGACCGGCGGATGTACCAGTTGTTCAGCGCGTCGAGGAACGAGATCACGTCCGCGCAGGTACCCGCGATGTCGAAGGCGTCCATGCGCGCGGTCGTCCGCTCGACCAGCTCCCGGGTCTTGGCCAGCACGTAGCGGTCGAGCAGGCCGGTCGCGTCGACCCGGCGGGTGGCCCGCGCACCGTCGGCGTTCGCGTACAGCGTGAAGAAGGAGTAGGCGTTCCAGATCGGGTTGACGACGAGGCGCACGACCTCGCTGATGTCCGACGCGTCGGTGGCGATGCGGAGGTCGCCCCCGCGGAGGATCGGCGACGCCATGAGGTACCAGCGCAGGGCGTCCGAGCCGAGGGTGTCCATCACCTCCTCGGGGTCGGGGTAGTTGCGGAGCTTCTTGGAGAGCTTCCGGCCCTCGTGGTCGAGCACGACGCCGTGGCAGATCACGTTGGTGAAGGCCGGGCGGTCGAACAGCGCGCCCGACAGCACGTGCAGCGTGTAGAACCAGCCGCGCGTCTGGGCGATGTACTCGACGATGAAGTCGGCCGGCGAGTGCTCGTCGAACCAGTCCTTGTTCTCGAACGGGTAGTGGACCTGGGCGAAGGGCATCGACCCGGACTCGAACCAGCAGTCGAAGACCTCCGGCACGCGGCGCATCGTCGAGCGGCCCGTCGGGTCGTCGGGGTTCGGGCGCACGAGGTCGTCCACGTACGGGCGGTGCAGGTCCTCCGGCCGGACGCCGAAGTCCCGCTCGATCTCGTCGAGCGAGCCGTAGACGTCGGTGCGGGGGTACGCCGGGTCGTCGGACCGCCACACCGGGATCGGTGCGCCCCAGAAGCGGTTGCGGCTGATCGACCAGTCCCGGGCGCCCTCGAGCCACTTGCCGAACTGGCCGTCCCGGACGTGGGACGGGATCCAGTTGATCTCCTGGTTGAGCTCGACGAGGCGGTCGCGGACAGCGGTCACCTCGACGTACCAGGAGGACACGGCCTTGTAGATGATCGGCGTGTCGGTGCGCCAGCAGTGCGGGTAGTTGTGGTCGTACGTGTCGTGGCGGACCACGACGCCGCGCTCCTTGAGGTCCGCGATCACGTTCGGGTTCGCGTCGAACACGTTCTGACCGACGTAGTCGGGCACCTCGGCCGTGAACCTGCCGGCGTCGTCGACGGGGCAGACGAGCACGATGCCGTTCGCCTCGCACACGCGCTGGTCGTCCTCGCCGAAGCCCGGCGCCATGTGCACGACGCCGGTGCCGTCGTCGTCCGTCACGAAGTCGTCGGTCAGCACCACGAAGCTGCGGTCGCGGCCGGCGAAGTACGGGAACATCGGCGCGTAGGCGAGGCCGGCGAGCTCGGCACCGGTGAGCGTGCCGACCACCTCGTGGCCCTCGCCGAGCTCGCGCTCGTAGCGGTCGACGGCACCCGCACCGAGCACGACGCGGTGGCCGGCGCGGGGTCCGGTGGCGACCTCCACGACGACGTAGGTCATCGAGGGGCCGGCCGCGAGCGCCAGGTTCGAGGGCAGGGTCCACGGCGTGGTCGTCCAGGCCCAGATCTCGGCCGGACCGCGGCCCAGCACCTCAGCGGCCCGCCCGGCCCGGTCCGCGGTGACCTCGAACGCCACCGTCAGCGCCGGGTCCTGGCGCGGTCGGGTGGCATCGTCGAGGCGGATCTCGAAGTTCGACAGCGGGGTCTCGGCGCCCCACGAGTACGGCATGACCCGGTACGCCTCGTACACGAGGCCCTGGTCCCACAGCTGCTGGAAGGCCCAGATCACGGACTCCATGTAGGGGAGGTCCATGGTCTTGTAGTCGTCCTCGAAGTCGACCCAGCGCGCCTGCCGGGTGACGTAGCGCTCCCACTCGTCGGTGTAGCGGAGCACCGAGGTGCGGCAGTGGTCGTTGAAGCGGTCGATGCCGTACTCGGTGATGGCCAGCCGCCCGGCCACGCCGGTCTCCTGCTCGACCATCATCTCGGCGGGGAGCCCGTGGCAGTCCCAGCCGAAGCGACGCTCGACGCGCTTGCCGCGCATCGTCCAGTACCGGGGGACGACGTCCTTCACGTACCCCGTGAGCAGGTGCCCGTAGTGGGGGAGCCCGTTGGCGAACGGTGGACCGTCGTAGAAGACGAACTCGTCGTCCTCGGGGCGCGCCTCGATCGACCGCTCGAAGGTCGACTGGTCGCGCCAGCGCTCGAGCAGGCGGCGCTCCATGGCGGGCAGGTCCGGCCGCGACGGGACCGTCGGGTAGGGCTTGTCGGCGGGTTCGGGGGCCGGATCCATGACCGGTCCAGCGTAGCGGCGGCGTCCGGGCGGCCCGGAAGCCGGTTCCGCCCCCGCGGGCGGCCCGTTCGGAGGCTCGGGCTCGGGATCGGGAGGCCCCGGATCGGGAGGTCGCCGGATCGCCGACCGGTCAGGCGTCGGCCTCGTCGAGCTCCACGTCCCAGCGGTCGAGGCAGTCGGCGCACCGGTACGAGACGATGTCGCCGGCGACGAAGCCGACGCGCCCGTCCTCGTCCTCGAACGGCCGCGTGAGCAGGTGGCACGTGCCGCCGCAGTCGACGCACACGATGGTCTCGGGAGGCTCGACGGGGACCGGGGCGTCGCTCACGGGACCACGATCGCGCGGTCCGGGCGCTCAGGCGTGCGTCCGTCCCGCCTCGCACGAGCGGACATCGGCGCCGACCTGCCCCGAGGCGAGCAGGCGGAGCCCGAGCAGCGCCTGCGCGTCCGACCAGTCCCACACCCGCGACGGCCGGTCGTCGACCGCCACCGGCGACCCGTTCCAGCACTCCGACGCCGGCGTGAGGGCCCCACCGGCGTGGACGAGCACGGACACCGCGAGGAGGGCGGGGGCGAGGACGGTGCCGACGGCCCGCGACCACGCGCCCGGCGGTCGGGGACCGAACACCACGAGGGCGACCACCGGGCCGAGCACCGCGACGGTCTCCGTCAGGAACCGGGGTCCGAAGCTGTACCCGGCCCACCAGCGCTCGGCGTACCCCGACGCTGCGAGCGCCACCAGCAAGGTCGCTCCCAAGGCGAGGACGGCGAACATCGACACCTCCGCCCCGAGCAGCCGCCGCCGGACCGGTCCGAGCGCGAGCAGCGACAGGAGGAGGACGGGGCTGAACACGAGGAGACCACGCGCCGGGCTGACGAGGTTGGCTCCGACGGCCTGCGCGAACTGGTCGTGCAGCTCGAAGCGACCGGATCGGAAGTACGGCGGCACCGCGGTCCCGAGCACCGCCAGATCGAGCAGGCCACCGGCGACGAGCGCGCCGGCCGCACCGAGCGCCCAGGTCGACCAGCGCCGGCCGGTCGCCACCACGAAGACGAGCACGGCCACCCCGAACACCGCGTTCGTGGGCCGCACCCACACCGCGAGGCCCGCGGCGGCCCCGGACGCCACCGCCACGGCGAGGTCGAGCCGCCCGGGTCGGTGGTCGCGCCCGGCGAGGTGCAGGGCGGCCAGCCACGCCGCGCCGACCAGGAGGAGCCCCGGACCGTGCTGCCAGAGGCCCCGGCTCGCCGTCGACCACACCGACGTCCCGAGCGCGAGGGCGACCGACGTGACCGGCAGGAACCACCAGCGGTCCGCCCGCGCCGCGGCGCCGCGGTCACCGGTCAGGCGGAGCAGCCGCCGCGCCACCAGGGCGAGCACGACCACCGCCGCCGCGCCGATCGCTCCGGCCCCGACGCGCTGGACCGGGTCGACCTGACCGTGGTGCGCCCGGGCGTCGTCCAGCACGGACGGGACGAGCCCGGTCGTGCTGAGCAGGTCCTGCGCGGCCACGAACGGCACGGCGAACACCGCGCTCATCACGGGGAAGTAGCTGACGACCCGGCCCTGGTCCTCGATCAGGCCGTAGTAGTCGCTGCGCAGCCCGTACCCCCGGAGATCCGCGTCGCCGTCGTGCAGGATCGCCCGCGCGGTGTACGGCACCAGGGCCGGGTCGGAGCGCGAGACGACCGGTGACGCGAGGAACACCCCGAGGAGGAGCAGGAACGTGGCGGCCGCGCTCGCCGCGGTGCGCCGGTGGGCCCGCGCCGTCGACGGCGACGGGCCGAGGGCACGGTCGACGTCGGTGCCGCCGGTGCTGGCACGGTCGACATCGGTGCCGCCGCTGCCGCCCTCGTCCCGGTCGGCCGTGCGGACGGGCGCGGTGACGTGGGCCATGCACCAGGTATCGGCCCGCGTGCGGACGCCGTGAACGTTCGTGCCGCCCGGCGGCCGGCGGTCAGGAGCCCGCTCGGCGGCTCAGCACCCCTCGCGCAGGTACTGCCAGGCGCCGTCCATGAGGAGGCGGTGCCGGGGCCCGGGGGCGTCGACGTCGGGCTCCTCGTCCTCGTACGCCACGTCGCCGTGGTACAGCGCCATCCACGAGTTCCCGACGATCGCCACCCGGGTCGCGAAGTGCTCGAGCTCGCGCGCCTCGGCCGCCCGGAGGACCTCGTCGACCGTCGCGTGGGGGAGCAGCTGGGTCAACGTGATGTAGGTGGGCGGGGCGAGGCTGATCTCGTCGGCGTCCCGGCGCGCGATGGCAGCGGCGGGCGTGGCCCAGAAGTGGGCGCGGATCTCGCCGTCGTCGATCGTGACCGCCGCCTCCCCGTCGACGGCGGGGGCCACGTAGAAGGCGGTGGTGAAGCGCTTGTCCTGGCGGGGCGGCGGCGTCCAGTGGGACCACCGGCGCAGGGCCGCCTCGTCGAGCACGACGCCGGACTCCTCGGCGGCCTCCCGGACCGCAGCCCGGCGCGCGGCCGACTCGACGGCGTCGGCGTCGGTGGACGGCCCGTCGGGCCCGTGGTCCTCGGCGTCGATGCGCCCGCCGGGGAAGACCCACATGCCGCCCGCGAAGCTGAGCGATCGGTCCCGCTGGAGCATCAGCACCTCGACGCCGTCCGGGCCGTCGCGGAGGACCGCGACGGTGGCGGCGGGCACCGCGTCGGGATCCCAGAGGGGTGCGCCGGGGGAGCCGGGCGCCGGTGCGGGTTCGTCGGCCATCGGGGCCACCCTACGGCCCGCCCGTCGCAGCTGTGCCACCCGACACGACCACCGCGCGTGGTGGTGATCGTGACGCGCTGCGAGGTTGTCTGAAACCGTTGACAGGGTTGTAGTTACCTGGCTGTAATTACGAGCCTGTCCCCACATCTTGGGGGTGGGTGATCGCCCGGCCACAACATCTGGTGCTCCACGCAAGGCTTCGCAGCGTGGGCGCCGCATGGGGTCCCGGACAGCGCCGTCTCTCGGCCGGGCATCGCAGCAGCAACCGCCCGCCGGTTCCCCAGGCCGGACGGCGCGACCAGCGCACCCGCGCAGGAAGGGGGACGAGGTGGCACTCCAGGAGGACGTCCGGCCCGTGCAGATCGTCGGTGAGGGCACCGACGGCGGCGCACCCGGCGGTGCACCCGGCATCGTCGACCTGACCGACACCGCGACCGGGTCGCCCATGCAGGTCCGCAAGCGCGACGGCAGCCAGGAGCCGGTCGACCTCAACAAGATCGTGCGGGCCGTGGCCCGCTGCGCCATCGGTCTCGAGAACGTCGACCCGATGCGCGTCGCCACCCGGACGATCTCCGGGCTGGTGGACGGGGCGTCCACCGAGGAGCTCGACGAGCTCTCGATCCGCACGGCCGCCGCGCTGATCGCGGAGGAGCCGAACTACTCGCGCCTCGCGGCCCGGCTGCTCGCGACGGTGATCGACAAGGAGGTCCAGAACCAGGACATCTACTCCTTCTCGCAGTCGGTGGCCATGGGCCACGCCCAGGGGATCATCGGCGACGAGACGGCGGCGATGGTCGCCACGAACGCCCGCAAGCTGAACGACGCGGTGCTGGCGGACCGCAACTGGCTCTACGAGTTCTTCGGGCTGCGCACGGTCTACGACCGCTACCTCCTGCGCCACCCCGAGACCCGCAAGGTGGTCGAGACGCCGCAGTACTTCCTCCTGCGCGTCGCCTGCGGCCTCTCCGCGACCCCGGAGGAGGCGATCGAGTTCTACGAGCTGATCTCGAGCCTCGAGTACCTGCCGAGCTCGCCGACGCTGTTCAACTCCGGCACCACCCACCCGCAGATGTCGAGCTGCTACCTGCTCGACTCGCCGGAGGACAACCTCGACGCGATCTACGACCGGTACCGGGACGTCGCCCGCCTGTCGAAGCACGCCGGCGGCATCGGCCTCTCCTACAGCCGCATCCGCTCGCGGGGCTCGCTCATCCGGGGCACGAACGGCCTCTCGAACGGCATCGTGCCGTGGCTCAAGACGCTCGACTCCTCGGTGGCCGCCGTCAACCAGGGCGGTCGCCGCAAGGGTGCCGCCTGCGTCTACCTCGAGACGTGGCACGCGGACATCGAGGAGTTCCTCGAGCTGCGCGACAACACCGGCGACACGGCCCGCCGCACGCACAACCTGAACCTCGCCAACTGGATCCCCGACCTCTTCATGGAGCGGGTGGAGCAGGACTGGCAGTGGTCGCTGTTCGACCCGAAGAAGGTCCCGCACCTCAACGACCTCTACGGCGCCGAGTTCCGCGACGCCTACGTGGCCGCCGAGAACGAGGGCCTCTACGAGCGCCAGGTCCCGGCCCGCCAGCTGTACCAGCGGATGATGCGCACGCTCGCCGAGACCGGCAACGGCTGGATGACGTTCAAGGACGCGTCGAACCTGAAGTGCAACCAGACCGGCACCCGGGCGGCCGACGGCAGCCCGAACGTCGTGCACCTGTCGAACCTCTGCACCGAGATCCTCGAGGTCACGAACCAGGCCGAGACCGCGGTGTGCAACCTCGGCTCGATCAACCTCGGCGCCATGGTCCGGCCCGGTCCCGACGGCGCGCTCCGCTTCGACGTCGACCGGCTGGCCGAGGTCGTCCGCCTCGCCGTGCCGTTCCTCGACCGGGTGGTCGACATCAACTACTACCCGACCGACGCGGCCGGGAACTCCAACTCGAAGTGGCGCCCGGTCGGGCTCGGGCTCATGGGCCTGCAGGACGTGTTCTTCAAGCTCGGCCTGCCGTTCGACAGCACGGAGGCCCGAGAGCTCTCGACCCGGATCTCCGAGGAGATCTACTTCAACGCCCTCTGGGCGTCGGCCGACCTCGCCGAGCGCGACGGGCCGCACGCCGGCTTCGACGAGACCCGCGCCGCCAAGGGCCAGCTCCAGTTCGACCTCTGGGGCGTGACGCCGACCGACACCGCCCGGTGGCAGGAGCTGCGGGACCGGATCGCACGCGTCGGCCTGCGCAACTCGCTGCTCATCGCCATCGCGCCGACGGCGACGATCGCCTCGATCGCCGGCTGCTACGAGTGCATCGAGCCGCAGGTGTCGAACCTGTTCAAGCGCGAGACGCTCTCGGGCGAGTTCCTGCAGATCAACTCGTACCTCGTCCGCGAGCTGCAGTCCCGCGGCCTCTGGACCGAGGAGATCATCGGCGCCATCAAGCGCGACGAGGGATCGGTGCAGGACATCGACGCCATCCCGGCCGACGTCCGGGCCGTGTACCGCACGGCGTGGGAGCTGCCGATGCGGGCGCTGATCGACATGGGCGCCGCCCGCGGCGCCTACATCGACCAGTCGCAGTCGCTGAACCTGTTCATGGAGTCGCCGACCATCGGGAAGCTCTCCTCGATGTACGTCCACGCGTGGAAGTCGGGCCTGAAGACGACGTACTACATGCGCTCCCGCCCGGCCACGCGCATCAACAAGACGACGACCGGCGCCCACACGTCGACCACGCCCGACGGCGGCGGCGACGGCGGCACCCCGGCGCCCGAGCCGAAGCAGTACACGGACGAGGAGGCGCTGGCCTGCTCGCTCGAGAACCCCGAGGCGTGCGAGGCGTGCCAGTGAGCCCGCCGGGCCGCTGACCGCGCACCCGCCGCACCGACACCCCGCATCCCGCACGTCCACGTCCGTCCCCACGCACGCATCGCCGCCCGAGGAGCCCCACCCGCATGTCCCTGAACGAAGCCGTCTCGCTGACCGACCCGCTGCCGTCGACCGACCCGTCGTTCGCGCCGCTGCCCGCGGCGGACCGCACGCAGCCGGGGGCCGGGGGCGGGCACCTGCTCGACCCGGGCTTCCACCTCACCCTGCGGCCGATGCGGTACCCGCAGTTCTACGACATGTACCGCGACGCGATCCGCAACACCTGGACGGTGGAGGAGATCGACTTCTCCGACGACCTCGTGGACCTGCAGCGCAAGCTGCTGCCCGCCGAGCGGCACCTCATCAACCGGTTGGTCGCGTTCTTCGCGACCGGTGACTCGATCGTCGCCAACAACCTGGTGCTCAACCTCTACAAGCACGTCAACACGCCCGAGGGGCGGATGTACCTGAGCCGGCAGCTGTACGAGGAGGCCCTCCACGTCCAGTTCTACCTGACGCTGCTCGACACCTACATCCCCGAGCACGACCAGCGCGCCGAGGCGTTCGCGGCGATCGAGAACATCCCGTCGATCCGCGCGAAGGGCGAGTTCTGCTTCAAGTGGATCGACTCGATCAACCGCCTCGAGGAGCTGCGCACGAAGGAGGACCGCAAGCAGTTCCTGCTCAACCTGATCTGCTTCGCGGCCTGCATCGAGGGGCTGTTCTTCTTCGGGGCCTTCGCGTACGTCTACTTCCTGCGCTCGAAGGGCCTGCTCAACGGGTTGGCCGCCGGCACGAACTGGGTCTTCCGCGACGAGTCGTGCCACATGAACTTCGCGTTCGAGGTGATCGCGCAGGTGCGGCGCGAGGAGCCCGACCTGTTCGACGACGACCTCGGTGCCCGGGTCGCCGAGATGGTCGGCGAGGCGGTCGAGTGCGAGTTCGGGTTCGCGCAGGACCTCCTGAGCCAGGGCATCTCCGGCCTGTCGCTCGGCGACATGCGGGAGTACCTCCAGTTCGTCGCCGACCAGCGGCTGATGACGCTGGGCCTGCCGAAGCAGTACGGGTCGAAGAACCCGTTCGCGTTCATGGAGCTGCAGGACGTCCAGGAGCTCACGAACTTCTTCGAGCGGACCGTCTCGGCCTACCAGGTGGCCGTCGACGGCGAGGTCGCGTTCGACGAGGACTTCTGACCGGCACGGACCGGCCCGACCGCGGCGCCGCCGCACCTCGTTGCCGCTGCTTCCGGCGTACCAGGTGGTCGTGATCCGACCACGTGGTACGCCGAAACCGCGTTCATGAGCGCTCGGGCAGCGTCGGGATGCACGAGCACCGGGCCGTGATCGTGCGTTCACGGCGTCGAAACGTGCGGCGTGCAGCCTGTCGCGATGCAGGGGCAGCCGGAGCCGCAGGCCGATGTCGTCGTCGACGGTCGCACCGTCACCCTCACCACGTCGACCGTGGCGGTGGACGGCGTGGTGCTGGGGCTCGCCCCGCGCGAGCGGGACCTCCTCGCTGCCTTGCTCGCCCGGCCGGGCGCGGTCGTGGCCAAGGAGCAGATCCTGCGAGCGGTGTGGGGTTCGGGGAGCGACGCCCACGCCGTCGAGGTGGCCGTCGGGCGGCTCCGGCGCCGGCTGGCCCCGCACCTCGACATCGTGACGGTGACCCGCCGCGGCTACCGCCTCACGGTGTCGGCCTGAGCAGGAGCGCCCGACCCGCCGTCGGAGCCGTCACCCGAGCCAGAGCTGCATCGGGGAGCGCGAGCGGTCGCCGGTGAACGGGAGCGGCACCTCGGCGCCGCCGTCACCGGCGGAGGCGTACGCCGCGCAGATGACCTCGAGCACGCCACGGGCCGTCGCCGCGTCCTGACCCGGGGCGTCCGGTCGGGCCCCCGCGACGTCGAGGAGCTGGTCGACGTACCCGAAGCGCTCGAGCGCCGGGTCGGCGGCCCCGCCGTGGCGCGCGGCGATCGCGACCGGCTCGCCGTCCGCCTCCAGGACCACCTCGGGGAACAGCTCCAGCCGGACGACGCCGTCGTCGGCCGCCGCCTGGAGGGACCACTCGGGCTCGGGGGCCGTCCAGGACACGTCCAGCGTCGCCACGAGCCCGGAGGCGAACCGCAGCCGGAGCGCGGCGTCGTCGTCGGCGCCGTCCTCGCGCGTGCTCGTCAGATCGGCCGACACGCCCACCGGCTCCTCGCCGGCGAGCGCGAGCACGAGGGCGACGGGGTGGGGCCCGAGGTCGAACAGGACGCCGCCCGACCGCAGCGGTCGCGCGAAGTGGCCCCAGGTGGGCGGCGGTTGGACGGTGCGACCGGAGAGGTGCCGGAGCGGACCCATGGCGGCGCGACGCGCCAGCGCGGCGCGCCACACCAGCGCGTGCAGCAGGTTCTCGGCGCAGCGCAGCAGCGGGCTCCCGGGGTCGGCCGCCGCGGCGACCAGCCGGTCGGCGTCGGCGAGCGTCGTGGCGACCGGCTTCTCGACGAGCACCGCGCTGCCCGCGACGAGGCCCTGGAGCGCGAGGTCCACGTGCGAGTCCGGTGGCGTGGCGACGACGAGGAGGTCCGCCCCGGCGGGCAGGTCCCCGGGCGCGACGCGGCGGGCGTCGAGCTGGCC
>JAEVZA010000468.1 GCA_023392475.1 Actinomycetes bacterium | reverse complement strand
CGGCGGGGGCCGGCGCAGCGGCGGCGGGGGCCGGCGCAGCGGGGGCGGCGGGCTTGGTGGAGCCGACGCGGGGGCGCTCCTGGCCGGCGGTCTCGCCGACGGCCATGGCGGCCTCCTTGGTGATCTTGTCCTCGTTGGCGCTCTTGTAGGGCAGGATGTCGCCCTTGTAGATCCACACCTTCACGCCGATGCGACCGGCGGTGGTGCGGGCCTCGCGGAAGCCGTAGTCGATGTCGGCCCGGAGGGTGTGCAGCGGCACGCGACCCTCGCGGTACCACTCGGTGCGGGACATCTCCGAGCCGCCGAGGCGACCCGAGCACTGGACCCGGATCCCGAGGGCGCCGGCCTTCTGCGCGTTCTGCACGGCCCGCTTCATGGCCCGCCGGAACGCGATGCGGTTGGCGAGCTGGTCGGCGACGCCCTGGGCGATCAGCGCGGCGTCGAGCTCGGGCTGCTTGATCTCCTGGATGTTCAGCTGGACCTTCGGGTTGCCGGTCAGCTTCGTGAGGTCCGCGCGGAGCTCGTCGGCCTGGGCGCCGCGGCGACCGATGACGATGCCCGGGCGCGCGGTGTGCACGTCCACCCGCAGGCGGTCGCGCGTGCGCTCGACCTCGATCCGGCTGATGGCCGCGTTCGGCAGCTTGTTCATCAGGTAGTCGCGGATCTTCCAGTCCTCGATGAGGTAGTCGACGTACTCCTCACGGGTGGCGAACCAGCGGGACTTCCAGTCGGTGGTGACGCCGAGCCGGAAGCCGTAGGGGTTGACCTTCTGTCCCATCAGTCCTCGTCCTTCTCGTCGGCGTCGGTGCCGTCCTCGTCGGCGGCGTCCTCCGCCGCACCGGCCTCGGCCGCGTCCTCCGCGACCTCGGCGCTGTCGTCCTCGACGACCGACGCGGTCGCATCGGCGTCCGCCTCGTTCTCGGCGTCGGTGGGCTCGACGGTGTCGTTGCCCTCCTCCGCGGACTCGGCGGAGGAGTCGCGCACGACCTCCTCGGTCGCCACCTCGTCCCCTGCCTCCTCGGCGGTGGCTGCCTCGTCCGTGTCCACCTCGTCGGCGGGTGCTCCCGAGCGGGCCCGGCTGCGGGCGACGCGGCGGGCGCGGTTGGCGGCGGTGGTGGCCGGCCGGCCGGAGCGCTCCTGGCGGGCGCGGATCTGGTCGAACTCCTCGACGCTGTAGCGGCCGACGATGATGGTGATGTGGCACGTGCGCTTGCGGATGCGGGTGGCACGGCCGCGGGCCCGGGGCCGCCAGCGCTTGAGGGTGGGGCCCTCGTCCGCGTAGGCGGTCGCCACGAAGAGCTCCTCGGGCGGGATGTCGTTGTTGTTGGCGGCGTTGGCGACCGCCGAGTCGAGCACCTTGGCGATCGGCTCGGCCGCGCCCCGCTCGCTGAACTGCAGGATCGTCCGGGCCTCGGCGACGGACTTGCCGCGGATCAGGTCGAGGACGGCACGGGCCTTGGTGGCCGACATGCCGGCGTGGCGGTGCTGGGCGCGGACGCCCGGCCGCTCGTTGGTCTTCGGTCCGGTCATCGCCGACCCCTCGCGCCCTTCTCCTGCCCGGCGTGGAACTTGAACGTCCGGGTGGGTGCGAACTCGCCGAGCTTGTGGCCGACCATCGACTCGGTGACGTACACCGGGACGTGCTTGCGGCCGTCGTGGACGGCGATCGTGTGGCCGACCATCTCGGGGATGATCGTGGACCGGCGCGACCAGGTCTTGATCACGTTCTTCTGGCCCTTGTCGTTGAGGTCGTCCACCTTCTTGAGGAGGTGGTCGTCCACGAAGGGGCCCTTCTTCAGGCTGCGGGGCATCGTCGATCTCCCTCGGTCACCGGCGCGAGCCGCGCGTCCGGCGACGGCGCACGATCAGCTGCTGGGACGGCTTGTTCTTCTTGCGGGTCCGACCCTCGGGCTTGCCCCACGGCGACACCGGGTGCCGGCCGCCGGACGTCTTGCCCTCGCCGCCACCGTGGGGGTGGTCGACCGGGTTCATGGCCACGCCGCGGGTCTGGGGGCGGACGCCCTTCCAGCGGTTGCGACCGGCCTTGCCGACCTTGATGAGGTCGTGCTCGGAGTTGCCCACCTCGCCGACGGTGGCACGGCAGTCGATCGGGACGCGGCGCATCTCGGTCGACGGCAGGCGCAGGGTGGCGTAGTCGCCCTCCTTCGCCACGAGCTGCACGCTCGAGCCGGCCGAGCGGGCCATCTTGCCGCCGGCGCCGGCCTTGAACTCCACGTTGTGGACGACCGTGCCGACGGGGATGTAGCGCAGCGGCAGCGCGTTGCCGACCCGGATCTCCGAGCCCTGGCCCGACTGGACCAGGTCGCCGACGTTGAGGTCCTTCGGGGCGAGGATGTAGCGCTTCTCGCCGTCGAGGTAGTGCAGCAGCGCGATGCGACAGGTGCGGTTGGGGTCGTACTCGATGGCGGCGACCTTGGCCGGCACGCCGTCCTTCTTCCGCTTGAAGTCGATCACGCGGTACTGCTGCTTGTGGCCGCCGCCGCGGTGGCGCGACGTCTTGCGGCCGTAGTTGTTGCGGCCGCCCGACTTCGACTTCTTCGCGAGGAGCGACTTCTCCGGCGTGGACCGGGTGACGTCGGCGAAGTCGGAGACGGTCTGGAACCGGCGGCCGGGGCTGGTGGGCTTGCGCTTGCGGACACCCATGGTCACTTCACCTCGAACAGGTCGATCTGGTCGCTGCCCTCGGAGAGGGTGACGATGGCCCGCTTTGTGTCGGGCCGGCTGCCGAAGGTGGGCGAGCGCCGGTTGCGGCGCTTCTTGCCCTTGCGGTTGAGCGTGTTGACCTTCTCGACCTTCACGCCGGGCCAGATGGCCTGGACGGCGTCGCGGATCTCGGGCTTCGACGCGCTCGGGGCGACGATGAACGTGTAGACGCCCTCGTCGAGGAGGCCGTAGGACTTCTCGCTCACGACCGGGCGGATGATGACGTCGCGTGGGTCCTTCATGATCAGGCGTCCTCCTCGGCCGTCGCCGCGTCGAAGTGGCCGGCCGACGGGTCGGTCTCGGCGGGCTGCGGGGCCGGGGCCGCCGCCGGGGCGGTGACCTCAGAGGTGGCGACGTCGCCGTCGGCGGCCGGGGCGGCCGTCGGCAGCGTCTCGCTCGTGAACACGACGTAGTCGCTGACGAGCACGTCGTAGGTGTTGAGCTCGCCGGCCGAGACGACGTGGACCGTCGGCAGGTTGCGGAAGCTCTTCCAGGCCGCCTCGTCGCCGTCGCCCAGCACGACCAGGGCGCGACCCTCGACGCCGAGCGCGCTCAGCGCCTCGCGGGCGTCCTTGGTGCGGGGGACGTCGAAGTCCCAGGCGTCGACCACGACGACCTTGTCGTCCGCGGCGCGGTCCGACAGGGCCGAGCGCAGGGCGAGGCGCTTCATCTTCTTGGGCGTGCGCTGGGCGTAGGAGCGGGGCTTCGGGCCCAGCGCCACACCGCCGCCGCGCCACAGGGGCGAGCGGATCGAGCCGGCACGGGCACGGCCGGTGCCCTTCTGCTTGAAGGGCTTGATGCCGCCGCCGGCGACCTCGGCCCGGGTCTTGGTCGACTGGGTGCCGGCGCGCCGGGCGGCGAGCTGGGCCGTGACGACCTGGTGCATGACCGCGACGTTGGGCTCGATGCCAAAGACGGCGTCGTCCAGGTCGACGGTGCCGGCGTCGGAGCCGGAGCGGCTGCGGAGCGTGACGGTGGCCATCAGGCGGCACCTCCCTGGGCGACCGCGGAGCGCTTGACCGCGTCACGGATGAGGACGACGCCGCCCTTGGGGCCGGGCACGGCGCCACGGACCAGCACGACCTGCTGGTCGGGGTCCGAGCGGACGACCTCGAGGTTGAGCGTCGTGACCTTCGTGCCGCCGGTGCGACCGGCCATGCGGACGCCCTTGAACACGCGGGCCGGGGTGGCGCACTGGCCGATCGAGCCCGGCATGCGGTGCACGCGGTGGGCGCCGTGCGAGGCGCCCTGGCCCTTGAAGCCGTGGCGCTTCATGACGCCGGCGAAGCCCTTGCCCTTGCTGACGGCGGTGACGTCGATCAGCTCGCCGGCCTCGAACGTGTCGGCCGCCAGCTCCTGGCCCACCTCGAACTCCGAGGTGTCGTCCAGGCGCAGCTCGACGAGGCGCACGCCCGGGTCGACGCCGCCCTTGGCGTAGTGGCCGGCCAGCGGCTTGGTGAGCTTGCGGGCGTCGCGGTGCCCGTAGGTCACCTGCAGCGCGCTGTAGCCGTCCCGCTCGGGCGTCCGGATCTGGACGACCCGGGCCGGCGCGACGCGGAGCACGGTGACCGGGACGACGTTGTTGGCGTCGTCCCAGACCTGGGTCATGCCCAGCTTCTCTCCTACGAGTGCTTTGTTCGCCATCGTGGCTCGGTTCCTTCGGCGGTGGTCCTGGGGCTCCCGACGGATCCGTCCCGGGGGAGGTGGGTGCCCACTCACGCAGACGCTCCGCGCGGGCGGGCCCGGCGGAGCGACGACTCGGTTGTGCCGTGCGGTTCCCCCGGTCACGGGTGACGTGGGCCTGCGCGGACGTCGGTTGATGCAGAATCCGGGCGAGGTGCGCGCCGATCGGCGGGCGACGACCTGGAGTCGGGATCACACGGCGGCGCGGGGCCATCCGTGACGACCGGGACACCGTAGCAGCGGCCCCGCGGCACGCCAAGTGCGCCCCCGACCACCCTGGCCCTCGCGTCGTCGTCCGCCCGGTCGCGCCCGAACCGTTCCCACCCGTTCCCATGACGATCCGCGCTGCTGGACAGCACGAACAATCGTCAGAACGCACTCCCACCCGTTCTCATGACGATCCGCGCTGCTGGACAGCACGAACAATCGTCAGAACGCGCCGCAGCGGCCCGGGGTGAGGGGGTTGGCGCGGGCGGGGAGCTCGGTCGCGCGCACCGGCGGGCAGAACCGGTACCCCTGGACGTCGTCGACGCCGAGGCGCCGGAGCGCCGCGAGCTGGTCGGCGGTCTCGACGCCGGTGGCGCCGAGGCGCACCCCGGCCCGGTCGGCGAGGATCCGCAGGGCGGCGGCCGTCGCCCGGCCCCCGCCGTGGAGGTCGGCGACGACCGACCGGTCGAGCTTGAGCGTGTCGACGTACGGGAGCACCGTGAGCAGCCCCGCCGAGACGGCGCCGCGGTCCACCCGGTCCAGACCGAGGCGGGCACCCGCCTCCCGCAGCTCCGCGAACGCGCCCACGAGACCGTGGAGGTCCACCTCGTCGGGCCGCGGGGCGATCTCGAGCACGATGCCCGGCGCCCCGGAGTCGGCCACGGCGGCGGCCACGGTCCCCGCCCAACCCGGGGCGGTCAGCTGCGCTGCGGACACGTTGACGACCACCGGCACGCCGTCGAGGTCGCCGGCGCCCCAGCGGGCGGCCTCCCGCAGCGCCTCCGTGAGCACCCAGCTCCCCACCTCGACGTCGAGGCCGGCGCGCTCGACCGCCGGGAGGAAGGAGCCGGGGAGCAGCAGCCCCTCGGCGGGCCGCTCCCAGCGGATGAACGCCTCGACGGCGGTCACCCGGCCCTGGCGGTCGAGGACCGGCTGGTAGGCGAGGCGGAACTCGGCCCGGTCGAGGGCG
>JAEVZA010000456.1 GCA_023392475.1 Actinomycetes bacterium | reverse complement strand
CGCGCTGGTCGGGCCGAGCGGCGCCGGCAAGTCGACGATCGTCGACCTCCTCCTCCGCTTCCGCGCGCCGGACGACGGCGTGGTGCGCGTCCAGGGTGTCGACCTCGCGACGGGCACCGGGGCCGCGGCACGCGACCGGGTCGCCGTCGTCGCGCAGCACGACCACCTCTTCGACACGACCGTGCGCGACAACCTGCTCGTCGGCGACGGCTCGGCCGACGACGACCGCTTGTGGGCCGCGCTCTCGGCCGCCGCGGCGGACGACCTCGTCCGCGCGCTCCCCGACGGGTTGGACGAGCGGCTCGGCGAGGACGGCGACCGGCTCAGCGGCGGCGAGCGGCAGCGCCTGATGGTGGCGCGGGCGCTGCTCGCCGACGCACCCGTCCTCGTGCTCGACGAGGCCACGGCGCACCTCGACGCCGCCACCCGGGACCGCGTCCTCGCCGGCGTGCGCCGCTGGCGACCGGGCAGGACCACGATCGTGATCGCCCACGACGCCGCCGGACTGGCGGGGATCGACCGCGTCCTACGGGTCGAGGGTGGACGTGTCGAGGACGAAACTTCCTGAACGGGGTGCTCGACGGGCGCCGATGTGGGAAACTGACACGCGTGTCAGGTCCGGCCCCGGGAGGTCCCGTGGAAGTCCCCAAGATCATCAGCGTCGACGACCACGTCGTGGAGCCACCGCACGTGTGGCAGACGTGGCTCCCGAAGAAGTACCGGGAGAAGGGCCCGCGCATCGAGCGCGCCGAGTTCGGCAACTTCAAGCACCTCCCGGGCGCCAAGTACAAGAACAACTTCGTGGAGGGCGGCGATCCCGGGGACTTCTGGGTCTTCGAGGACGAGATCATCTACGTCCACAAGAAGTTCGTCGCCATCCCGCTCGAGGCCACGCCCGACGGCGACGTGTCCCGCTTCGACCGCACGAAGATGGTCATGCGCGCGGTCACCTACGACACGATGCGACCCGGGTGCTGGGACCGCAACGAGCGCATCAAGGACATGGACCTCAACTGGGTCGACGGGTCGCTGCCGTTCCCAACGTTCCCGCGCTTCTGCGGCCAGACGTTCAAGGAGGCGAAGGACCTCGAGCTCGGCCTCGCCTGCGTGAAGGCGTACAACGACTGGATGGTCGAGGAGTGGTGCGAGCCCTCCAACGGCTACAACATCCCGCTCTGCATCATGCCGCTGTGGGACGCGCAGCTCGCCGCCGACGAGATCCGGCGCAACGCCGCCCGCGGCGTGCGGGCCGTGTGCTTCTCGGAGATCCCGCCCCGGCTCGGCCTGCCCAGCATCCACACCGACGAGTGGGACCCGATGATCGAGGCCTGCAACGAGACCGGCACGGTCATCTGCATGCACGTGGGCTCGTCCTCCACGATGCCGGTCGCGTCGCCCGACTCACCCGAGGGCGTCGGCGGCACGCTCGCGTTCAACAACGCGATGGCCTCGATGGCGGACTGGCTGTGGTCCGGGAAGATGGTCCGGTTCCCCAACCTGAAGCTCGCCTACTCGGAGGGCCAGATCGGCTGGATCCCCTACGCGCTGGAGCGGGCCGACACGGTGTGGGAGCAGCACGACAGCTGGATGGGCAACAAGAAGCGCCTGCCCGAGCCGCCGAGCACCTACTACTACGGCCGGATCTTCGGCTGCTTCACCGCCGACCGCCACGGCATGGCGTCGCTCGACGAGGTCGGCGTCGACAACATCTGCTTCGAGACGGACTACCCGCACACGGACACGACGTGGCCGTTCTCGAAGGAGTACGTCGAGAAGATGCTCGCCGGCTTCGACGACGAGGTCGCCTACAAGGTGCTCCGCGGCAACGCCATCCGCATGCTGGAGCTCGACCGGGTCTGACCCCGGTCGGGCGCGCACCGACAGCTCGCCCCAACATCAACGGTCCGGGCTCCTCGGGACACGGTCGTCCCGGGGAGGCCGGACCGTGTCGCGTCCCTCAGTCCGCCGTCCGGCCGGCGTCCGGTTCGGTCGGGTCCGCCGCGGGCTGCGGCGCCGTCGGTGCCTCGGCCGGTGGCGGGGCCACGCCCGCGGTCGCGGTCCGGCCGGGCGTCACCACGGTGGTGCCGTCGAGCAGCGTGCGCCGCTGGACGTACTCCTCGGCGTCGATCTCGCCGCGGGCGAACCGCTCGTCGAGGAGGGCACGCGCGCCGGGCGAGGCACCGGCGGCCGCCGGTTCCGCCGTGGAGCGCGAGCGGGCGAGCTCCCAGATGCCGTAGGCGATGAGCGCCAGGACGGCGAGCGGGATCAGGATCCCGAACAGGAAGAGGCCGGGCCGTGCCCGACCGAACACGAGGGCGAGCTCCACTGCGTGCATCGTCCGCTCCTCCTCACACCCCGCCGGGGACGGTGGTCGTCGTGGTGGTCGAGGTCGGGGTGGTCGGTCCTCCGGGCGTCGTCGAGGGACCGGTGCCAGACCCGCCGCGGCCGCCCTGGCCCGGGCCGACCTGGTTCGAGCCGCCCCGGCCGCCGTTGCCGCGCATCCCCGGTCCGCCGCCGAACTGCTGCGGTCCGCGCACGCCGTCGCCACCTCCACCGCTGCCGTCGCCGCGCCCGGGGAGCTCGTCCTGCCGGTCGCGGCCCGGTCCACCGAACTGCTCCCAGCCCGGCGGTCGCCGCATCGGTCCGCGGTGCCCGTCGTCCCGGACGACGGCGAGACCCACCACCTCGACCACCAGGAGCACCCCGGCGGCCACGAAGGCGATGACGGCCCGCCGCCGCGCCGCTCGTCGTCCGTTCTCGTCCATGGGGACGGAAGGTACGGACGGTTGGTGAGACGCGGGTAAGAACCCGGGAGATCAGTCGCTGGTGGGCGTGGAACCGGCGTCCGACGGCGGGGTCGACGGTGCCGCCGAGGCGACCGGTGCCGTGCTCGCGGGAGCGGTCGTGGCCGGCGCCTGCGGGGCCGTGGTGGCCTTGCTGGCCGGGGCCTTCTTCTTGGCCGGGGCCTTCTTCTTCGCCGGCGCCTTCTTGGCCGGCGCCTTCTTGGCCGGCGCCTTCTTGGCCGGCGCCTTCTTGGCGGGGGCCTTCTTCTTCGCCGGCGCCTTCTTCTTGGCGGGGGCCGTCTTCTTCGCAGCGGCCTTCTTGGCGGGCGCCTTCTTGGCGGGCGCCGTCGCCCGGCCCGGCGTCACGCGCCCGGCGGCGCGCTTGACCGGCTTCGAAGCCGACGCGACGAGGCCGCCGATCTGCCCCTCGAGCCGGCGACGCTGCTCCTCGGCCTGCGAGCCCACCTTGTCCACCTCGTCGGCGAACCACGCGACGAGGTCGTCGATGAGGTGCTGGAGGCTCTCGATCGAGCCGGCGACGAGCTCCTCGACGTTCTTCGCGCCGCCCCGGGCCTCGCTCACGAGGCGTTCGAGCTCCTCCGTCGCACGGTCGACGAACGGCGGTCGTGGCGGCGTGGGCATCTGGTGGACCTCCTGCGCGGTGGTGTGCGCCTCCCTTCTAGTGCAGTCCGGCACCCAGCGCACCCGAACGGGCGCTCGCCGTGACGGACGACCGGGGACCCCCGATGCGCGTCCGCGTGGTGGTCGCGGTGACAGACTCGAACCCCGTGCGGCTCGTGATCGTCGACGACCACCAGATCTTCAGCGCGAGCCTCGCCCGCCTGCTCGAGGACGACGCGGACCTGACCGTCGCGGCGGTCGCCGACAGCCTCGCCTCCCTCCCCGACGTGCTCGACGGCCATGCACCCGACCTCGCGGTCGTCGACTGGCAGCTCGGCGACGGCGACGGCGCCGACGTCATCGGGGTCCTCCGCCGCCACCGCCCGTCCTGCAAGGTGCTCGTGCTCACCGGCAACCTCGACGACACGACGCTGCGCCGCGCCGTCGCGGCCGGGTGCGACGGCTTCATCACGAAGGACCGGCCGCCCGACGAGCTGCTCGACGCGATCCGCGCGGTCGGTCGCGGCGAGGTCGCGTACGACGCCGCAGCGCTCGCACGCGTGCTCGGCGACGGCGCCGGGTCGCCCGGGCCGACGGTCGAGCTGTCGGACCGGGAGCTCGACGTGATCCGCCTCCTCGCGCAGGGGTGCACCAACAAGCAGATCGCCGAGCGGCTCTACCTCAGCCCGAACACGGTGCGGAACCACATCCACCGGATCTCGGGGAAGCTGGGCGCCTCGAGCCGCCTGGAGGTGGTCGTCGAGGCGTCACGCCTGGGCCTGGTCGAGCTCCCGCGCTGAGCCGGTGCCGGCACGCTCGCCGAGGCCGGCGAGCAGCGCCATCAGCCGCCCGACCGCCAGCGGCTTGGTGAGGACCTCGACGTCGTCGGCGACGTCGCCGAGCTGCTCCGACGGGTAGCCGGTCAGGAGGACCACGGGCAGGCCGGGACGCTCGGTCCGCAGGCGCTCCACGAGCTCCGTCCCCCGCATGCCGGGCATCGACACGTCGGCGAGCACCACGTCGACCGAGGACGGTCCGGCCAGCACGTCGAGCGCGCGCTCCGCCGAACCCACCACCTGGACCGTGAAGCCCTCGGATTCGAGCATCCGGTGCATCGATCGCCGCGACGCCTCGTCGTCGTCGACGACGAGGATGCGGGCGGTGGACCGGACGACGTCGACCGTGCCCGTGGCCGGGTCGCCGGCCGAGCCCGGTCCGTCGTGGCGGGGCAGGTCGAGGGTGACCACGGTGCCGCCGTGCGCGGGGCAGTCGATGCGCACCGCTCCCCCGGCCTCGACCGCGACGCCGTGCACGACCGCGAGGCCGAGCCCCGTGCCGCTACCGGGCGGCTTCGTCGTGAAGAACGGCTCGAAGGCGCGCTCGAGCACCTCCGCCGACATGCCGGGACCGCCGTCGGCCACCGACAGCGACACGGTGTCGCCGGTGTGCGACACCGACACCACGATCGCGGTCCCGCTCGGCGCGGCGTCCTTGGCGTTGAGCACCAGGTTCACCACGGCCTGCTCGATCTGCGACCGGTCGACGGACACCCACTCCGGCGGGTCGGCGAGGTCGAGGCGCAGCTCGTGCTCCGGGCCGATCGTGCGGGCGAGCATCGAGCCGAGCTCCGAGGTGACGCCGACCAGGTCCTGGACCTCCGTCGTGGCGTCGCCCTGCCGGCCGAACAGCAGCAGCCGCTGCGTGAGCTGCGTGCCGCGGCGCACGGTCCGCTCGATCTCCGCCACGTCCTCGCGCGTGTCGGCCTCGGCGGTGGAGTGCAGGACGGTCGCCGCGTAGTTGCCGATCACACCGAGCAGGTTGTTCATGTCGTGCGCGATGCCGCCGGCCAGCCGCCCGAGGGCCTCGAGCCGCGCCGCCTGGGCCAGGCCGCGCTCCAGCTCGGCGAGCTCCTCGGCCGCCTCCCGTCGCTGCACCTCGAGGCGGTACTCCTGGCGGCTGCGCTCGGCCTCGTGGATCTCGGTGACGTCGCGCACCAGCGCCACGACCTCGGTGCCGCCGACGGAGGAGAGCCGCGCCTCGAAGTTCCGGATCTCGTCACCGACGGGGAGGTCGTAGGCGAAGCCGGCGACGTGCCCGGTGCGGAGCGCCGCGTCCACGGCCCGCCGGGCGCGGTCGGCGACGGACGGGGGCAGGAGGTCGCGGATGCGCCGACCGAGGATCGCCTCGTCGACCGCCGGGCCGTCCCGCCCGCTGCGCAGCTCCACGACGGTGCCGGAGGCGTCGACGCGGAAGAGCATGTCGGGCAGCGCGTCGAGGAGCGCCGCCTCTCGGGCCTCGGTCGCGGCCAGCCGCTCCTGCGCCAGTCGCTGCTCGGTCACGTCGGCCACCAGGGCGATGGACCCGACGTGGGTGCCGTCGGGCGCGTGCAGCGGCGTCGCGGTCATGCGGACCCACACGCTCCGGCCCGAGCTGTGCCGCACGCGCACCGTCCGCTCGTCGGGCTCGCCCGGCTCGCCGTCGAGCAGCGACTCGGCCGCGGCGAGGTCGTCCGGGTGGATGAGGTCGGCGAGCCCGCAGCCGATCACGTCGGCGACCGTTCGGCCCACGAGCGCGGCGAGCCGGTGGGTGACGAACGTGGTGCGGTGGTCGAGGTCCACGTACCAGACGCCCTCGAGCGCGAGCTCGGCGATCTGGCGGTAGCGGTCCTCGCGCTCCCGCACGTTGCGCTCGACCTCCTCGTCGCCCGACCGGTCCCGGAGGGTCAGCACGATGCCGGCGACGACGGGGTCGTCGAGCTGGTTGTTCACCACGACCTCGACCGCGCGCTCGGCGCCGTCGGCGTCGAGGACGCGCAGCCGGATGTGCTCCGACGGGCGCCCCTGGGTGGCGAGCGTGTCGGTGAGCCCCTCGACCGCGAGCAGGACGTCGTCCGGGTGGACGAGCTCGAAGCAGCTCCGGCCGAGCAGGTCCTCGGGGCGGTGCCCGAACCCGGCCTCGAGCGACGGCCCCACGTCGACGAAGCAGCCCATCGCGTCGACCACGAGCACGACGTCGGGCGACACGGCGAGCGCGCGGCGCAGGCGGTCGCTCAGTCCGACCGGTCCGACGGGTCCGTGCCCGTGTGCGCCATCCTCGAGCTCGGGGCCCACACCCCTCCATCGTCACCTCGGTGCCGCACCTCCAGCACTCGGAGAACTTTTTTCACACATTTCTTCCAGTCGCCCGCGGCGCGGCGCCTGACGCCCGGTTCCCCGGCCCGCCGGGGCGGCACCGGGGTACCGTGCAGCAGCCGACGACGCCGGGGGGTCTGGCATGGGCACGGTCCACCACGCACGCAGGTTGCTGCTCGCGTCGCTCCTCGCACTCGGCGTGCTCGCCGCGGGCTGCGCCACCACGCCGCCCCTCACGCCGGCCCAGCAGGTCGACCAGATCGCCACGTTCGTGGAGCACGCCCGCGGGCACACGTTCACGACCAGGCCGGCGGTGCAGTTCCTCTCCGACGCGGCGTTCAAGGCGGACGTGCTCGCGAACCTGAACGCCTCCGAGGCCGACGTCGACGCGGACGACGTCGCGTTCACCGCGCTCGGGTGGATCAGCCCGTCGCAGGACCTGTTCGACCTCTACAAGATCGCGTTCGGGGGCGGGGTGGTCGGCTACTACGACCCCGTCTCGAAGGTGCTCAAGGTGCGGGGCACGACCCTCACGCCCTACCGGCGCGAGGTGATCGCCCACGAGCTCACCCACGCCCTCGACGACCAGGTGCTCGGGCTGTCGGGCCTGACGTCCACCGGGCTCGTCGACGAGCACTACCTCGCCGCGCTCGTGGCCGTGGAGGGTTCGGCGAGCAAGGTCCAGCAGCGCTACGTCGACTCGATGACCGACCTCGAGCGCGCGCAGGACCTCATCGAGCAGCTGCAGCTGTCCTCGGACCCGGCGCTGCTCACCGTCCCGATCACGCTCCTCACGCTCACCAGCGCGCCCTACCTGCGCGGCGCCACCTTCGAGCAGCAGCTGATCGACCGGCTCGGCAACCCCGCCGGGCCCGACCTGTCGCTCACCCGCCTGCCGGCGACCACGGAGCAGGCGTTCGACACCGACACCTACCTCGCCGACCAGCCGGCCGTGCCCGTGGCGACGCCGCCGTCCGACGGCACCGCCGTGCGGTCCGGCCCGTTCGGCCAGTTCCTGCTCACGCTCCTGCTGCGCGAGGGCCTCGCCCTCGACACCGTCGACCCGGCCACGCACGGCTGGGCCGGCGACGCCTACGTGACCTGGCGGGACGGGTCGCGGAGCTGCCTGCGGCTCGACACGCAGATGGACGACCCCGCGTCGGCGGGCACGCTCGAAGCGGCGCTCGACGGCTGGGCGACGCGCCACGCCGGCGCGACGGTCACCGCCATCGGCGCGGACACCGTGCGCGTGACGAGCTGCGCCGGCTGAACGCGCCCGCGCGCCGGCGCGTGGAGCACGGACGGGGTGCGGACCGGGGCTAGCGTGGCTCACCCACGGACAAGGAGTTCACCATGCTCGCCACGATCAACCTCGGGGAGATCCTCTGGACCACCCTGGTCATCTTCCTGATGATCATGTACTTCATGATCCTGTTCAGCATCCTGACGGATCTGTTCCGGGACCATGAGGAGAGCGGCTGGGCCAAGGCCGTGTGGGTGATCTTCCTCGTGCTCTTCCCGTTCCTCACCGCGCTGATCTACCTGATCGTCCGCGGCAACGGGATGGCGCAGCGCAACCTGAACGCGCAGAAGGCCGCCCAGCAGCAGTTCAACGACTACGTGCAGTCGGTCGCGACGACCGGATCGCCCACCGAGCAGATCGCGCAGGCCAAGGAGCTGCTCGACGCCGGCACGATCTCGCAGGCCGAGTTCGACGCCATCAAGGCCAAGGCCCTGGCCTGACCGGCGCACCGCGCTGAACCGGCGCCGCCCGCCCCGTCCGCTGCGACGGGGCGGGCGGGGTACGGTCGGCGCCGATGACCTCCGACCTCGCCCGCTGCCGCACCACCGCGGACCTGGCGACCGGGCTGCGCACCTTCGTCGTCGGCGCCGTCGAGGCGCTCGTGCGGGACCACGCCCCCGGGTGGCGGATCCCGGCCACCTTCGGGGGCCACCGGGTCGAACCCGACGTCGACGCCGACCTCGTCTACACCCTCGGCCACCTGCACGAGGGCGGCGTCACCGAGATCGCCGGCACGCCGCTCGTCGAGGCGGTCCGGCGGGTGCTGGGCCGCATCGACGGAGCCCGCACCCACACCTTCTTCTCGTACCGGGTCGCGGAGACGCTGCTGCGGTGGGGCCCGTTCGACGGCAACCCGGCGCTCGAGGGCCTGGACGAGGCGCAGCTCGCGCAGGTGGCCACGGCGTGCGACAGCTCGGAGTGGCTCCCGCTGCTCGACGAGTCGATCCTCCCGCGCAACTACGCCGGCGTCCTCGCCCGCTGCGAGACCGGCCGGCTCCGCCTGGGCCTGATGGACGACGCCGCGGTGGTCGACGACCTCGTCGGGCGGGTGCGGGCGGTGCTGTCGGCGAACGCGTGGCACTACCTCGACGACTCGAACCACCGCCTCGGCCGGTTCGACATCTACTCGGCCGACGTCTGGCTGTTCACGCAGCCGCTGGCGCCGCGCCTCGGCCCGCTCTGGGACGAGGGCGTCGCCACCGCGCTGGAGCTCGTGGAGCGGGTGATGTCCGACGACGGGAGCGCCGTCGCCTGGGGCCGCTCGACGGGCCCGCTCGCCGCGGCGCTCACCATCGAGCTCGGCGCGCTCGCGGTCTCGGGCGGTCGCGGCGACGACCCGGCGGCGTGGACGGCCCGCACGGCGCTCGCCGCGGCGGGCATGCCCGCCTGGTTCGACGACGGCGTCGTCAACGCGCACCAGCACCGGGACGCGGACGGCTACCGCGGCCCGTTCCGGCGGCTGCAGCTCACGCTCGACCTGCTCGGCAAGCTGGCGTGGGCGGCGAACCGCCTCGACGAGGTGGCGCCCGCGGTCGTCGCGGACCCGTCCGCCGTCGCCGCGTCGCGCGACGAGCTCGTCCGCTTCGACCCCGACGGCCCGGCCGCCACCTGGTCGTACCGCTCGGGCGGACACGGGTTCGTCGTGCCCTTCGTCGGTGCGACGCGCAGCGACTACCTCGCCGCGCCCCGGGCGCCCGGCCGCTACGAGGTCGCGGTCGACTCGGAGATCGCCTGCTGGGTGCCGACGGTGTTCGACCACGGGCGGCGGGCGACGACGTCGGGGGTGCCCGCCACGGTGGAGCACGACCGGGGCGCCGCCACCGCCCGCTGGGACCGGTTCACCGTCGGGGCCGACCTCGAGCCCGACCCCGACGCCCCGACGGTGCCCGGGCAGGCGGCCGTCACGTACCGGGCCGACGGCCGCACCCTCACCGCGCGCTGGGACCTCCGCTTCGACGAGGCCCCCGAGGCCGTCGCGGTGCTCGTGCCCGAGCGTGCCGACCAGCCGCTCCGGGTCACCGCGCACCCCGAGCCCGGCACGTCGCTGCACGTCGACCGCGTGCTGGTCGACGGGGTCGCCGAGTGGCGCAGCCACTGGTCGACGCTGCACGCCGTGCACGAGATCGAGGTGGAGCCGTCGACGTCGGTGTCGTACTCCCTGTCGGTCACGCCGCTCCTCCGCGTCGCGTCCACCGCGTTCGGCCACCACTACGACCGCAGCCTCTACGGGCCGCTCACCGGCCTCGTGTGGGAGCGGGCCTGCCCGTGGGGTCCCCTCGGCGACCGATCCGTGGACCCGACCACCGTGGACCTGCTCCACATGCACTGGCCGGAGTGGATGGCGTTCGACGACCTCGGCACCCACCGCGCCGTCGTCGACGAGCTCCGCGACCGGCGGGTGCCCGTCGTGTGGACCGCCCACAACCTCACGCCCCACGAGAAGCGACCCGACGCCTACGACCCCATCTACGAGCTGTGGGCCACGTCGGTCGACGCCGTGATCCACCACTCCTTCAGCGGCATGGAGCGGTTCCGCCACCGGTACCCGTCGACGCCCGGCACGCGGCACGTCGTGATCCCGCACGGCCACTTCGGTGACCTCTGGGCCGACCACGCGCCGGCCGACCGCCGGCGCGCCGAGGCCGCGCTCGGCCTCGAGCCGTGCGCGATCCGCATCGGCGTGGTCGGCGCCCCGCGCAAGGAGAAGCTGGTCGACGAGTTCCTGCGCGGCGTCGCGGCCAGCACGCGCCAGGACGTGCAGGTGGCCTGCTGGTCGCTCGACCCGGCGGACGAGGTCCCCGACGACCCCCGCATCGTCGTCGCCGAGACCTACGAGATGACCGACGCCGCGGCGTACGCGACGCGGCTCGCCGCCTGCGACGTGCTCGCGATGCCGTTCGACCCGCGCGGCGAGATGCTCGCCACCGGCACGATCTTCGACGCCATCGGGCGGGGCATCCCGGTGCTGCGCTCCGACTGGGCCTTCCTGGTGGAGTCGCTCGGCGACGCCGGCATCCCGATGGGCCACACGGCGGCCTCGGTCGCCGCCGCCGTCGACGCGCTCGACGCGGACTCGCTGGCCCGGGCCCGGGACGCGGCCGTCGTGGTCCGGGACGAGCTGGCGTGGGACGTCATCGCGGCCCGCACCTTCGCCCTCTTCGAGGACGTCGTCAGCGGCTGAGGCGGCCCGACCCGTCGTCGAGCCGGTCGAGCCACCCCCGCAGCACCGCGACCTGCCCGGCCACGGCGTCTGGCTCGTCGCCCGGAACGAACTCGACGAGCGCGCTCCGGGGCGCGCCGACGTCGGTCGCGCCGCTGCCCGCACCGGCCGCCGCGGCGAGGCGTGCGACCCACCGCTCGTCGTCGTCCCGCAGCGGGTGACGGGTGAGGTCGGGCGACCAGTCGTACACGTGGACGTGCGCCAGCGCGGGCGTGAGCAGCCCGATGTCGGCCGCCTCCTCCTCGGCGGCGCGGGGCGCCCAGTACGGCGGCTGCCACGCCGACAGCAGCGCGGCGGACCCGACCTCGTCCAGGAGGCTCCTCGTCGAGGCGGCGTCGGCCGTCAGGGTGCCGCCGTGGAACTCGAGCGTGAGGTGCAGACCCCGCTCCTCGGCCGCGGCCGCAGCGGTGGCTGCGGCCCGCACGACGGCCGCCCGCTCCGACGACGGCGCGCCGGGCTCGATTCCGAACGGGCACCACACGCGCACGCCGGGTGCCCGCAGCACGGCGGCGGTGTCCAGCACGGCCCCGAGGTGCCGCTCGACGTCGCCGTCGAGGAACAGGTACGAGCCGTACGAGACGACCTCCAGCCCGGCCGCGGCGCTGCGCACCACCGCGAGCTCGGCCGCGGCGAGGTCGCCGTGCGGCACGTGGACGTCGCCGCCCCACTCGATCGCCTCGACCCCGGCCGAGGCGGCGAGGTCGACCACCTGCTCGAGCGGCAGGGCCCGGCACGTGACCGAGCACAGGCCGGGCCGGAACGGCCTCACGCGATGCGGTCCAGGTCCGAGCGCACGACGGGGTACCGCGGCGACTCGCCCCGGGCGTACCGCTCGACCTCCTCGACCGCGAGCTCCGCCAGCCGGACCATCTCGCCCCCGACGGCGCCGGCGATGTGGGGCGTGAGCACCACGTTCGGCAGGGTGCGGAGCGGTGAGTCCTCGGGCAGCGGCTCCGGCTCCGACACGTCGAGCACCGCGGCGAGGCGGCCCGACGACAGCTCCGCGAGCAGCGCGTCGTGGTCGATCAGCGCGCCCCGGGCCGTGTTCACGATCGTGGTGCCGTCGGCGAGGAGTGCGAGCTGCTCGGCGCCGATCATCCCCCGCGTCGCCTCGATGTCCGGCGCGTGCAGGCTCAGCAGCTCGCACCACGAGCAGAGCTCGTCCAGCTCCATGCGGGTCACGCCCAGCCGCTCGGCCTCGGCGTCGTCCAGGTACGGGTCCGCGACGCCGAGCTCCAGGTCGTACGGCTCGAGCAGCCGGATCACGTGGCGCCCCACGTGCGAGGCGCCGACCAGGCCGACGCGACGGCCGACGTTGCCGATGCGCAGCGGGTCGATCGGCACGAGGGCGTCGGGGTCACGCGCCTTCGCCGCGTAGAGGAACGTGCCCTTGTTGGCGAGCAGGATGGCGCCGACCGTGTACTCGGCCACGGGGACGGCGTTGGCGGCCGCGGCGGAGGTGACCAGGACGTCGCGCCCCCACACGGCGTCGGTCACCTGCCACTTCACCGTGCCCGCCGCGTAGGCGAACATGCGGAGCGCGGGCGCGGCCGCCACGACCTCCTCGGTGAGGGTGGGGCAGCCCCAGTGGCCGACGAGCACCTCCGTGCGCGCCAGGAGCGCCGCGGCCTCGGGCGTCGTGAGGTCGTCGACGACGTCGTCGGACACGAGGTCGCCGACCGCGGCGAGGCGATCGAGTTGGTCGCGCGTGAACGCGTAGTCGCGGAGGCCCGCCATCATGGCGAGCAGGATCGTCGGTCGGTGCGCCTCGGTCACGGGCCGTATCCTGCCCCGAGGTCGCACTCGAGGGGGACGAACCATGACGTACCGGGTGATCCAGTGGAGCACCGGCAACGTGGGCCACCACGCCGTCCGGCTGATCGCCGAGCACCCCGACCTCGAGCTCGTCGGGCTGTGGGTCCACAGCGAGGACAAGGTCGGCCGGGACGCCGGGGAGCTGGTGGGGATCGGTCCCGTCGGCGTCGCCGCGACGAACGACGTCGACGCCCTGCTCGCCCTCGGTGCGGACTGCGTCTGCTACACGGCGACGGCCGACCTGCGGCCGACGGAGGCCATCGACGACATGGCTCGCATCCTGGCGTCGGGCGCCAACGTGGTGTCCTCGTCCGTCGTGCCGCTCATCTTCCCGGAGCACGTCGACCCCCACATGCGGGCACCGCTGGAGGACGCGTGCACGACGGGCGGCACGTCGATGTTCACGTCGGGCATCGACCCGGGCTTCGCCAACGACCTGCTCCCGCTCGCCCTCACCGGGACGTGCGAGTACGTCGACAGCGTCCGGGTCATGGAGATCGTCAACTACAACACCTACGCGCAGCCGCAGGTGCTGTTCGAGACCATGGGGTTCGGACAGCCCCTCGACGCCACGCCGCTCCTGCTCGTGCCCGGCGTGCTCGGCTTCGCCTGGGGCGGCGTCGTCAAGGCGATCGCCGCAGGCCTCGGCGTGGAGGTCACCGAGCTCCGCGAGGTGCACGAGCGGCTCCCCGCGCCGGTGGACATCGACCTCGGGTTCGGCGTCGTCGCCGCCGGCACGACCGCGGCGATGCGCTTCGAGGTGCAGGGCATCGTCGACGGCGACCCGCGGATCGTCCTCGAGCACGTGACCCGCCTGGACGACGACCTCGCCCCCGACTGGCCGCAGCCCGTCGGGCACTCCGGGTACCGGGTGATCGTCTCCGGCAACCCGAACTACACGCTCGACCTGCAGATGATGGGCGACGACGGCGACCACAACACCGCCGGGCTGGTCGGCACCGCGGGGCGCCTGGTCAACGCGATCCCCGCCGTGTGCGCCGCCCGCCCGGGGCTGCTGTCGGTGCTCGACCTGCCGCTCGTCGGCGGTGCCGGCACCATGCGCTGACCTGCACCTCGCGCCCCACCCACGCCGTTCTGTGATGCGAGAGCGCGGGAAATCCAGGGGTCTCGCATCACAGAACGGCTGGGCGTGAGGGCTCGCGAGGTCCTGGGCTACGGGGTGACGATCGGGAAGAAGAGCTCGAACGTGTCGAGCAGGTCCGACAGCTCGGCCAGCGCCTCGACGCGCCCGAGGATCCGGGCCTCGGGGTGGTCCGCCAACGTCTCCAGGCGCCCGCTCGAGACCGCGGCGACGAGCGGCGCCTTCGGCGTGCGGATCGTGAGGTCGGCGGCCTCGTGCAGCCGGCCCGCCGTGTGGTGCAGCGCCCCGTGGCGGACGCCGACCGCGAACAGCTCGGGCCCCCCGTCGCTGCCGCCGTCGGTCACCTCGACCGACAGCGCCAGGCGGAAGTCGGCGGCCCGCGGGCCGTTCAGGCGCACCCCGATGAACTGGAGGAGCATCTCCACCGTCATCGCCGCCATGATGTCGGCGCTCGCCGCCGACCGGACGGCGACCGGCGGCGCACCCTGACGGAGCTCCTGCGCACCGGTCAGGTAGAAGGACCGCCACGGTCCCGACTCGGCCTGGTACCCCAGCTGCTCCAGGGCATCGGCCTGCAGGGCCCGCGCCTCCACGTTCTCCGGATCGGCGAAGACGAGGTGGTCGACCACCTGCGCCACCCACCGATACTCCCCCGCCTCGAACGATGCCCTCGACCGCCCGAGCAGCGCGTCGGCGCCGCCCATGAACTCGACGTACCGCCGTCCGGCCTCGACCGGCGGGAGCGGGTGCAGGTGGGCCGGGTTGCCGTCGAAGAAGCCGAGGTACTTCTGGTACACGGCCTTCACGTTGTGGTTGACCGTGCCGTAGTAGCCGCGGTTGAAGAACTCGTCGCCGAGCGCCGGCGGCAGCTCCAGGTCCTCGGCGATCTCCAGCATCGTGTGGCCGAGGTTGGCCAGCCGCATGGTCTGGTCGTGGAGGTAGCGGTAGAGGTCGCGCTGCTTCTCCAGGTGGTCCCGCAGCGCCTCGGTGCCCCAGCGGGGCCAGTGGTGGCTGGCGAAGCTCACGTCGGCGCGCTCGGCGAACAGCTCGATCGACTCGTCGAGGTACATGGCCCACGCGAGCGAGTCGCGCACCTGGGCGCCGCGCGGCGTGTACACGTTGTGGAACGTGGCCGTGCAGTTCTCGGCCATGCACAGCGCGGCGTGGTCGGGGAAGAAGAAGTTCATCTCCGACGGCGCCTCGGTGCCCGGCGTCAGCTGGAACTCGATGCGCACGCCGTCGACGACGAGGACGGTCCCCGTCTCCGACACGACCTCGCTCGGCGCGATGAGCCCGAAGGTCCCGAGCGGCGTCGTCTGGCCGAGCCCGCTGCCGACCAACCCCTGCGCGTCGCGCGGCAGGAGCGCGCCGTACATGTAGGTGGCGCGACGGGTCATCACGTTGCCCGCGGTGACGTTCTCCGAGATCGCCGCCTCGAGGAAGCCGGCCGGGGCGATGATGCGGATCTCGCCGCTCCGGACCTGCGCCTCGTCGACGATGCCCCGCACCCCGGCGAAGTGGTCGACGTGGCTGTGCGTGTAGATCACCGCCCGGACGGGCAGCCGGCCGAGGTGCTCGTCGACCAGGTCGAGCGCGGCCCGCGCCGTCTCCGCCGTCGTGAGCGGGTCGATCACGATCCACCCGGAGTCGCCCCGCACGAACGTGACGTTGGACAGGTCGTGGCCGCGCACCTGCCAGATGCCGTCGACCACCTCGAACAGCCCCTCGACCGCGCAGAGCTGCGACTGGCGCCAGAGGCTCGGGTGCACCGTGTCGGGCGCCGGGCCAAGCAGGAACGCCCACGAGTCGAGGTCCCAGCTGACGCCCTGGCCGCCCGGACCCGGGACCTGGCGCTGCGAGCCGTGCGCCAACCGGCCCCGCTCGGCGAGCTCGAAGTCGGTCGGGTCGTCGAGCGGCAGCTCGGCACCCGCCGCGGCGTTCGCGGCGGCGGTCGCGGCCGTCGCCGCCTTCCGGGCGAGGTCCGGTTCGGTCATGTCGGGCGGCTCCTGGTCGGGTCGAGCGGTCGGTCAGACGCCGGCCCCGCCGCGGCCCTCGCCCCCGGCGAAGCGGGCGGCACCGGCGCGGGTCTCACCGGCCCGGATCGGTTCCATGCCGAGGGTGACCTCGCGCTCCAGCGCGGCGGGGAGGTCGAGGCCCCACTGGTCGTGCACGGAGCGCCGGTCGGTGCGCAGGCACAGCTGGGGGAACGCGGCGAGGTGGTGCCCGAGCTCGACCGCGGCCTCCAACGCCCGGCCCGGAGCGACGAGCCGGTTGGCCAGGCCCATCGAGCGCGCCTCCTCCCCCGAGACGCCGCGACCGGTGAGTATCAGGTCCATCGCGTGGCTCTGGCCGATCAGCCGGGGCAACCGCACCGTCCCGCCGTCGATCAGCGGAACCCCCCAGCGGCGGCAGTAGACGCCGAACGTGGCGTCGGACGCCGCGATCCGCAGGTCGCACCAGAGGGCGAGCTCGAGCCCGCCGGCCACGGCGTGGCCCTCCACGGCGGCGAGCACCGGCTTGCCGAGCAGCATCCGGGTCGGACCCATCGGGCCGTCCTCGTGCATGTCCTCCGACACCCGGTTGCCCCGGCCGTCGGCGATCCCCCCGAGGTCGGCGCCGGCGCAGAACGTGCCGCCCGCTCCCGCCAGCACGGCGACCGCCGCGCCGTCGTCCCCGTCGAAGCCCCGGAAGGCGTCCGCGAGCTGCGCGGCGGTGGGCCCGTCGACCGCGTTGCGGACCTCCGGGCGGTCGATCGTGACGACGGTGACGGGGCCGTCGCGGTCGATCCGCACGGTGTCGGGCATGGCCGGAACCTAGCCGGTGGAAACCGGGGGACCGCTCGGTACCGTGGACGGGGTGACGGTCGACCAAGGCGTCCAGCAGCCCATCGCAGGGATCTCGATCCCCCACTGCCCCGTGTGCGGCACGGGCCTCCAGCTCGGCACGACCGGGTCCTTCGCGCACTGGACGTGCACGGCGGGCCACGGCCTCGCCATGACGCTCACGGAGAGCTACGAGCGCCTCCAGGAGGACGAGATCGCCGAGCTCTGGCAGCTGGCGCGCACGGCGCCCCCCGGACCGCTGCCCAGCCCGTTCGGCGGGCCGCCCATGGTGCGGATCTCCGTGCCCGTCGATCCCGACGAGGTGCCGCAGGGCCAGGCCGGGGACGTCGAGGACACGGCCACGGTCGTGGTCGACGTGGACGTCGAGAACCAGTTCATCTGGCTCGACGCCGGCGAGCTCGACGAGTTCCCGGAGGACCTGCCCGACGCACCGCCCTCGCCCGACGTCCTCGCCAAGGAATCGGAGATCGTGGACCGGTTCGGCGCCGAGATCGAGGCGGAGACCGAGGAGCGCCAGTCGCACGAGCTCACCGAGCGCCTCTACCGCCGCGTGGCCCACCACCCGGGCGCGCTGTCGGCGCTCGACGCGGTCGGTCGCTCCGTCACCGCCTACTGACGTCGCCGGCCGGGAGCACCGGGCCGCGGCGGTCCGGGCTCAGGTCGAGGGGCGCGCCGGGTAGGTGGCCATCGCCCGGAACAGCGAGAGCACGTCCGTGCGCGGCGCGCCGGGGTCGAGGTGCCGGTACACGGTGTCCACGTTCACGGTGATCCTCTCGGCCTCGCCCCACCCGGCCCACGCGCCGAGGTCGATGTCCAGGGCCGCGTCGGCCGCCGACATGCCGCCCCGGAACCGCTCGGTCGCCTCCGCCTCGACGTGCGCGAGGTAGTCCCGAATCTCGACCAGCTCGGCCGTGCCGCACACCGGGCCGTGGCCGGGCACCACGGTGGTGACGCCGAGCCCGCGCACCAGGTCGATCGCGTCGCACCAGTTCGACAGCGGTCCCGCCCACACGATCGGCGTGCCGCCGACGAACGCGAGGTCGCCGACGAACGCCGTGGCCGCGCCGGGAACGTGCACGATGACGTCACCCGTCGTGTGGGCCGGACCGGCCTCGATGAGCTCGACCGCCGTGCCGGCGACGTCGAGGCCGAGCGTGCCGGTGAACGTGCGCGTCGGGGCGGCCGGTTGCGCGCCGTCGAAGTCGAACGGCCCGAACGCGGCACGGACGTAGGCGTTGAGGGCGTCGTCGCCGAGGTCCGACGAGACCATCGCCCCGAGCAGCGCCGGCGGCACGGCGTCCATCTCGTCGGCGGTCGCCAGCGAGGCGACGATCTCGGCACCGGTGACCAGCCCGTTGCCGTAGCAGTGGTCGCCGTTGGCGTGGGTGTTCACCAGCGTGCCGATGGGTCGGGGTCCGGTCAGCGGCGCCATCTCGGCGAGCATCGCCGCGGTGAGGCGGGCGTCGAAGAGGGTGTCCACGAGCAGCGAGGCGCCGTCGCCGCAGATCAGGCCGGCGTTCGACCAGCCCCACCCGCCGTCGGGCTGGAGGTACGCGTGCAGGCCGTCACCGAGCTCGTGGAGCCCGTGCTCGTAGGGCGGTCGTCCCCCCGTCGGACCGGTCATGGCCCGACCCTACGCCCGGACCGGCCGGCGACCGTCAGACGTCGCGGTCGTCGGGCCAGGCGGCGAGGGACTCGAGGATGGCCGCCAGGTGGCCGGTCGTGCCGTCCTCGTCCTCCGCGTTGTAGATCGAGGAGGCGAAGGCGTCGACGCCGTGACCCGGCGTCCCGTCGGCGACGTACGGGCCGGCGGCGCCAATCATCCACCCCCGAGCCGACGACCAGTGCGGCGCCCGCACCCGGAAGCGGAAGAGGTGGACCTCGCCGCTGGAGGGCTCCGGCGTCGACGGGACGGCCTCGACGTGCTCGAGCTCGTCGGGTGCCCGACCGAGCTCCGTCTCGATCGCCAGCCACCGGACGAGGTCGGACTCCGCGCGGGCCCGACCGGTGCGGTGCTCGGCGTCGAGCAGGTCGACGCGGTCGTGCTCCTCGAGCCCGTCGACCAGCGTCCCGCGGGCCTCCGCGTCCCGGGCGATGAGGACGAGGCGCTCGGACGCCACCGGCGCACCGCGGGCGACGAG
>JAEVZA010000448.1 GCA_023392475.1 Actinomycetes bacterium | reverse complement strand
CGCCGAGGCCGCGCACGGCGAGGTGGCGGGCGCTGCGGCCGGCGCGGCGACGGGCGGCCCGGCGACCGGTCAGGGCGAGCCGCCGGTCGAGTCGGCCCACGAAGCGGCGGAGGAGGCGGCCGAGGTGCTCGCCGAGGGGCTCGGGATCGAGGCGCCGCTGCCGTCCGACGTCACGGGCGAGATCGCACCGATCGACCTGCCGCACCACCCCCACCGCCGGCGACGCGGGGAGGAGGCGTGACGGCGCGGGGGTCGTTCGTCGTCCTCGAGGGCGGCGAGGGCGGCGGGAAGTCCACGCAGGCGGCGCGCCTCGCCGATCACCTCGACGCGGTCCTCACCCGCCAGCCCGGGGGCACGGCGATCGGGGCGCGGCTCCGGGAGCTGCTCCTCGACGGCGTCGCCGGTGACATGGACGCGCGCACCGAGGCGCTGCTCATGGCCGCGGACCGTGCGCAGCACGTGGTGGAGGTCATCGAGCCGGCGCTGGCCTCGGGGCGCCACGTCGTCTGCGACCGGTACATCCCGTCGTCGGTCGCCTACCAGGGCTTCGGTCGCGGCCTCGACCCCGACGAGGTGCGGCGCACGTCGGACTGGGCGGTCGACGGGCTGCAGCCCGACCTCGTCGTGCTGCTCGTGGTGCCGCCGGAGGTCGCGGCCGGGCGCACGGGTGGCGCGCGGGACCGGATCGAGGCGGCCGGCGCGGCGTTCCACGACCGGGTCGCGGCCGCCTTCCGCTCGATGGCCGACGCGGATCCGGCCGGCTGGGTGGTCGTCGACGGCGTCGGGAGCGAGGACGAGGTGTGGGACCGGGTGCGGTCCGCGGTGGCCGATCGGCTGGGTGTCGGTGGCTGAGTCGGCTGGCGCCGGTGGCGTCGCGGCCGGCGTCGCGTCGGCGCCCGACCTCTGGGCCGACGTGGTCGGCCAGGACGACGCGGTGGCGCAGCTGCGGTCCGCCGCCTCGGCGCCGGTGCACGCCTACCTCCTGCGCGGGCCGTCGGGGTCCGGCACCCGTGCCGCGGCGCGCGCCTTCGCCGGCGACCTGCTGGCCGACGGGTTGGACGAGGCCGGCGCCGCGCGGGCGCGCCACCTCGTCGCCTCCGAGCAGCACCCCGCGCTGTTCGTCGTCGACCGCGGCGCCGCGGCGTCCATCCCCAAGGAGGTCCTCCAGGAGGTGGTCCGCTGGTCGAGCAGCGCACCGCCCGAGGGCGAGCGCCAGGTCATCGTGCTCGTGGACCTGCACCTCGTGACGGCCCAGGTGCCGCGACTCCTGAAGTCGATCGAGGAGCCGCCGGCCGGCACGTTCTTCGTCGTGCTCGCGGAGGAGATCACGCCGGAGCTCGTGACGGTCGCGTCGCGCTGCGTCGTCGTCGACTTCCCCGCGGTGCCGCAACCGGCGATCCGGGCCCGGCTGGTGGCCGAGGGCGTCGATGACGACGTGGCGACCGCCGCCGCGGCGTCCGCCGGGGGCGACCTCGACCGCGCCCGGCTCCTGGCGCGGGACGACGCGCTCCGGTCGCGGCGGCGGGCGTGGTACGACGCGCCGTCCCGACTCGACGGCACCGGCGCGGCCGCTGCGACCGTGGTGGAGGAGCTGCTGTCGTCGATCGACGAGGTGCTGCTGCCGCTGCAGGAGCGGCAGGCGGCGGAGGTCGCGGAGCTCGAGGCGCTCGACGAGGAGCTCGGCGAGCGCCGGGCCGGGCAGTGGAACGAGCTCGGCGCCCGGCACAAGCGCGAGCAGCGACGGATCCGGGTCGACGAGCTGCGGGCCGGGTTGGCCTCCGTCGTGGGCCGGTACCGGGACTCGGTCGCCGAGGGCGGCTCGACCGACGACTTCCTCGCCGCCGCCGACGCCGTCCAGGCCCTCGCCGACGGCCTCGTGTTCAACCCGAACGAGGCGCTCCAGCTGCGGGCGCTCTTCGTCGGGCTGCCGCCGCTGCGCTCCCGCGGAACGGGGGACTGACGATCTTCCGAGCCCTCCCACGCTCGTTCCCATGACGTTCCGCGCTGCTGGACGACGCGGTTCGTCGTCAGAACGCCGGACCGGCGGACGAGCGGTGCCGACCGTGTGACGGACGGCCTTGGCCCAGCGTGGAAAACCCCAGGGTCCACGGCGACTCACCCGTCGCTAGCATCGCGGCCGATGAGCACCACAGCCACGGTGGCGGTGCTGTTCTGCGACGTCGTCGGGTCGACCGACCGGCTCACACGGATGGGTGACGAGGCGGGGGACGAGTTCCGGCGCCGACTGTTCGCCGACCTGCGCCGCGCCGTCGTCGAGCACGGAGGCGTCGAGGTGAAGAACCTCGGCGACGGCCTGATGGTGGTGTTCGAGCACAGCACGGTGGACGCCCTGCGGTGCGCGGCCGCCCTCCACGCCGCCGCGGCCGCGGTCGACACCTCCGACCCGGTGCACCTGCGCGTGGGGATCAGCGTCGGCGAGGTGGCCCACGAGGACGACGACTGGTTCGGCACGCCCGTGGTGGAGGCGGCCCGGCTCTGCGCCGTGGCCGCGGCCGACCAGACGTTGGCGCCTGCGCTGCTCGAGTCGCTCGTCGGCTCGCGCGGGCGCGTGCACCGCTTCCGGCCGATCGGACCGGTCCAGCTCAAGGGCCTCGCCGCGCCGATCGAGGTGGTCGAGGTCGACGGTTCGCCCAGCACGGAGCCCGCCCCCATCCCGTCGGCACCGGCCCCGGCGACCGGTCGGGCCCGTCGCCGGCTCACCCTCGGCGCGGTGGCCATCGGCGTGCTCGTCGTCGGCGCCACCGTCGCGGCCCTGCTCGCCCGGTCCGACGACGAGGCCGCCGCGCCCACCACCGCCGAGCCCGGCGTCGTCAGCGACGTCGTGAGCCGGGCGGAGGGCTACACGCCGACGTACGCGTCCACGCCGTGCCCGCAGTCGACCGCCGGATCCGTCCCCGACGCCACCTGCGGCGAGCTCGTCGTGCCCGAGTCGCGTGCCGATCCGACCGGCCGGCAGCTGCACCTCCCCGTGGTCAAGGTGCCGGGCCCGCCCCACGGCAGGAGTCGCCCCGTCGTCGTCCTCGACGTCAACGAGCCCGCCTCCACGGCGCTGCGCGACAGCGCCGACGTCTACCTGCTGTCGCTCCGCGGCTTCGGCGGGGGCAGCGACGTGCCGCTCACGTGCCCCGAGGTGCAGGCGGCGTGGAC
>JAEVZA010000445.1 GCA_023392475.1 Actinomycetes bacterium | reverse complement strand
GTCGTCGCCCGGCCGCGCCGGTCACGACGCGACGGCTGCGGGCACGCCGTCCTCCCCGCCCCCGGAGGCGCCGTCGTGCGCCCGGGCGAGCACGCGTCGTCGTGCACCCCCGCCGGGCCGCGGACCGTCCTGACACGGAAGCAGCGAACCCATGAACCCCCTGACCGAGAAGCAGATCCGCGCGTCGTTCGTCAACGCGTCCAAGCGCGAGGCCGCGCAGGCGACCCTCCCCGACCTCGACACGCTCGACTGGGACCGCCTCGACTACCTCGGGTGGCGCGACCGCAAGGCCCCGCTCCTCGCCTACGCCGTCGTGGAGGTCGACGACGAGCCGCGCGGCGTCCTGCTGCGCTCGACCGACGCCAAGACGGGCGGACGGCGCAAGCGCGCGGTCTGCGCGTGGTGCGAGGACGTCGTCGTGACGGACGACGTCAGCCTCTACGTGGCGCGCCGCGCCGGAGCCGCCGGGCGGCGCGGCAACACCGTCGGCACCCTCATCTGCACGCAGTTCCTCTGCTCGCAGAACGTCCGCCGGGCCCCGACCCGCACCGAGATGGGCGACGACGCGTCGATGCGCGAGCTGTTCGTCGAGCTCCGCGTCGACGGCCTCCGCGAGCGCTCCGCGCGCTTCGTCACCGAGGTCATGCGCGACGTGTGACCGACCGCGGCTCTACCTCGGCGGACCCAGGCTCTCCCTCGGCGGACCCGGGGTCTCCCTCGGCGGACCCGGGCTCTACGTCGGCGGACCCGGGTTCTCCCCCGCGCCAGGAGGGCCACCAGTTCCACCGGCCCAGGAGCGTCATCGTCGCGGGCAGCAGCAGCCCGCGCACGACAGTGACGTCGAGGAGCACGGCGACGGCCATGCCGACGCCGACCTCCTTCATCGCGACGAGCTCGCCCGCCGCGAAGCCGAGGAACACGATGCCGATGGCGACGGCCGCCGTCGTGACGACCGGGCCGGACGCGGTGATGCCGCGGAGCACGGCCCGGTCGTTCGCAACGCGCGGGTCCTCGCCGGGCGGGCGGGCGCGCCACTCCTCCGCGGTGCGAGACAGGAGGAACACCTCGTAGTCGGTGGAGAGGCCGAACACGAGCATGCCGACGAGCAGGGGCGTGGTGACGTCGAGCGCACCCCACGGCTCGAACCCGAGGAGCGAGGCGCCGACGCCGTGCTGGAACACGGAGACGAGGACGCCGAGCGTCGCCGCGAGCGTGAGGAGGTTGAGCACGAGGGCCTTGAGCGGCACCACGAGCGAGCCGGTGAGCAGGAAGAGCAGCACGAAGGTCGCGAGCACCACGACCCCGGCGGCGAGCGGGAGCCGCTGCGCGAGGTGCTCCTGGGTGTCGACGACCTCGGCGGCCGGTCCGGCGACCCGCACCTCCAGGTCGGTGTCGAGGGCGCGCACGGCGTGCACGAGGTCCTGCGCCTCCTGGGCCGTCGCGTCACCGCCCGGGCCGACGTCGGGCGTGAGGTCGACGACGGTGACCTCGGGCGGGTAGCCGGTGTCCTGCATGGCGTCCTCGACGCCGGGCAGGGCGGCGGCCCGGTCGAGGAGGTCGGGCACCGCCGGGTCGTCGCCCGGGCCCTCCACGCGCACGGTGACGGGCGCGCCGGCTGGGCTGACGACGCGCGCCCCGGCCGCGTTCGCCGCCGCGTCGAGCTCGACGCCGAGGTGGCCGAGCCGTGCGGCGACCGCGGCGCGCACCTCGGGGCTGCGCTCGCCGACGCCGGCGGTGAAGACGAGCGTGTCGATCCCGCCGAGCGTGGTGCTGAGCGCGGCCACGTGCTTGGCGATGCTGGACGCCTGGACGGCGAGCGCGACCTGGGACGCCTCGTCGCCGGCGCCCGCGGCGCGGAGCACGTCCCGCACGTCGGACGCGCCGGCCAGCCCGAGGAGCCCGGACTCCCGGTCGACGACCCGCTCGACGTCGTCGGCGTCGAGGTGGCCGGTCCGCAGGAGGTGGACGACCACGCCGGGGTCGAGGTCGCCGGTCCGGGTGCCCATGACGAGCCCACCCGTCGGCGTGAGCCCCATCGTCGTGTCGACCCCGACGCCGTCGAGCACGGCCGCGCCCGACGCGCCGCTCCCGAGGTGCAGGAGCACCGCTCGCCGGCCGAGCTCGTCGCCCAGGGCGTCGACCAGGTGCTCGTAGGACAGGCCGTGGAAGCCGTAGCGGCGGATGCCGGCTGCGGCGAGGGCCGCGGGGATCGGCAGCCGGCGCGACTCGGGGACGAGGTCGCGGTGGAACGCGGTGTCGAGGCAGGCCACCTGCGGGGCACCGAGTCCCTGGGTGGCCCGGAGCAGCGCCAGCTCCACGGGCAGGTGCAGCGGCGCGAAGGCGACGGCGGCCTCGAGCCGCCGCACCACCTCGTCGTCGACGACCACGTGGTCCGTGACGTCGGGGCCGCCGTGCACGATGCGGTGCGCGACGACCTCGGGGCGACCGTCGTCGCCGAGCGCGTCGAGGACGGCGCGCAGCGCGGCGCGGTGGTCGGGCGCGTCGACGGGCGACGCCCCGTCCTCGTGGGCGCCGCCCTCCCCCCGCATGGTCGGCCGGTCGCCGATGCGCTCGACCTCCGCCCGCACCGTCGCGGCCCCGGGTCCGCCCCCCGGCCGGCCCTCCGGCAGGACGGCGACCTTGAGCGACGACGAGCCGGCGTTCACGCACAGCACCCGGCGCGGGCCCGCCGCGCCGGGACGGCCGTCGCTCACGCCGGCCAGGTCCAGTCGCGCACCTCGGGCATGTCCTCGAGGTGCTCGCGCACGTACACCTCGTGCCGGGCGAGCATCTCGTCGCAGTGCTGCACGAGCGCGTCCGAGCCCGCGGGCCGCCGGCGCGCGCGGCGGATCGCCTCCTGGGCGAGGTGGAAGCGGCTCGCCCCGTTGAGCACGACCATGTCGAACGGCGTCGTCGTCGTGCCCTCCTCCTGGTAGCCGCGCACGTGGAACCGGTCCGTGCGCCCCTGCCCGTGGATCAGCTGGTGCACGGCGCGGGCGTACCCGTGGAACGCGAACACGACGTCCCGGTCGGCGGTGAAGACGTCCTCGAACTCGAGGCGGTCGGTCCCGTGCGGGTGGTCGTTGGCCGGGAACAGGCGCATGAGGTCGACGACGTTGACGAACCGGACGCGCAGGTCGGGGACGTGCTCGCGCAGCAGGGCCGCCGCCGCGACGGCCTCCATCGTCGGGATGTCGCCGGCCGCCGCGAGCACGACGTCGGGGTCGCCGTCGTCGTCGGTCGACGCCCACGCCCACCGGCCGAGGCCGCGGGAGCAGTGGACGCGGGCCGCCTCGGCGTCGAGGTACTGCAGCTGCGGCTGCTTGTCGATCACGATCAGGTTCACGTAGTCGCGGCTGCGCAGGCAGTGGTCCGCGACCGACAGCAGCGTGTTGGCGTCGGGCGGGAGGTAGATGCGGCTGACCGACCCCTTCTTCGACATCAGGATGTCGATCAGGCCCGGGCCCTGGTGCGAGAACCCGTTGTGGTCGTTCCGCCAGCACGTGGAGGTGAGGAGGACGTTGAGCGACGCCACCTTCCGCCGCCAGGGCAGGCGCGCCGCGTGCTCGAGCCACTTCGCGTGCTGCACGATCATCGACGCGGCGACCACGGCGAACGCCTCGTAGGTGGCGAACACGCCGTGGCGGCCGGTGAGCAGGTAGCCCTCCAGCCAGCCCTCGCAGAGGTGCTCGCTCAGCACCTCCATGACCCGGCCGTCGGGCGCGAGGTGGTCGTCATCCTCCGTGCGGGGCTCGATCCAGCAGCGGTCCTCGACCTCGAACACCGCGCCGAGCCGGTTCGAGTTGGTCTCGTCGGGGCAGAACAACCGGAAGTTGGCCTGCGACGAGTTCGCGGTGAACACGTCGCGCAGCACCTCGCCGAGGGCGCGCGTGGACTCGAGCCGCACGGTCCCCGGCGACGGCACCTCCACCGAGTGCTCGGCGGTGTCGGGCAGGTCGAGCGCCACGAGGAGGCGCCCGCCGTTCGCGTGCGGGTTCGCGCCCATGCGCAGCGGCCCGTCGGGCACCAGCGCGACCACGTCGGGTCGGGGCCGGCCGCGCTCGTCGAACAGCTCCTCGGGCCGGTAGCTGCGCATCCACGACTCGAGGATCGCCAGGTGCTCCGGGTTGGTGCGCACCTCGCTCACCGGGACCTGGTGGGCCCGGAACGTGCCCTCGACCGGCACGCCGTCGACCACGTCGGGCCCCGTCCAGCCCTTCGGCGTGCGCAGCACCAGCACGGGCCACCGCGGGGTCCCGACGAGCGCGGCGGCCCCCGCCTCGCGCGCCTCGGCCTGGATGTCGTCGATCCGGGCCACGATGGCGTCGAGCGCCGCGGCGAGCCGCCGGTGCACGTCGGTCGGGTCGTCGCCCTCCACGAACCACGGCTCGTAGCCGTGGCCCTCGAGCAGCTCGCGGACGTCGTCGTCCGACGCACGGCCGAGGACGGTCGGCCCGGAGATCTTGTACCCGTTGAGGTGGAGGATCGGGAGCACGGCGCCGTCGCGTGCCGCGTTGAGGAAGCGGATGCCCTTCCACGACCCCTCGAGCGGACCGGTCTCGGCCTCGCCGTCGCCGATCACGCACGCCACCAGGAGGTCCGGGTTGTCGAACGCCGCGCCGACCGCGTGCACGAGCGCGTAGCCGAGCTCGCCGCCCTCGTGGATCGAGCCCGGCGTCGGCACGCTCACGTGGCTCGGCACGCCGCCGGGCGTGGAGAACTGGCGGAAGAACCGCTGCATGCCGTGGGCGTCCTGCGTGATGCGGTCGTAGATCTCGCCGTAGGTGCCCTCGAGCCACAGGTTCGCGAGCACCGCCGGACCGCCGTGGCCCGGTCCCGTCACGTACAGCACCGACCGGCCCGTCGACCGGATCACGCGGTTGAGGTGGACGTACAGGAGGCTCAGCCCGGGTGACGTCCCCCAGTGGCCGAGCAGCCGGGGCTTGATGTCGTCGGGCGTGAGCGGGGTGGCCAGCAGCGGGTTCGACCGCAGGTAGATCTGGCCGACGGTCAGGTAGTTCGCCGCCCGCCAGGCCGTGTGCAGCAGCTCGAGCTGCCGGTCGTCGAGCGGAGCGGTGTCCCCGGGGGGTGGGGCGTCGGGCATCGGACCTCCTCGGGCCGGTCACCTGCACGTACCTCGCTGCGGCCAAGGTAGGCGCCCCGCGCCGAGCCGGGCGCTGCGTCCGGGCCCGGTGCGCGCCCGCCGGGCTCAGGCGAGCGCCGGTAGCACCCGCTCCTCGAACAGGCGGAGGTGCCGCCACGCCGCCTCCGGCGGGATGCCGCCGACCATCGGGTGCAGGAGCGCGAACGCCCCGGGGCCCGCGGCGCGCAGCTCGTCGACGTAGTCGTCGGGCGTGAGGATCCGGTACTGGGACCCGCCCCGCAGCTCCGCACCGTCGACGGGCGTGCGGTACGAGGTGGCGACGTCGTCGTCGTCCCGCAGCGCCCCGTACTCCGTGGCCTCGTGCACGAAGTGGGCGAGGAGGCGGTCCCACGCCGCGTCGGGGTCCTCGGCGAGCACGACCACGTCGGTGCCGCCCGTCGGGAACGGGCCCGGGTCGGGGCGACCCAGCACGGCGAGCTCGTCCCGGTAGTGCTCCCAGATGCCCGGCTCCGACGGCAGGAAGCCGTCCGCGATCCGTGCCGCACGCCGGGCGGCCGCCGCGCTGCTGCCGCCGAGCACGATGCGGGGTCCGCCGTCCTGGGCCGGGGTGGGGGTGACGCGCACGGTGCGGCCACGGTGCTCGAAGGGCTCGCCGGTCCACGCCGACCGCAACGTCGTCACCGCCTCCGTGACCCGTGCCGGGCGCTCCGACATCGCCACGCCGAACATCTCGAACTCGTGGCGGGCGTACCCGGCGGCGATCGTGAGGTCGAGGCGCCCACCGCTCAGCAGGTCGACCACGGCGGCGTCCTCCGCCAGTCGCAACGGGTCGTGGAACGGCGCCACCAGCGCGTTGACGGCGATGCGGCAGCGCGAGGTCCGCGCCGCGATCGCGCCGGCCATCACGAGCGGGCTGGGGAGGTAGCCGTCGTCGGCGCCGTGGTGCTCGGGCACGGTCACGAACAGGGCGCCGAGCTCGTCGGCCCACGCCGACATGTCGAGCGCGGCGCGGTACCGCTCCGCCATGCCGATGCCGGCGAAGGCGGGGTTGCGGAGGTCGAAGCGCAGGCCGAAGAGGAGCACCGGGCGAGGCTACCGACCCGCTCCCGCCGCTCCGGCCGCCGCCGACGTCGACCGGCGTGCGCCACGACGGTCGGGACGTGAGCGGACCGGTACTGTCCGCCGCATGGCCGCAACGACCGCTCCCGACCCGTCGACGGCACGGGGTGCCGATCGCGTCGCGGTCGTGGTCGGCGCGCTGCGGTTGGCCTCGGGCGTGTCGTTCCTCGTGGCGCCGGGGCCGGCGAACCGCCTCTGGGGCGACGCGGGCGACCCGACGCCGTCGGCGCAGCTGCTCCGGTCGATGGGCTACCGGGACGCGCTCGTCGGCGGGATGCTGCTGCGAGCCGGGATCCGCGGCGACGGCACGGTGCCGGGGTGGTTCCTGGCGTCGGCCGGCGCCGACACGGCCGACCTCGTCGGCGGCCTCGCCAACCACGGATCGATGTCGCCGTCCCAGCGCCGGCGCGGGCTCGGCGGTGCCGTCGTGGGCATCGGCGTGGGCGTCCTGGGCGCGTGGCGCGCCCACCGGCGCCCCGCCTGAGCCGGTCCCGGCCCGGTCAGCCCTCCGGCGGGGCGGGGAGGGCCTGGAGGGCGGCCGCGGCCTGGGGGGTGATCCCGGAGGCGAGCGCGATCTGCTCGGGGGTCAGCTGCACGCGGGGAGCACGGGCGAGGATCCCGTAGGGGTCGATCGCCGCGGCGTTGCCCGGGTGGATCTCGAAGTGCAGGTGGCTCGGCGTGGTGGCGGCGTTGCCCGTGTTGCCGACCGTGCCCACCACCGTGCCGGCCGTGATCGGCTGGCCGACCACGAGGGGCGCCCAGTCCCGGAGGTGGGCGTAGTAGTAGCGGTAGCCGCTGCGGCCACGGGTCCACACGGTGAGCCCGCCGAGCCGGTTGGTGCCGACCTTCTCGACCCAGCCGTCCTCGACCGCCACGACCGGCGTGCCGGCCCGGGCGAACAGGTCGTTGCCCTGGTGCTTCCGGCTGCAGCCGTCGCGGCAGTAGCCGAAGCTGTCGATGAAGCTCGTGGGGCCGGCGACGGGGAACACGAAGCCGGGGATCGTCCCCGGCGTCTGCGCGATGGCCAGCTCGGCGGCGCTCGCCGCCGACTGGGCGGCGGCGAAGGCGGCCTTGGCGCCGTCGAGCGTGGCGGAGGCCGTGGCCTCGCTCTCGATCGACGTCCGCAGCGTCTCGGACAGCTGGTCGCGCTGGGCCTCGTAGTCGGCGGCCAGCTGGCGGTCCGAGTTCGTCACGGCGCCCGGCAGGACGACGCGGTCGGCCTCGCTCGAGATGTCGTGCTTCGGCCGCAGCCGGATCCCCGGGTCGCCGGCCGCGATGTAGCTGGCGGCGACGCGGCGGCTGAAGCGCTCCCGCACCGCGGCGTAGCGATCGGCGGCCTCCTCGTGGGCGCCCTCGGCCGCGGCGCGACCCGCCTGCGCGGTCGACAGCGCGGTCTCCGCCTGCGTGACGGCCAGCTGCGCGGCGGCGAGCTTGTTCTGCGACATGTCCAGTTGCGCCTGGAGCCCGGCGAGCAGCGGGTTCGTGATCCCGACGCCGTCCCAGGGGCCGGTCGGCGTGTCGGGCGTGGTGTCGACGTCGTCCTCGTCGTGGCCGAGGTCGACGTTCGTGGGGATCGGGATGGACGGATCGATCGACGGCGGGATGACGGGCGAGAGCGGGAGGGTCGTGCTCGTGCCCGGGTCGGTGTCCGTCGTGGTCGGCAGCGTCGTCGACGTGGACGAGCCGCCGGGCGTGGTGGTGCTCGTCGTGCTCGAGGTGGTGGACGACGTGCCCGGCTCGGTGGACGTGGTCGAGCCGTCCTGCGCGCCGGTGGCGGGCGACAGCGAGACGAGGATGATCGCCGCGATGACGCCGGCGGCGGCCCGGCGGGGGGTGACGAGCCTCATCGGGCCCGCCGGAGGGCGTTGGCCGTCGTGATGACGGCCACCACCGTGCAGATCGCGATCGTCGCGCCGACGACGACGAGGATCACGTTCCGCCCGGCGTCGGTCGACGGCAGCAGCGCGGACACGACCGAGCTGGTGGACGAGCTGGCTCTGGACAACCCGATGCCGAGCAGCGTGGCGGCGAGCACCGCCCCGACGACGCCGATGATCACGCCCTCGATGGCCACGGGCGCGGCGATGTAGGTCCGGCCGGCCCCGATCGAGCGCATCATGTCGATCTCGCGCCGCCGTGCCTGGATCGACGACCGGATCATCGTGGCGGAGAGCACGACGCCGACCACGCCGAGGACGATGGCCAACCAGGTGCCGACGCCCGAGACGGTCGAGGACAGGTCGCGCACGTCGCGCACCGCGTCGTCCGCGGTCACCACCTGGTACACGGCGGGATCGGCGGCGAGCGGGTCGGTGATCTTGCGGATGAGCGCAGGATCGGCGCGCTCCGGCGCGACGCGGAACGACGACGGCAGCAGGTCGGGTGTGACGGCCTCGACCATCCGCGACTCGTTCGCGTACAGGCGCTGGTACTCCTCGTACGCCTCCTGCTGCGTCACGCGGGTGACGGAGCGGACGCCCTCGGCGTGCTCGAGCTCGTTCCGGACGCGCGCCACGTCGGCCCTCGTGGCGCCGGGCTGGAGGTAGACGACGAACTCCACGCCGTCGGCCCAGCGCGCCATCGTGGCATCGACCCCGGCACGGGCGACGGCCGCGCCCCCGGCGAGGACCGCGCACAGCGACACCGTGAGCGCGGCGGAGGCGGCGAGCCCGGGTCGGCGCCGGATGCCGCGCACCGCGTCGCGCACCGCGTAGCCGACCATCGACAGGAGGCGGGTGCCCGGCCGCTCGCGGAGCGACGTCATCGCCGCCTCGCCGGTCAGGAAGTTCGTGATCGCCGCGTCCTGGTCGAGGACGTCCGCGCCACCCTCGGCCGTCGCCGCGTCGCCGTCCTCGCGGGCGCCGTCGGTCGCCTCGGGGCCGAGCACCACGGGGTCGCCGGCGTCCGGCGTGCCGCCCTCGGGGAGGAAGCCGTCGTCGACGACGTCGATCGAGCCCGTGTGGGCACGCGTCGCCTCGTCCGCCTGGTCCTGCTCGTCGCTGCCCACTGACGTCCCACTTCCAACTGGCCGCGGAGCGGGCACGTTCGTGTCCGAGCCTGCGGACCCACCGGTGCCCACCTCGCCCCGGTCCTGCCGGGGCCCCGTCTGTTCCCGCACCCTCTATCGGACGCGAACGGCCCATACCGTAGGACGAGTTCCCGACGGCGCGCCCGCGGGCGATCCGGCACCCCGGGGCAGGATCCGTGCCCCCGAGGCCGCCGCGGCCCGGGATCAGAGGTCGAACGGGCTCCGCAGCACGGGATCCGGGCCGCTCGTGCACTGGAGGAGCGTGGCCCGCACGAGGCCGGCGTCCCGGTGGACGGTCGCCTCGGCGTAGCCCTCGACGTCGATCAGCCGGAGGAACGCCAGCGTGGACGGGTACCAGACGGCCACGACCTCGTCGACGTCGTCGTGGTCGCACCCGATGACCTGCCGGTGGACGTCCGCTCCCCACAGGATGCGGCCGCCCACCTCCTCGACGGCCGCGGCGGCCACCACGCCGTAGCGCAGGTACGCCTCCCGCCCGGTGACCCGCGGCTCGGCGTCGGGGTGGCCGGGCGGGTACTCCGCCCAGTCCCGGTAGGTGTTGAGGTTCAGCATCACCAGCGGACCGGGCTCGTCCCCGGCGGCCGCCATCATCTCGGCGAGTCGGGCCTGGGTCGGGTTCACGTGCTCGTCGGCCACGGTGGTCTCCGTTCGTCGCGTCGGCGTGGCGCGGTCGGCGGGACCGGCGACCACGTCCACGTGGCAGACTAGTTGCATCGGTGGTGCAAGGACCGTCGATCGTCGGACCGGCGTGCAACCGGGCCGGCGGGCCGCAGCCGAGGAGGCCGCCGTGGGGCGCAACATCCTGTTCATCACCACCGACCAGCAGCGCTACGACAGCCTCGGCTGCAACGGCGGCACCATCGCCCGGACCCCGGTCGCGGACCGGCTCGCCGCGGAGGGCGTCAACTACCGGCGGGCGTACAACCAGAACACCGTGTGCATGCCCACCCGCTGCACGATGCTCACCGGCCAGTACGCACGGACCCACGGCGTGGTGGCCAACGGCGTGCCCCTGCCCGAGGACGCCCCGAGCATCGCCGAGCACCTTCGCGACGTCGGCGGTTACCGCACCGCGCTCGTGGGCAAGGCGCACTTCGAGCCGGCGTTCGACTTCGAGGGCCGGTGGGAGGAGAACCGCCGCTGGCGCGAGGGCGACACGGGCCCGTGGCGCGGGTTCGAGTTCTCGATCAACGCGATGCACGTCGCAGCGTTCGAGGGCCGGCCGATCGGCCACTACGGCCGCTGGCTGGCCGAGCACCACCCCGAGCACCTCGAGAGCTTCGGTCCGCTGCTCGGCGCCGCCCCCGGCGGCGACACGATGGCGCCGGAGACCAAGCACAACCCGATCCCGCGGGAGTGGTACCACACCGACTGGACGGTGGACCGGGCCATCGACTGGCTGGACACGGTCGGCGACGACGAGGACTGGTTCTGCTGGGTCAGCTTCCCCGACCCGCACCACCCGTGGGACCCGCCGGCGTCGGAGATGTCGCGCGTCGACTGGCGCGACCTCGACCTGCCGGCCGGCCACCCCGGATCGCGCGAGGCGGTCGAGCGGGTGCTCGCCGGCAAGCCGGCGCACTGGCTGGCCTGGTACGAGGGGCGCTTCTCGAACGCCGAGGGCGGACCGATGTTCTTCGTGCCGTCGACGCTCACCGACGACCAGGTCCGTGAGATCAACGCCAAGGTCCACGTGGAGAACGAGCTGATCGACGACGCCGTCGGCCGCCTCCTGGAGCACCTCGGCGGCCGCGGGTGGACGGACCGGACCGACGTCCTGCTCACCACCGACCACGGCGAGCTCCAGGGCGACTACGGCCTGATCTACAAGGGCCCGTACCACACGGATGCGCTGATGCGGCTGCCGATGATCTGGCGTCCCGCGCCGTCCGCTGGCGTGGCGCCGTCCGAGGTCGAGGAGCCGGTCGGGCAGGTCGACCTCGCCCCGACGTTCTGCGAGATCGCCGGGATCGAGCCCGCGCCGTGGATGCAGGGCCGCGCGCTCCCGACGTCCCCGGGCGCCGGCACCCACGAGCGTGCGCTGTGCGAGTGGGACAGCCAGTTCCCGGGCTACGGCATGCACCTGCGGTCGATCGTGCGCGACGGCTGGTCGCTGACCGCGTACGGGACCTCGACCGACGGGCAGCCGAACGGGCTCGAGCGCCACTTCGGCGAGCAGGTGCTCACGAGCTGCGGCATCCACTACGACGGCACGGAGGGCGAGCTCTACCGCCTCGACGAGGACCCGCACCAGTGGCACAACCTCTGGGACGACCCGGCGCACCGCGCCGTCCGGGACGACCTCGTCGCCGATCTGCGCGACTCGTTGCCCACCGAGCGGCGCGTCCTCGAGGTCGAGGCCCCCGCCTGAACCGGCGCTACGGTCGGTCGCCATGACCGGCACGGCCCCCGACGCCGACGCGGCGGGCGGGGACCGCGACGGCGCGGCCGACGCGGAGGAGCCGCCGCAGCGGAACCTGATCGACCGGACGGCCGACCGGATCGACGCGGTCCAGCGCCGCGTCCCACCGCTCGCCGTCGTCCACGGGGTGCTCAAGCAGTACGGCGAGGACCGCGGCGGCCAGCTCGCGATGCTGCTCACCTACCGCGGGTTCTTCGCCGTGTTCCCGCTGCTGCTCGCGTTCGTCAACGTCCTCGGGCTGCTGCTGAAGGACAACGACGACCTCCGCCACGACCTCCTCGACTCCACGCTGGGCAGCGTGCCGATCATCGGCGACCAGATCCTCCGCGGCGCCGACGTGTCCGGCAGCGTGGTCGTGGTCGTCGGCTCCGTCCTCGTGTCGGTCTGGGCCGGCCTCGGCCTCCTCGAGATGATCCAGGAGGCGCTCAACACCGTGTGGGGCGTCCCGCTGTTCGACCGGCCGCCGTGGATCATCCGTCGCCTCCGGTCGATCCCCGCCGCGGTGGTCATGGGCGCGTGCCTGCTGCTGTCCGGGTCCGTCTCCTGGCTGTTCGACTGGTTGCCGGGTCCCCTGGAGGTCGTGGCCGGCGTGCTCGTGCCCGTGCTCGCCGGCGCGCTCTGCTGCCTCGGCCTGCACTGGTTCCTGTGCTCGCGCAAGGTGCCGCTCACCGCGCAGCTGCCCGCCGCGCTGTTCGTCGGTCTCTCGTGGTACCTGCTCCAGACGCTGGGGGAGTGGTACGTGAACCGCTTCATCGTGCGGAGCTCGGACACGTACGGCGTGTTCGTCGTCGTGTTCGGCCTGCTCTCGTGGAGCTACCTGCTCGGGGCGCTCTACCTCTACGGCAACGAGCTCGCCGCGGTGCTGCACGAGCACCGGTGGCCCCGCAGCCTGAGCGGGCGGGACCTGACCGACGCCGACCGCGAGGCGTACGCCCGCGTGTCGGAGCGCGAGGTGCGCGTGCGCGGCACCGACATCAGCGTCGACGTGCCCCGCCAGCCGGCCCCCGGCCCCTGACGCCTCACCCGCTTCGTGATGCACCACGGGGTCGTTCGACCCCGTGGTGCATCACAGAGCGATCGTGTCGATCAGATGATGCGCTCGGCCGGGCCGCGGTACTGGTACTGCCCGAAGGCGAGGATCGGCAGGAAGATGATCGGCAGCAGCACGAGCCCGACGGTGAAGCCGGCGCCCTGCCCGAACAGCTCGGCCAGGTTGAAGAGCAGGATGATGACGAAGATCCACCCGATGCAGGGCACGATCGGCAGCAGGCCGTACCACCAGGCCTTGCCGCTGAGCCGGGCGATGATCACGTAGTTGAGGATCGGGATGATCCCGGCCCAGCCGGGCTGGCCCATCTTCGTGAAGATCTTCCAGAGCGACACCACGTAGATGACGAGGAACGCCAGGCCGACGACGACGGCCACGGCGATGGCCGCGCCGCCGCCCGAGCTGCTGCTGCTGTCCTGGAACGCCTGGATCATGGAGCTTCCCTCCTGAGGACGTGTTCAGGAAAGGACGCTATCGGCGGTTCCGGTGAAACCCTCGGACCCTCCCGTGCCGTCGCAGCGGCCGCCGGGCCCGTCGGGGCGGGTCAGCCCCCGTCGGGCGGGTGGGTGCCGGCCGTGGGCCGGGTCGGCTCGACGCGGTCGATCGTCGGCCGCTGGTCGGGGCGCTCCCCGGCGAGGCCCGACGCGCCCTCGTCGCCCTCCGCGCCGAGCGAGGCGGCGGACATGCCGCCGTCGGCCTCGTCGTCGTCGAGGTGGAACGGGACGTTCACCACGACCGTGTCCTTGCGGAACTTGAGGGCCAGCTTCAGGGCCAGGGCCGACTGGTTGTGGAACACGCCCTGCCACCAGTGGGGCAGCACGAACTCGGGGATGACCACCGTGAGGTAGTCGTGGCCCCAGCGGGCGTCGATCTCGTCGAGGTAGTCCTCGACCGTGTTGGTGAGGTCGCGGTACGGCGACTCGATGATCTCGAGGGGCACCTGGATGCCGAAGTCGTGCCACGCGGCGCGGATGCGCTCGGCCTCCTCCTCGTCGATGGCGACGGTCACCGCGACCACGTCCTCGGAGCCCACCGAGCGGGCGTACCGGATGGCGGCGAGCGACGACTGGTTCACGCCGCCGACGAGCACCACGACGCCGTGCCGCGGCGCCACCGCGTCGGCCCGGAAGGTCGGGTCGACCCGGAGCCGCTTCGCCACGTGGTTGTAGTGGCGCTTCACGCCGCGGAAGGCGACGACGATGCAGGGGATCAGCACCACGATGATCCAGGCGCCGATCACGAACTTCGAGATGATGACCACGGCCGCCACGATGAAGGTGGCGACGGCGCCGAGGCTCGAGTTCACGACCGAGAGCTTCCAGCCCTTCTGCCGCTCCTTCAGGTGGTGGCGGACCATGCCGGTCTGGGAGATGGTGAAGCTCGTGAACACGCCCACCGCGTACAGCGGGATCAGGAGCGTGACGTTGCCGTTGAAGGCGATGAGCAGGACGGCGGCGGCGCCGGCGAGGATCAGGATGCCGTTCGAGAACACCAGCCGGTCGCCGCGGTTGGCGAACTGGCGGGGCAGGTAGCCGTCCTTGCCGATGATGGCGGCGAGCCGTGGGAAGTCGGCGAACGCCGTGTTGGCGGCGAGGATCAGGATCGCCATCGTGGCGACCTGGAGGATGAAGTAGAGCGGGTTCGAGCTGCCGAACACCTGCTCGCCCATGATGGCGAGGGCCGACTTCGACTCGCTCGGCACCACCTGCATCCAGCTGGCGATCATGCAGATCATGAAGAAGGTGCTGCCGAGGATCAGGGCCATCCAGCCGAGCGTCTGCGCGGCGTTCTTCGAGGTCGGCTTCCGGAACGCGGGGATCCCGTTCGAGATCGCCTCGACGCCGGACAGCGCGACGGCGCCCGACGCGAAGGCCCTCGCGAAGATGTAGAGGGACACCCCGCCCACGTAGGGCCCGTGTTCGTGCTGGATGTCCTTGATGCTCGCCAGGTTCTCCTTCGTGGTCGGGTCGAACACGTGGAGGTTGCCGAAGAAGTGCTGGGAGGTGGCCCAGCCGATGAAGAGCAGCAGCATGCCGATGTAGAGGTACGTGGGGACGGAGAAGACCTTCCCCGACTCCTTCACGCCGCGCAGGTTCCCGACCGTGAGGATGACGAGGAACACGAGGCAGAGCTCCACCCGGTACCGCTCGAGCCCGGGCCAGAACGAGTAGAGGGCGAGGACGCCGGCGGCGATCGACACGGCGACGGTGAGCACGTAGTCGACGAGGAGCGACGCTCCGGCCACGAGCGAGGGCGTCTCGCCGAGGTTCTCGCGGGCGACCACGTAGGCGCCGCCGCCGTCGGGGTAGGCGTGGATCGTCTCGCGGTACGAGTTGGCGACCAGCGCGAGCAGGATCACCACGAGCACGGCGATCGGCTTCAGCAGGTCGGTCGTCGGCTTGCCGTTCGCCTGCATCATGCCGGCCGCGCCGACCAGCACGATGAGGATCTCGCCGGTCGCGTAGGCGGTGGACGAGATCGCGTCCGACGAGAAGACGGCGAGGCCGATGGTCTTCGGGATCCGCTGGTGGTCGGCCTCGTCCGTCGCGAGGGGTCGGCCGATGAGGATCCGCTTGAGCGTGGATGCCATGGGGGGTCAGGACTCCGACTGTGTCTCGGGACCTCCGCCCGCCCCCCGGCCCTGGGACGTCGTGTGGTCGTGCCCGGGCCACGCTGCCCGGTGGTTCCGTTGTCGGTCGGTGAGGCTAGCCACCGGTCCGGGTGAGGTCACCATTCCGGAGGGGGTCACCGTCCCGGGCCCGGGCGCGACCGGGCCCACCCCCTCGGGCCGTGAGGAGGCGGGCCCGGCGGTTCCCGGGGGAAACGGGATCTCTGCCGACCGTGCGGTCCGGTCCGGTCGGTCCCGGCGCGGTCGGTCCCGGTGCGGTCGGTCTCAGTGCGGCTCCGCGCTCGGGAGGAGGATGCGGTACTCCGGGTTGAGCATCGCCAGGCGGCCGCGGTGCTCGCCGACGGCCCCCTCGACGGAGAGCGTCACCCCCGGCGTGATGCCGGCGATGCTGCGACGCCCGAGGAACACGACGTCGAGGGCCCCGCTGCCGTCCACGAGGGTCAGCTCGAAGGTCGGCGTGCCGCGCAGGGGCTGCACGCGGACCGAGTGGACCTTGCCGGTGACGTGGACGTGGTCGCGGTGCGCGACGGTGGCCAGCGAGGTCGCCGTGCCCGCGCCGGCGGTCCCGTCGCCCGTCGGGGCCGCGCCCGCGTCCGACCCGGTCGCGGCGGCGGTCCCGGGCGTGTCGGGCGGCGGCAGCAGCGTGACCTCCCGCTGGCCCATCAGGTACGGCACGAAGGTGACGTTGCAGTGCGGGATGGCCGCCATGGCCCGGGCGAGGTTGTCGGCCGTGCGGTCGTGCACGAGGCGGTGCCAGAAGCGCGGGTAGATGCGACGGGGAACCAGGACCGTGACCTCGGTGTCGCCGTCCAGCAGCTCGCGCGCCACCTGCTCCGCCGCGGCGCGCGAGGCGCGCCGGTCGGGGCAGTCGACGATCTCGAGCGGGAAGTTCGTGTAGCCGAGCCGCCCCCACGCGTCGACGAGGTCCTCGGTGCGGATCGGGTCCAGGTCCAGGTGGATCGCCTTCATGCGATCCGGGAACAGCGTGCGGGCGTACTGCAGCGCCCGGGCCGCCGGGACGTCCAGGGCGTCGACGAGCACGAGCACGGAGTGGCGGCGGAGCGCCGGCGCGGCGGCGGCCGTGGGGGCGTCGGCCTCGAGCTCGACGATCTCCGACTCGTACTGCTTGTTCAGCCGGGCGAGGGCCCACACCATCGCCGGTACGAGGATCACGATCACCCAGGCGCCGTGCGTGAACTTCGTGATGAGGATGACGATCGAGACGATCAGCGTCAGCACCGCGCCGATGCCGTTGATCACGATCCCGACCCGCCACCCCGGCTCCTTCTTGCGCAGGTGGTGGCGGGCCATGCCGGCCTGGCTCATCGTGAACGACGTGAACACGCCGATCGCGTAGAGCGGGATCAGCCGGTCGACCTTGGCGCCGGTGACCAGGAGCAGGACCGACGCGGTGACGGCGAGGAAGATGATGCCGTTGGAGAACACCAGGCGGTGCCCGCGCTTGGTGAGCTGCTTCGGCATGAAGTTGTCGCCGGCGTGGAACGACGCCAGGCGGGGGAAGTCGGCGAAGCTCGTGTTCGCCGCCATGATCAGGATCATCACCGTGCCGGCCTGCAGGAGCCCCCACATGAGACCCCTGCCGAACACGGCCTCGCCGATCTGCGAGATGACCGTCGGCACGCCGCTCTCGTAGGGCACCGGGTGGATCCGGGTGGCGAGCCAGGAGAGCCCGAAGAAGAGCACGCCGAGCACGGCCCCCATGATGACGAGCGTGGTGCGGGCGTTCTTCCACTCGGGCTTCTTGAACGCGGTGACGCCGTTCGAGATGGCCTCGACGCCGGTGACCGCCGTGCCGCCCGAGGCGAACGCGTGGAGGATCACGTAGATGCCGGCGCCGTAGAGGACCGCGTCGCTCACGCCCCCCTTGCCGATGGGCACGGCGCCCTTGATGCCCTCGATGCTCTTCTGCACGAGGTCGCCGTTGGCCGCCTTCCAGGCGCCGACGCCGAGCATCACGAACATGATGGCGACGAAGAAGTACGTCGGGATGGCGAAGACCTTGCCCGACTCCTTGAGGCCCTTGAGGTTGCCGAAGGCGATGAGGAACGTGAAGAAGATGGCGATCGGCATGCTCCAGGACGTCAGCGCGGGGAAGAACGACGCGAGGGCCGCGGTGCCCGCCGCGGTCGACACGGCGACGGTGAGCACGTAGTCGGTGAGCAGCGAGACGCCCGCGACCTGCGCGGGCATGAGCCCGAAGTTGTCGCGGGTCACCATGTAGGCGCCGCCCGCCGTCGGGTACTCCTTGATCGTCTCCCGGTAGGAGAGGATCAGGAAGACCAGCACGACGAGGATCGCGATCGTGATCGGCAGGACCAGCGAGAACGCGAACACGCCGACCGCCACGATCAGCACCCGGAGGATCTCCTCGGTCGCGTACGCCGACGACGAGATGCAGTCGGACGCGAACACCGCGAGGGCCGTCGGCTTGCCGAGGCGCTCGTGCTCGAGGGCCTCGTCGTGGAGCGGGGGTCCGAGCACCCGGCGCTTGAACCGGTACCCGGCCGACTCGGGGAGGTCGACGAGGTGCGTCTGCGGCCGGGGGGTCGGCAGCGCGTCGGTCGACATGGTGGGCGGCGCGGACCGCTCGTCCTGGATCGTCATCGGGAGCCAGTGAACATCGGCGGCAGGCGGCCCGGAAGGCTCCCGGGCCCGTTCCGGCGAACCTTGACGCGATCTTGATGCCCAGGGCCTCCAGATCGACCGGACCCTCGTCGTACCGTGACCCCACGGTCGCCGCGAGTGCCGCGACGACCGCCACAGGAGGTGCCTCGTGCACGTGATCATCGTGGGGTGCGGGCGGGTCGGCTCGGCCCTCGCCCGGGACCTCGACGCCGACGGCGAGAGCGTCGCGGTGCTCGACCGGAAGGCCGACGCGTTCCGCCGGCTGCCCGACGACTTCCGGGGCCAGACGATCGTGGGCGTGGGGTTCGACCGGGACCGGTTGCGGGCCGCCGGCGTGGAGCACGCCGACGCGGTGGCCGCGGTCACGAGCGGCGACAACTCCAACATCCTCACCGCGCGGGTGGCGCGCGAGGCGTTCGGCGTGGAGCGCGTCGTCGCCCGCATCTACGACACGAAGCGGGCGGCCGTGTACGAGCGCCTCGGCGTGCCGACGGTGGCGGCGACCGGGTGGACGACCGACCGGGTGCGCCGCACGCTCCTGCCAGATCCGGGCGAGCCCGTGTGGACGGTCCCGCAGCCGGGCGTGGTCGTGCTCGAGCGACCGGTGGAGACCTGGCACGCCGGACGTCCGCTCTCGGACCTCGAGGGCGGCGGGCTCGGCCGGATCGTGGCGCTGGGCCGGAGCGGGTCGAGCGCGCTCCCCGCCGACGGCACCGCCGCCCAGGAGGGCGACGTCGTGTGGGTGGCGGTGCGCTCCGAGGACGTCGACGACTACGACCGCACGGTGTCGGCCGCTCCGGTCCGGGAAGGGGCGCACTGATGCGCGTGCTCATCGTCGGCGGCGGGAAGGTCGGGACCTTCATCGCCACCGAGCTCGTCCGCGGCGGCCACGAGGTCGCGATCCTCGACCACGACGCGGCCCGGGTGACCGAGGCCGAGGACACCGGCGCGGCGAAGGGGGCCACCTGGCACCTCGGCGACGCGTGCGAGATCGACGACCTGTCGTCGGTGGAGCCGCAGCTCGCCGACGTCGTGGTCGCGGTGACCGGCGACGACGAGGACAACCTCGTCGTTTCGCTGCTCGCCAAGCAGGAGTTCGGGGTGCCGCGCGTCATCGCCCGCGTGAACAACCCCGACAACGAGTGGATGTTCAACGAGACGTGGGGCGTCGACGTGTCGGTGTCCACGCCGCACCTCCTGACCGCGCTGGTCGAGGAGGCCATGAGCGTGGGGAGCCTGGTGCGCCTGCTGTCGCTCGCCGACGGTCAGGTGCGCCTCGCCGAGGTCCGCCTCGCGGCGGGCACGCCGGCCGACGGCCGCAGCATCGTCGAGCTCGACTTCCCGCGCAGCTCCACCGTGGTCGCCGTGCTCCGGGACGGCAGCGTGGTGGTGCCACGCGGCGACACGACCCTGTCGGTCGGCGACGAGGTGCTCGTCCTCGTCGACGACGACAGCGAGCCCGAGGTCCACCGCCTCCTGATCGGCTGACGGCCTTCCCCCGTCGCGAGCCGCCCCTCCCGACCGTCCCCCCAACGTTCTGTTCGTCCAGGGTCCGGGTTTTCCTGACCCTCGACGAACAGAACGGGACGGGACGAGCAGCGGCGGCGGGCGCGTGGGTCAGCCGGGGTGGGCGGCGCGGGCCGCGGCGATCGCGACCAGGGCGTCCTGCCGCCCGGTCCAGTCGCCGATCTCGGAGCCCTTGCCGGGCTCGAGGTCCTTGTAGACCGTGAAGAAGTGGCGGATCTCGTTCAGGAGGAACGGGTCGACGTCGCCGACGTCGCGCACCTCGTCCCACCGCGGGTCGCCCGCGGGGACGCACAGCACCTTGAGGTCCCGACCCGCCTCGTCGGTCATCTCGAGCACGGCCACCGGCCGGGCCCGGACGTGGCAACCCGGGAACGTCGGGTCCTCGAGCAGCACGAGGGCGTCGAGCGGGTCGCCGTCCTCGGCGTGGGTGTCCGGGAAGAAGCCGTACTCGGCCGGGTAGACGGTCGCCGCGAAGAGGTGGCGGTCGAGCCAGACGTCACCCGAGTCGTGGTCGATCTCGTACTTGTTGCGCGAGCCCTGCGGGATCTCGACGACGACCTCGAACCACTCCTCCTTCGGCACGGTCGTCATCCGTCGAGCCCCCTCATGCCGGACCACGCGAGCCCGGAGAGCTGGGCGGCCAGCGTGTCGACGTCGGGCTCGCGGTCGTGGGCGAGCCAGTAGCGGGACGCCGCCTCGGTCATGCCGACGATGCCGTGCGCCAGGAGCTGGCGGTGCTCGGCGGGGTGGCCCTCGACGACGATGAGCTCGGCGATGGCGTCGGCGATCGAGCTCTCCACCGACCGGGCGAACGACGCGAACTCGGGGTCACGGCGTGCGCCGGAGCCGAACAGGACGCGGAACGCGTCGGTGCGGTCCCGGACGAAGTGGAAGTAGGCGCGGAAGCCGTTCTCGACCTGCTGGCGGGGGCCGACCGCGTCGGCGGTCGCCTTGGCGATCGTCTCGCGGAGGTCGGTGCCGATCTCCGTGAGCAGCTCGACGAACAGGTCGCGCTTCGAGCTGAAGTGCTGGTAGAGCACCGGCTTGGTGACGCCCGCGGCCTCGGCGACGTCGTTCATCGACGTGGCGTGGTACCCGTGCTCGGCGAACACGGTGACCGCGGTGTCGAGCAGCTGGGTGCGGCGCTGGGCGGCTGGCAGTCGCATCGGACCGCAGGTTACCCGACGGTAACAACCGCGGGGGAGGAGGCGGTGCCCGGGGCGTCCCACCCGCCGGGCGCTCGGCGGAGCGTAGTGTCCTCGGCCGTGCCCGACCCTCGACCCCTCGTGGAACCGTGGAGCTCTCGCCCGACCTCGTGATGCCCCGGGTGCGGTGCGCGCCCTTCCACGGCTCGCTGGCCGCCGATCCCATCGGCTCGGCCGGCTCGTACGGCGCGTTCCTGTTCGTCGAGGTCCCGCTGCCGTGGGAGAAGGACATCTCGCTCAACGAGCCGTTCGCCTCGCTGATGGACAAGTCGGCGTCCGTCGCCGCGCCCGACGGCACGCGCTGGCGCCCGATGGGGATCGTCGCCCCCGACCGCGACGAGGGAGCGCCCGTGCGCGTCACGGCCTACGAGTCGAGCACCGGTCCCGACGGGACCGGTCCGTACGTCCGGACGGAGTGGTCGGTGCCGACGGAGCGACTGGTCGAGGTGTGCGGCGCGCTGCTCGGCGGTGCCGACCGCGCTTCGTTCGACGACGTCGCGGCGCCCGTCGACGACGACGTGGTCGACCTCTTCGTGTGCACCCACGGTCGGCGCGACTCCTGCTGCGGCAGCCTCGGCCCCGGCGTGCACCAGGAGCTCGAGGGGCGGCTCGCATCCGATCCGCGCCTCCGCCTCGGGCGCTGCTCGCACACCGGCGGCCACCGCTTCGCGCCCACCGCGCTGTCGTTCCCCGACGGCTACGCGTGGGCGCACCTGACCGCGGACGTCGCCGAGCGGGTGGCGCGGCGGGAGGGTCCGCCGCGCGACCTCGCGGCCCACTGCCGCGGGACGTCGCTGTTCGACGGCGGTCCGGTGCAGGCCGCGGACCGCGCCGGGCTCGTGCGCGTCGGCTGGTCGTGGGCGTCGGGGGCCCGTCGCGCCGAGGTCGTCGCCTTCGAGCGCGACACGCTGGCGACCACGGTGCGGATCACCGGCACGCCGATCGACGGACCGCCGCGCACCTTCGACGTGCGCGTCGAGCTCGAGCGGCACATCCCGGCGCCGACGTGCGGCGTGGTGGACGGGCCGGAGTTCAAGGTCGAGCCGGTGTGGCGTGTCGCCGCGGCCGACGAGCTCGCCGCCGAGCCTCAGTAGCGCGACGGCTCGCCGCGCTCCTCCTTCTCGGCCGCCTTCGCGGCGTAGCCGAGGATGATCGCGGGGAGCAGCACGATCGAGCCGACGACCATGAGCCCGATGATCAGGTCGACGAGCCAGGCCGGGAACTGCACGACGAAGCCCACGACGAAGAGCAGCACGGCGGCGCCGAAGCACAGGTAGCCGAAGCGCTGCCCCCGGTCGCACCAGCGCAGCACCGTCGCGCGTCGGGCGACGACCGGATCGTCGGGATCCGGGGCGGCGGGGGTCGGGGCGTCGGGCACGGGCCCAGCCTGCCGCACCGGGCGGGGCGGCGCCTCCTCCCGTCGGAGATGACAGGAGAGCGCAGGAGAAGCTAGGAAAGTCTCTTCGAGGCGCGCAGCGCGGGAGGGGCACACGGTGTCGGGTCGGCTGTTCATCGAGTTCTGCGGCGAGGAGGTGGCGCTGGCACCGGGCCGATCGCTCGGCTCGGGCGGTCGGCGGACCTGCACGTGGACGACAACCCGTACCTGCACCGGGTCGTGGGCCGGTTCGAGCACGCCGGCGGTGCGTGGTGGCTGCGCAACCTCGGCCGGACGATCGCCCTGACCGTGCTCGACGCCGGCGGATCGAGCTCGGCGACGATCGGTCCGGGCTCCTCGGCCGCCCTCGTGCACGCCCGGTTCGTCGTGGCGTTCGTGGCCGGTCCGTCGGCGTACGAGCTGGAGGGCACGGTCGAGGACGCCGACCGCGGCGAGGACCTCGCCGGGGTGCGCGGTGCCACGTCCGACGGCGTGACGCTCGACTGGGGACGGGTCGAGCTCAACGACGACCAGCGCGCCCTGCTCGCCGTCATCTGCGCCGATCGGTTGCGCCGCCCCGCCGACCGGTCGGCGCCCGTGCCCTCGAACCGCGCCGCGGCCGCTGAGCTCGGGTGGTCGCTCGCCAAGTACAACCGGAAGCTCGACCACCTCTGCGAGAAGCTCCACCGCGCCGGCGTGCGCGGGTTGCACGGCGACCTCGGCCTCCTCGCCGCGGACCGGCGGCGCGTGCTCGTGGACCACGCCGTGCAGGTCGGTCTGGTCGGCGCGGAGGACCTCGGCGCTGCCTGACCCGGTGAGGCCCGCCCCGTCGCGTCAGCCGGGGAGCGCGAGCTGCACGGCGACGGCGTCGTCGGGTGTGACGAGCCACCCGCGACCGGGCCGCGCCACGAGCTCGTCGTGCAGCGGCAGGACGGCGTGGAGCAGCGGGGCGTGGAGGTCGGGATCGGCGCGCAGGAGCACACCGGTCCGGCCGGCCCGCAACCGGCGGGCCACGTCGGAGTAGCAGCGCACGAGCTCGTCGGCCTCCGCCGACGCGACCACGCGCACGTCGCCGTCCCGGGAGGCCAGCACGTCGAGCAGCAGTGCCTCCGCCTCGTGTCCGTCGGGCCCCTCGAGGAGGTCCGGGAGGTCGTCGACGAGCACGAGCACGGGTCGCGCCCGGGATGCGCCGGCGAGCGCGCCGCGGATCGCCGCGACCGGTGCCCTGCCCGGGCCGCGGCCGTCGACGAGGACCGTGGCCGTGGATGCCGGCGCGGTCTCGGCGAGGAGCCGCAGCGCGGTGCTCCGCC
>JAEVZA010000150.1 GCA_023392475.1 Actinomycetes bacterium | reverse complement strand
GCGGCGAGGGATCGGCGGGCCGGGGCCGGTCGGTCGGTGCCCCGCAGCTCGCGGAGTCGTGGGCGGCGGTGAACGGCGACCCGCCCACGCCGGTGGTGGAGCGGCTGCCCGTGCCCGACGGCGCGCTGCCGGTCGAGCGGGCGACGTGGTGGTCGGCCGGGCACCACCCGGTCGTGCTGCACACCGTGTTCGGGGGCGGCCACGCGTGGCCGGGCGGCCCCCGGTACCTGCCGGAGCGCCTCGTCGGGCCGATCGTCCCGCACCTCGACGCGACGGGGATCCTGCTCGACCGGTTCGGGAGCGGCCCGCCGGGCGCGGGTCACGCCGGTCGCCCGCCGGGGTGAGCGTCGCACCGCCGGTGCACGCTTCTGCGGTCCGCGCTGGTTGAATGGCGCGGATGAAGGCGACGTGCCGCACCCGGGCCTACCGGAAGGGCGAGCTCGCGGCGGAGCACTTCCCGGTCGCCGACGTGTCCGAGCAGCTCGACGAGCGGGACACCGTCGTGTGGGTGGACCTCTGCGGTCCCACGCTCGACGACCTCCGCGAGCTGGCCGACGAGCTCGGACTCCACGAGCTCGCGGTCGAGGACGCCCTGGGTCCGCACCAGCGACCGAAGCTCGACCACTACGCGTCGCACCTGTTCCTCTCGACGCACTCCGTGGCGATCGACCGGGAGACCTGCGAGCTGCGGACCGACGAGGTCGACGCGTTCATCGGCGACCGCTGGCTCGTCACCGTCCGGGAGGACGACTCGTTCGACATGGACCGGGTGCAGGAGCGCTGGGACCGCTCGTCGGACCTCGCCGTCTACGGCGTGAGCTTCCTGCTGTACGGCTTGCTCGACGTGATCGTCGACGGGTACTTCGACACCGTCGACGTGTTCGACAACTTCTACGACGACGTGAGCGACGAGATCTTCTCGGAGCACCCGCTGGGGCCGGAGCAGCAGCGGCACTGGTTCCAGATGCGCCAGGCGCTCATCCGGTTCCACCGGCTCGCGCTGCCGATGCGCGAGGCGGTGAGCGCGCTGATGCGCCGGGAGCACTCGGCGGTGTGCCCCGAGCTGTACCCGTACTTCCAGGACGTCTACGACCACGTGCTGCGCGTGACCGAGTCGACCGACTCGCTGCGCGACCTGATCAGCTCGATCGTCGAGACGAACCTCAGCCTCCGCGACTACCGCCAGAACCAGGTCATGAAGAAGGTGACGAGCTGGGCGGCGATCATCGCCGTGCCCACGCTCGTGACCGGCTTCTACGGCATGAACGTCCGCTACCCGGGCTTCGGCTCGTACTGGGCAGCGACGTTCGCGACCGTGCTCATGGTCGTCGTCTCGGTCTGCCTGTACGCGCTGTTCAAGCGGAAGGAGTGGCTGTAGGCCCGACCGGCCCGAGGAGCGCGGCGAACTCCGCCATCGCCGCGTCGACGCCGGCGCGATCGCCGGTGGCCAGCAGGTCGAGCAGCAGCCCCCGCGACACGGCGACGCCGAGCCGTGCCCGGGCCCGGGCCCGGTCGGGCGGCAGGCCGGTGGCGCCGAGCAGCTCGGCGACCGGACCGATCCACTCGTCGACGATGCCGTCGAGGAAGGCGCCGGCCCACGGCCGGTCGAGCAGCGCCTGCGCGTAGACCTCGAAGAAGAGCCGCTCCAGCGGGGCGAGGGCGGGGTCGGCGAGCCGCTCCCAGAACGCCCACCCGAGCTCGTCGGGTGTCGTCGTCGTGCCGGCCAGGTCGGCGAGCGCGTCGCGCTGGCGGCGCTCCACCTCGTGGACGACGGCGACGAGCAGCTCGTCCTTCGAGCCGAAGTGGTGGATGAGCATCCGGTGGCTGGTGCCGATGCGGGCGGCCAGTTGCCGCAGGCTCGTGTCGGCGATGCCGTGCTCGCCCGCGTCCGCGATCACGGCGTCGAGCAGCTTCGTCCGGGGGTCCTCCGCATCCGGGGGTTGATCGGGCATGTACCAAATGGTACACATGTCGCATGGACATCGTGGAGACCTTCGACGTGGCGGCGCCCGCCCCCACGGTCTGGAGCGTGATCGCGGACGTCGAGCGCTGGCCCACCTGGACCGACTCGATCTCCGAGGTGCGCATCACCTCGGAGCCGGGGCCCGACGGCGAGCTCGGCGTGGGCGGCACCGCGCGCGTGAAGCAACCCCGGATGCCGGAGCTCACCTGGACGGTGGGCGAGTGGGAGGCCGGCCGCAGCTTCACGTGGTCCTCGAGCGGGGGCGGGCTGCGCACCGACGGCGTCCACAGCGTCGAGCCGACGGGTGCGGGCACGAGCCGGGTCACGCTCGCGATCCACCAGCGCGGCGCGCTCGACGGCGTCATGCGCCTGCTGTTCGGGAAGACCTTCCGCCGCTACGTGGCGATGGAGGCGGCGGGCCTCACCCGTCGCAGCGAGGAGCTCGCCGGTCGCGTCGGCTGACCGGGCGGTCGCGTCAGTTGACCAGGCGGTCGCGGCCCTCCCAGTAGGGCGCGCGGAGCTTGTACTTCTGGAGCTTGCCGGTCGCCGTCCGGTCGAGCGCGTCGCGCCGCTCGACGGTGGTGGGGCACTTGTAGTGCGTGAGCCGCTCGCGGCAGAACGCGATGAGCTCGGCCTGCAGCTCGTCGTCGGTGCGCTCGGCGGCGCCGGGCGCGAGCACCACCAGCGCCTTCACCGTCTCGCCCCACCGGTCGTCGGGCACGCCGATGACCGCGACCTCGGCGACCTCCGGGTGCGAGAACAGCGCGTCCTCGACCTCGATCGACGACACGTTCTCGCCGCCCGAGATGATCACGTCCTTCTTGCGGTCGACGATCGTGACGTAGTGGTCCTCGTCGATCACGGCGCCGTCGCCGGTGTGGAACCAGCCGCCGTCGAGCGCCTCGGCGGTGGCCTCGGGCTGCTCCCAGTAGCTCTTCAGGATCACGTTGCCCCGGGCGAGCAGCTCGCCCTCGTCGTCCGTGCGCAGCCGGATCCCCAGCGCGGGCGCGCCGGCCCGCACGAGCTTGCGGGCCCGGTCGCCGGGGCTCAGGTCGTCCCACTCCTGGCGGGACCGGTTCATGGTCAGCAGCGGCGCGGTCTCCGTGAGCCCGTAGATCTGGATGAACTCCCAGCCGAGCTCCACCTCCACGCGCTCGATGGTGCGCGAGGGCGGCGGCGCGCCGGCGACCACGATGCGCACGCGTCCGCGGCCGGGCACCTCGCCGTCCCACCGCTCGGCGGCGTCGAGGATCATCGCCACGACGGCCGGGGCACCGCACATGAGCGTGACCCCGTGGTCGCGCACCCGGCGGAGGATCTCGTCGCCGTCGACCTTGCGGAGCACCACCTGCGGCACGCCCATGCCGGCCACCGCGTAGGGCATGCCCCACCCGTTGCAGTGGAACATCGGCAGCGTGTGCAGGTACACGTCGCGGTCGCACACGCCGGCCTGCCACCCGAAGGTGGCGGCGTTGACCCACAGGTTGCGGTGGGTCATCTCCACGCCCTTGGGCCGCGCGGTCGTCCCCGACGTGTAGTTGATCGTGGCGGTCGCGCCCTCGTCGGGCTCCCACGCGCTCGGCTCGAGGTCGTGGCGGTACAGCACCTCGTCGCACTCGGTCCCGATCACGAAGCGGTGCGCCGCGGTGACGTCGGCGAGCTGCTCGTCCACCTCGGGATCGACGAGCAGCACGTCCGCGCCGCAGTGGCCGACGATGTAGCGGACCTCCTCGGCGGAGAGCCGGAAGTTGATCGGCACCGCGACCCGGCCCCAGGCCGGCGCGCCGTACAGCACGGTGAGCAGGCGGGCCGCGTTCTGCGACACGATCGCGACGCGCCCGCCCTGCGGCACGCCGAGCGACTCGAGCCCGGCGGCCAGGGCTCGGGAGCGCTCGGCGACGGCGGCGTACGTGAGCGGTCCACCGCCGGCGGCGGTCAGCGGCGGCGCGGGCTGGTCGGGCTCGTCGAGCACCCCCACCCGGTCGCCGTAGACCAGCGCGGCCCGCTCGAGGTGGTCACGGATGGTGAGCGGTACCTGCATGCGACGTCCCCCTGTGCTCCGACACCCGGCCGCCGGAGCGTAGGGCCCGGCGGCACCCTCAGGCCGCGCGCACGCGGGCCACCGTGAACCACGACCACGGCTTCGGGCCCTTCGCGTAGCGGCGGTCCACCTCCTCGACGGTGAACCCCGCCGCCTCCGCGAGCTCGACCGGGTCGCGCGTGAGGTGGCAACCGCCCGCCAGCTTCCGCTGGAGCGGCTCGAACCGGCGCTGCCACGTCGCCACCGACGGGTCGGGTGACGCGCCGTGCTCCAGCAGGTGCAGCGTGCCGCCGGGTCGCAGGACGCGGCGCACCTCGTCGAGCGCGAGCGCCGGATCGGGGATCGTGCACAGCGTGAACGTGGCGAGCGCCCCGTCGCAGGTCCCGTCCGGCAGCGGCACCGCCTGGCCGTCGAGGCCCACGAGCTCGACCGGGAACGGCGCGGCCGCCATCCGCTCGGTGGCCATCTCGCGGGCCCGCAGGTTGGGCTCCACACCCCACACCTTGGTCACCGCGTCGGGGTACACGGGGAGGTTCAGGCCGGAGCCGAACCCGATCTCGAGGACCTCGCCGTGCAGCCCGTCGGTGGCGCGGGCCCGCCAGCGCTCCATCTCGCTGCCGCCGCACGTGAGCTGGACGAGGTGCGGCAGCACGCGGTCCTCGTAGACGCCCATCGATCGCGACCCTAGCGACGAGGGGGCCTCGCCGACCGGCGGGCGCGGGCAGACTGTCCGCCCATGCGGACCCCAGCCCGTCGACGACCGTCCCTCCTGCTCGTGGCCGCCGTGGTGGCCCTGGCCGCCGTCGCCGCGGCGTGCTCCGGCTCGGACGACGCGTCCACGACGACGACCACCGCCGCGCCGCGCCCCGCGGGCGTCCGCGCGGTGGTCGATCTGCGGCCCCTGCACGTCGCCGACCAGCGGATCGTCGACGATCGGGGCCGCCAGGTGCTGCTCCGCGGCGCCAACGTCAACGCGCTCGGCGAGTACTACCAGGCCGATCCGGAGGTGAAGCCGAACGCGCCGGTCACGACGAAGGACTGGGAGGCGATGGCCGCCCACGGGTTCTCCGTCGTCCGGCTGATCATGTCCTGGTCGAAGCTCGAGCCGGAGCGGGGGAAGATCTCCCAGGCGTACCTCGACGAGGTGCGGGGCGCGGTGCGGGCCGCCAACGAGCACGGCATCTACGTGGTGCTCGACATGCACCAGGACGCGTGGGGCACGTCCTCGGCGACGCCGGCGGGCACGACCTGCCCGCCGGGGACCGACCCGGTGATCGGCTGGGACGGCGCGCCCGGCTGGGCGACGATCACGGACGGCGCCACCACCTGCCGGGCGCCCGACAGTCAGCGCGAGTCGGCCCCGGCGGTCCAGCACGCGTTCGCCAACTTCTACGCGAACACCGACGGCATCGCCGACCGCCTGACCGCGGTGTGGGCCGAGGTCGCGACGGAGTTCGCCGGCACCGCCGGCGTCGCCGGCTACGACCTGCTGAACGAGCCGAACGCCGTGGCCCCGCTCGAGCAGAACCAGGTCCTCTACAGCCAGTGGCTGCAGCGCACGATCGACGCCATCCGGGCGGCGGAGACGACGGCGGGCAAGGGGCGGACGCCGGTGTTCGCCGAGCCGCTCCAGCTGTACCCGCTGCCGTCGAACGCCATCCTCCCCGAGTACGTGCACGACGACGACCTGGTCTTCGCCCCGCACAACTACGCGGAGTCCATCGACCACATCCTGACGATCGACCAGACGTTCACCGTGGACCAGACCGGTGCCGACTCGTTGCACGCCGCCCTCTGGATCGGCGAGTACGGGTTCTGGGACACGAAGCCCGAGACCCTGGCGACCGTCGCGCGCTACGCGCAGCAGGAGGACGCACGCGTCCTCGGTGGGACGTGGTGGCAGTGGCGCCAGACCTGCGGCGACCCCCACTCGGTCGGGAGCCCCGGCGCCGTCGCGACGGACGACCAGGTCCACCTGATCACCCGCGCCTGCCCCGGCCACGACGACCCGAAGAACGACACCGACGCCCGGTACACCGACGAGTTCCTGCACGTGCTCGGGCGTGCCTACCCCCGCGCCGCGCCCGGCCACGTCACGACGCTGACCAGCGACCCGGCGACCGGTGCCCTGAAGGTCGTCGGCACGGCGGCGGCGCCCGGCGCGGAGCTCGTGGTCTGGCTGCCGTCCACCCCCGGCGCCGAGGAGCTGCAGCCGAGCACGACCGACGGGCTGGGCTCGGTGGAGCTGCACGCGGTCGACGGCGGGCGGATCCTCACCGCGACGACCTCGGCGGCGGCCTGGACGCTCGCGGTGGGCGGATGACCGACGCCCCGGCCACACCGGACGGCTGGGAGGTCGAGTCGAGGTCGGGCTTCGGCCCGTTCACGACGCGGATCCGCTTCCGCCGCCCCGACGGCACGCCGTTCGTGTGGCGGTCGCGGGACCAGCGCAAGGCGCTCGACCGGCCCGGCGTACCCCGCCGCACCTGGTGGATCGCGTCGCTGTTCTCGATCGGCTCGCTGTGCTTCACGATCGGGCCCACCGCGTGGTGGCTCGACCTCGTCGGCGCCCGCTGGGACGGCCTGACGTTCTTCATCGGGTCGATCTTCTTCACCTCCGCGTCGTACCTCTGCTTCGTGGAGGCGGCGAACGCACCGGAGCAGATCCACCTCGGCGACGGGCCGCGCCGGCGGGGACCGTTCCGCCTCGCGTCGTGGCGCCCGCGCACGATCGACTGGTGGGCGACCTCGATCCAGCTCGTCGGCACGGTGTTCTTCAACGTGACGACGTTCCTGGCGCTGTCGGACCACTGGAGCACCCACCAGCAGGACCGGCTCGTGTGGCGGCCCGACGCGTACGGCTCGATCTGCTTCCTCGTGTCGAGCTACCTGGCGTGGGCGGAGGTGTGCCACTCGGCCGGGCGCCTGCGGCTGCGCGACGTCTCGTGGTGGATCGTCGTCATCAACCTGCTGGGCTCGGTGTTCTTCGGCCTGTCCGCGATCGGCGAGTACGTCCTGCCGTCGACCGGCGACGCCGTGAACCTCGTGCTCGACAACGGCGGCACGGTGCTCGGCGGCATCTGCTTCCTGGTGGGCGCCGTCCTGCTCGTGCCCGAGGCGCGCACGCACGCGGTGGCCGCCGCCGTCGACGCCTGAGCGGCGCTCGCCCGGCGACGGCTACGGCCGCTCGGCCGGCGCGAACTGCTCGGTGAGCATCGCGTCGTCGAACACGTGGTCGCGCAGGATGGCATCGGCGCGTGCGACGAGCTCGTCGTCGAGGGTCAGGTCGGCGGCCACGACGTTGTCCGCCAGCTGCTCCGGGCGGCTGGCCCCGACGATGCACGACGACACGCCGTCGTTGCGCAGCACCCAGGCGAGGGCGAACTGCGCCATCGTGCACCCGGCCTCCTCGGCGAGCGGGAGGAGCTCCTGCACGGCGGTCAGCAGCTCGTCGTTCATGAGCAGCGACATCATCTGCGCGTGCTCGTCGTCGCCGTCGGCGCGCGTCCCGGCCGGCGCGGGCCGGCCCGGCAGGTACTTGCCCGTGAGCACGCCCTGGAGCAGCGGCGACCACACGATCTGCCCGATGCCCAGGTCCTTCGACGTGGGCACCACCTCGCCCTCGATGACCCGCCAGATCATCGAGTACTGGGGCTGGTTGGACACGAACGGGATCCGCAGCTCGTCGGCGAGCGCCTTGCCATCGCGCAGCTGCGCCGCGGTCCACTCCGACGCGCCGATGTAGTTGACCTTGCCCTGCCGCACGAGGTCCGCGAACGCCACCATCGTCTCCTCGAGGGGCGTCTCGGTGTCGAAGCGGTGCGCCTGGTAGAGGTCGATGTGGTCCGTGCGGAGCCGGCGCAGCGAGGCGTGGCAGCTCTCGAGGACGTGCTTCCGCGACAGGCCGCGGTCGTTCGGGCCCTCCCCGGTCGGGAAGTAGACCTTGGTGCACAGCTCGATCGACTCCCGACGCACGCCGTCGAGCGCGGCGCCGAGCACGGCCTCGGCCCGCGTCTCCGCGTACACGTCGGCGGTGTCGAACGTGGTGATGCCGAGGTCGAGCGCCGCGTTCACGCAGGCGACGGCGGCCTCGTCGTCGATGCCGAGGCCGTGCGTGACCCAGTTGCCGTAGCTGATGGCGCTGACCTTGAGGCCGCTGCTGCCGAGGTACCGGTGGTGCATGACGCCGATGTCAGCACACCGGGCGGGATCGTGCTGGGTCGACCTGCCCAGGAGCGGTGACCGGCGGCGTGGCCTGTCGTACGGTGACCGGATGGCGAGCAGCGTTCGGGGCGAGCACGACGACGCGTTCGACGAGGTGGCGCGCGTCTTCCGGCGCCAGATGGGTCGCACCACCGGCGGCGGCGCCGTCGCGGTGTACCACCGCGGGCGCGCGGTGGTCGACATGTGGGGCGGCGTGCGCGACGAGACCGACGGCGCCGACGAGCTGCCCTGGGAGCGCGACACCGTCGCCATGTGCTTCTCGACGACGAAGGGCGTGGCGTCGACGGCGATCCACGTCCTCGCCGACCGCGGGCTCCTGTCGTACGACGACCGGGTCGCGGACCACTGGCCGGAGTTCGCGCAGGCCGGCAAGGAGGACGTGACGATCCGCCACGTGCTCACGCACTCCGCCGGCCTGCACCGGATCCGCAGCCTCGTGAGCGGCGCGGACCGCATGCTCGACTGGGACCACATGGTCGACGCGCTGGCCGCGGCCCGTCCGGCGTACCGCCCGGGGACCCGGCACGGCTACCACGCGCTGACGTACGGCTGGCTGGCCGGCGAGATCGTGCGCCGCGCCTCCGGCGTCCCGGTCGCCGAGTTCGTGCGTGCCGAGCTGGCCGACCCGCTCGGGCTCGACGGCCTCACGCTCGGGTTGCCGGCGTCGGAGCGCCACCGCGTCGCCCCCCTCGCGCCGATGGGCTACCCGCGCATCCCGTGGCGACCGGTGCGGCGGGTCGAGAAGGAGATCGGCAAGCAGCTCGGCAAGGTCGTCTCGGCGATGCCGGGGCCGCTCAACACGCGCCGCATGGCGAACGCGCTCGTGCCCCGGGGCGTGGAGGACGTGTTCCTCGGCGCGGACATCATGGATGCCTCGATGCCGGCCGTGAACGGGTTCTTCACGGCGCGCTCGCTGGCCCGCCTGTACGCGGCGCTGGCCGGCGGCGGCGAGGTCGACGGCGTGCGGATCATGTCGGAGGACACGGTGCGCGCCGCGTCGACGGTCCACGGCAAGGGGCTGGATCTCGTGCTCGTGCTGCCCATGGACTGGCGCCTCGGCTACCACCGGGTGTTCACGTCGCGTGGGACGGTCGGTTCGGCGTTCGGGCACTTCGGGTTCGGCGGGTCGGGCGCGTGGGCCGATCCGGAGCGCGACCTGGCGGTGGCCTTCGTGTGCAACCGGGGGAGCGGCACGCCGATCGGCGACCTGCGGATCGGCGAGATCGGCCACGCAGCGGTCCGCGCCGCCGACCGCGTGGCCCACCGCGACCGCACCCTCACCCGCCTCTGACCAGGACGAGAACACGTTCTGACGATTGTTCGTGCTGTCCAGCAGCGCGGATCGTCATGAGAACGACCGGGAGCGCGGCGCCGGCGAGCGTGCACGCGTCCTGACGATCGTCCGCGCTGCCCAGCAGCGCGGATCGTCCTGGGAACGGGTGGGAACCGCACGGGCGTGAGCGGCGCAGGATGGCCTCGCCGGACCGGGGCTGGCAGGGTGGCGGGGTGCTGCCCCCCGAGCCGCCCGCCGCGCCGGCCCCCGAGCCCGGTCCCGACCCCGTCGCGGCCACCCCGGCGGTCGAGCGCGACCTGCTCGTGATCGGCGGCGGCCCGGCCGGCGCCGCGGCGGCGATCCGGGCCGCGCAGGGCGGCGCCCGGGTGACCGTGTTCGAGAAGGGGCGGCCGGGCCGGGACAAGATCTGCGGCGACGGCCTGACCCCGCGGGCGGTCAAGGCGCTCGGCGAGCTCGGCGTCGACCTCCACGACGCCCACCGCATCGACGGCCTGCGCATGGTCGCCAACCGCACGGTCCGCCAGCTCGACTGGCCCGGCATCGCGCCCTTCCCG
>JAEVZA010000408.1 GCA_023392475.1 Actinomycetes bacterium | reverse complement strand
GTCGTCGCCGCCGCAGGCCACGGCCAGCGCCGCCAGGGCCACGAGGACCACGGCGGCGGGCGCCCGGGCGGTCGGACGGGCGGTCGGTCGGGCCTTCTCGGGACGGGTCGGCACGGCCGCAACCTAGAGCAATGTGCTTTGGGGGCCGGGTCATGGCGCGGCTATCGTGACCTGACCGCTCTCGGCGGGTCGCGCCGCCACGGCGCTGCAGCGCAGCTGTTGCAGTCAACGTCGACTGCTCGGGCCGGACGGACCCCAGGGTCCCCGCCGTCCCGTTCCAGACCACGTCACCCGGCCGTGCCGGGTGCACCGCAACAGGAGCACCATGACCCTCCGCAGCCCCGGGGGCCGACCCGGTCCGGTCGGCCTCTACCACCCCGACCTCGAGCACGACGCCTGCGGCGTCTCGTTCGTCGTCGACCTCCACGGGCGGGCCAGCCACGACCTGGTGGACAAGGGCCTGACCTCGCTGTGCAACCTGGACCACCGCGGCGCCAAGGGCGCCGAGGAGAACACCGGCGACGGCGCCGGCATCCTCGTGCAGGTCCCCGACGGGTTCCTGCGGGCCGTCACCCCGTTCGACCTGCCGGCCGCCGGCAGCTACGCCGTGGGCGTCGGGTTCCTGCCGGGCGAGGGCGCGGCGGCCGACGCCGCCGCGGCCGGCATCGAGAAGATCTGCGCCGAGGAGGGCGTGGAGGTCCTCGGCTGGCGCGACGTGCCGATCGACCCGTCGATGATCGGCGACACGGCGCTCGGCGTCCTGCCGACGTTCCGCCAGCTCTTCCTCGCGGACCTCGTCGGCGGCCGCGCCGGCCTCGAGCTCGACCGCCTGGCCTACGTGGTGCGCAAGCGCACCGAGCACGAGATCCTCACGGCCGACGGCGACCCGGCGGTGTACTTCCCGTCGCTGTCGTCGCGCACGCTCGTCTACAAGGGCATGCTCACCACGCCGCAGCTCGGTGAGTTCTTCCCCGACCTGGCCGACGAGCGCTTCGAGTCGGCGCTGGCGCTGGTGCACTCCCGGTTCTCGACGAACACCTTCCCGTCGTGGCCGCTCGCGCACCCGTACCGCTACGTGGCGCACAACGGCGAGATCAACACGGTGCAGGGCAACCAGAACTGGATGCGTGCGCGCGAGGCGCTGCTCCGCTCCGACCTGCTGCCCGCCGGCGCCGACGCCGCCCTCGAGCGGATCTTCCCGATCTGCACGCCGGGCTCCTCGGACACGGCCCGCCTCGACGAGGTGCTCGAGCTCCTGCACCTCGGCGGCTACTCGCTGCCCCACGCCATGCTGATGATGATCCCGGAGGCGTGGGAGCGGCACACGGACATGGACCCGGCGGTCCGGGACTTCTACCGGTTCCACGCCTGCATCATGGAGCCGTGGGACGGCCCCGCGTCGGTGACGTTCACCGACGGCACGGTCGTGGGTGCGGTGCTCGACCGCAACGGCCTCCGCCCGTCCCGCTACTGGGTGTGCGACGACGGCCTGGTCGTCATGGCCTCCGAGGTCGGCACCCTCGCCATCGAGCCGGAGCGCGTGATCAAGAAGGGTCGGCTCCAGCCCGGCCGCATGTTCCTGATCGACACGTCGCAGGGCCGGATCATCGACGACGACGAGATCAAGCGCGAGCTCGCCGCGGCGCACCCGTACGGGGAGTGGCTCGACGAGCGCCTCGTCCACCTCGGCAAGCTGCCGCCGGTCCAGCACCTGCGGGAGCAGGCACGGGACGTCATCCGCGAGCAGCAGACCTTCGGCTACACGCACGAGGACCTCCGGCTCCTCGTGGAGCCGATGGCCCGCACCGGCGGCGAGGCCCTCGGTTCGATGGGCACCGACACGCCGCTCGCCGTGCTGTCGGACCGGCCCCGGCTCGTCTACGACTACTTCAAGCAGCTGTTCGCCCAGGTCACGAACCCGCCGCTCGACGCCATCCGCGAGGAGCTCGTGACGTCGCTGTCGAAGGTCGTCGGGCCGGAGGGCAACCTCCTCGACCCCGGCCCCGAGTCCTGCCACCTGCTCGAGCTGCCGCACCCGATCCTGGACAACGACAGCCTGGAGCGCATCAAGCACATCGAGGAGGCGGACCCGCACTTCCAGGCCCGCACGGTGCGCTGCCTCTACCCGGCGTTCTCCGGCGGCACGGGCCTCAAGCGCGCCCTCGACCGCATCCGCTCCGAGGTGTCGGAGGCCATCGAGGACGGCGCCAACATCATCGTCCTGACCGACGAGCTGTCGAACGAGGACCTCGCGCCGGTGCCGATGCTGCTCGCCACGGCGGCGGTGCACCACCACCTGATCCGCGAGAAGACGCGTACGCAGGTCGGCCTCATCATCGAGACCGGCGAGGCCCGCGAGGTGCACCACTTCGGGCTGCTCCTCGGCTTCGGCGCCGCGGCGATCAACCCGTACCTGGCGTTCGACTCGATCGAGCACATGATCACCGAGCGGGCCACGACGGTCACCGACTACGAGGCCGCGGTCCAGAACTACATCAAGGCCGCCGGCAAGGGCATCCTCAAGATCATGTCCAAGATGGGCATCTCGACGGTCGCGTCGTACACCGGTGCCCAGATCTTCGAGGCCATCGGCCTCGGACCCGACATCGTCGACGAGTACTTCACCGGCACCGTCAGCCGCCTCGGCGGCATCGGGCTCGACGAGGTGGCCGAGGAGGTGCGCCGGCGCCACGCCCGCGCCTACCCGCTGCGCAAGGAGGAGGCCGCGCACCGCGACCTCGACTACGGCGGCGAGTACCAGTGGCGGCGCGAGGGCGAGTACCACCTCTTCAACCCGAAGACGGTGTTCAAGCTCCAGCACTCCACGCGCACCGGCCAGTACGAGGTGTTCAAGGAGTACACGAAGCTCGTGGACGACCAGTCCGAGCACCTCGCCACGCTCCGCGGACTGTTCCGGTTCAAGGACGGCGAGCGCCCGCCGGTGCCGATCGACGAGGTCGAGCCCGCCTCGGAGATCGTCAAGCGCTTCTCCACCGGAGCCATGAGCTACGGCTCGATCTCCGCGGAGGCGCACGAGAACCTCGCCATCGCCATGAACCGGCTCGGCGCCAAGTCGAACACGGGTGAGGGCGGCGAGGATCCGATCCGGTTCACGCCCGACGAGCACGGGGACCTGCGGCGGTCGTCGATCAAGCAGGTCGCGTCGGGGCGCTTCGGCGTGACGGCGGAGTACCTGACGAACTCCGACGACATCCAGATCAAGATGGCGCAGGGCGCGAAGCCCGGCGAGGGCGGCCAGCTGCCCGGCCACAAGGTGTACCCGTGGATCGCCGGCACCCGGTACTCCACGCCCGGCGTGGGGCTCATCTCGCCGCCGCCGCACCACGACATCTACTCGATCGAGGACCTCGCCCAGCTCATCCACGACCTCAAGAACGCGAACCCGTCGGCCCGCGTGCACGTGAAGCTCGTGGCCGAGGTCGGCGTGGGCACCGTCGCCGCGGGCGTGGCCAAGGCGAAGTCCGACGTCGTGCTCATCTCGGGCCACGACGGGGGCACGGGGGCGAGCCCGCTCACGTCGATCAAGCACGCCGGTGCGCCGTGGGAGCTCGGCCTCGCGGAGACGCAGCAGACGCTCGTGCTCAACGGGCTGCGCGACCGCATCGTCGTGCAGGTCGACGGCCAGCTGAAGACCGGCCGCGACGTCGTGATCGGCGCGCTCCTCGGCGCCGAGGAGTTCGGCTTCGCCACGGCGCCGCTCGTCGTGTCGGGCTGCATCATGATGCGCGTCTGCCACCTGGACACGTGCCCGGTCGGCATCGCCACGCAGAACCCGGAGCTGCGCTCCCGGTTCACCGGCAAGCCCGAGTTCGTCGAGAACTTCATGCTGTTCATCGCCGAGGAGGTGCGCGAGCTGCTCGCCCAGCTCGGGTTCCGCAACGTCGAGGAGGCGATCGGCCACGCCGAGCTCCTCGACGTCACCGCAGCGGTCGACCACTGGAAGGCGCAGGGCCTGGACCTCAGCCCGATCCTGCACGTCGTCCAGCCGTGGGGGAGCGACCACCTCCACCACGTGCGGGAGCAGGACCACGGCCTGGACAAGGCGCTCGACCTCACGCTCATCGACGAGTGCGCCGAGGCCTTGGAGTCGGGCACGCCGGTCCACCTGCAGCTGCCGATCCGCAACGTGAACCGCACGGTCGGCACGATGCTCGGCCACGAGCTGTCCAAGCGGTACGGCGGCGCCGGCCTGCCCGACGACACGATCGTGATCGACTTCGAGGGCTCAGCCGGCAACAGCTTCGGCGCCTTCGTGCCCCGGGGCGTGACGCTGCGCCTCTCCGGCGACGCGAACGACTACGTCGGCAAGGGCCTGTCGGGCGGGCGCATCGTCGTCCGGCCGCCGGAGGACTCCCACGAGGGCTTCGTGGCCGAGGACAACATCGTCGCCGGCAACGTCATCCTCTACGGGGCGACGGCCGGTGAGGTGCATCTCCGGGGCGTGGTCGGCGAGCGGTTCTGCGTCCGCAACTCCGGCGCCACCGCCGTCGTCGAGGGCGTGGGCGACCACGGCTGCGAGTACATGACCGGCGGCCGGGTGGTGGTGCTCGGCCGGACGGGCCGGAACTTCGGCGCCGGCATGTCGGGCGGCATCGCCTACGTGCACGACGCCGACGGCTCGTTCCCCGAGCGAGTGAACTACGAGATGGTCGCCCTCGCCGAGCTCGAGGCGCCCGACCGCGAGGAGCTGCTGCGCCTGGTCACGCTGCACCGCGACGAGACCGGCTCGCCGGTCGCGCAGCGCCTGCTCGACGACTGGGACGACGCGCTCGCGCACTTCCGCAAGGTCATGCCGAACGACTTCAAGCGGGTGCTCGAGGCCACGGCACGCGCCGAGGCCGAGGGCCTCGACGTCGTCGAGACGATCATGGCCGCGAGCCAGCCGGCCTGAGTCAGCCGCACACGAGGCAGAGAGAGAACGGTTCCGACGCAAATGGGTGACGTCAAGGGCTTCCTGAAGCACGACCGCAAGCTGCCGACGCGGCGACCGGTCCCCGTGCGCCTCCTGGACTGGAACGAGGTCTACGAGGAGTTCCCGACCGAGGACCTGCAGCGCCAGGCCAGCCGGTGCATGGACTGCGGCATCCCGTTCTGCAACAACGGGTGCCCGCTCGGGAACATCATCCCCGACTGGAACGACCTCGTGTACAAGGACCGCTGGCGCGACGCCATCGAGCGGCTCCACGCCACGAACAACTTCCCGGAGTTCACCGGACGCCTGTGCCCGGCGCCGTGCGAGTCCGCGTGCGTCCTCGGCATCAACCAGGACCCGGTCACGATCAAGCAGGTCGAGGTCACGATCATCGACCGGGCCTGGGACGAGAACTGGATCGCGCCGGTGCGGGCGAGCCGGTTCACCGGCAAGAAGGTCGCCGTCATCGGCTCGGGTCCGGCCGGGCTCGCCGCCGCCCAGCAGCTGACCCGCGCCGGGCACCAGGTGATCGTCTACGAGCGCGCGGACCGCATCGGCGGGCTGCTGCGCTACGGCATCCCCGAGTTCAAGATGGAGAAGCGGATCCTCGAGCGGCGCCTCGCCCAGATGCGCGCCGAGGGCACCGAGTTCCGCACCAAGGTCGACGTCGGCCGCGACATCACCGTCGAGAAGCTGCGCCGCGACCACGACGCCGTGGTCATCGCCACCGGGTCTACGACCGCGCGGGACCTCCCGATCGCCGGCCGGGAGTTCGACGGCATCCACCAGGCGATGGAGTACCTGCCCTGGGCGAACCGGGCGCAGGAGGGCGACCTCGGCGTCGACGACGTGCCGATCCACGCCGGCGGCCGCAAGGTCGTGATCATCGGCGGCGGCGACACCGGTGCCGACTGCCTCGGCACGGCGCACCGCCAGGGCGCCGAGGTCGTGTACCAGTTCGAGATCATGCCCCGGCCGCCCGACGGCCGCCCCGACGCGAACCCGTGGCCGACGTACCCGTTCAGCTACAAGGTCTCCTCGGCCCACGAGGAGGGCGGCGAGCGCGTCTACGCCGTCAACACGCTGGAGTTCCTGCCCGACGACCACGGCCGCGTGCGCGCCCTCCGCATGGTCGACGTCGAGTCGAAGGTCGTCGACGGCCGGCCGACGTTCGAGCCGGTCGAGGGCACCGAGCGCGAGCTCGAGGTGGACCTCGTCCTGCTCGCCATGGGCTTCGTCGGTCCCGACCGCGGCGGCCTGCTCGACGAGCTCGGCGTGGAGATCGACGAGCGCGGCAACGTGGTCCGGGACGCCGCGTGGGCGACCACCGAGCCGGGCGTCTACGTGTGCGGCGACGCCGGCCGCGGTCAGAGCCTCATCGTGTGGGCGATCGCCGAGGGCCGATCCTGCGCCGCCGCCGTCGACGAGTTCCTGATGGGCGAGACCGACCTCCCGGCGCCGGTCCGGCCGACCGACCGCCCGCTGACCTGACCGGGGTGGACCCGTCGTCCGGCCCGCCGCTGCGGGTCGTGGTCGTCCACTGGAACCAGCCCGAGGACTGCCTCCGCACCGTCACGCGCTTCCTGCGGCGCGAGGTGCCGGTGCGGGTGACCGTCGTGGACAACGCCTCCTCGCCCGACGCGCTGGCCCGGCTGCGCGAGGGGTTGCCCGCCGCCGTGCCGGCGGACGCGGGGGACGACGCCGTCGAGCTGGTGGAGTCCGAGCGCAACAGCGGGTTCGGTCCCGGCGCCAACATCGGGCTGCGCCGCTTCCTCGGCCGCCCCGACGACGGCGAGTGGGTGGCGCTCGCCCCGCATGACGTGGACCCGCACCCGGGGTGCCTGGCGGCGCTGCTGCGGGCCGCGGCCGACGAGCCGCTCGCGGGGCTCATGTGCGCGGACGTCGGCGACGGCATGGTGCCCGTGATCGACCCGTACTTCGGCGGCATGGTCGTGCCGGCGGGCGAGGAGCCGCCCGCCGACGGGGGCACGCGCTGGGAGGCGGTCGACTACCCGCACGGCACGCTCATGCTGCTGCGCCGCAGCGCCCTCGAGGAGGTGGGCGTGTTCGACGAGCGCTACTTCTCGTACTGCGAGGAGGCGGACCTCGCGCTGCGGGTGCGCCGCGCCGGGTGGCGGGTCGGGCTCGTGCGGGGCGCCCGCGTCCAGAACCTCCACCTGGGCTCGTCCGTGGCGATCGTGGACTACCTCCAGACCCGGAACACGCTCCTGCTCGTCCAGGAGCTGAGCGGCTGGTACCACGCCTCCATCCGGGCCGGGATCACGTTGCTGCAGGTGGCGCGGGGCCTGCGCGACCCGGGCACGCGGCCGCCGGTGTTCGACGCCCGGGCGCGGGTCCTCGGGCTGCGCGACTTCGCGCTGCGCCGGTTCGGGCCCCCGCCCGCCGCCGTGGTGGACCCGGGAACCTGACCGCTCCGGTCGGGG
>JAEVZA010000344.1 GCA_023392475.1 Actinomycetes bacterium | reverse complement strand
GCTCCTCGTCGGGCGCGGTCGCCGCGCTGCTCGCCGACCGGTTGCCGACCGACGGCACCGACCCGTCGGATCGCTCCCTCGCCGCCGCGCTCGCCACCCTCGGCGACGGCGTCGAGGTCGTGCGGCGCCCCGAGCGGACCAGGACCGACGCGACCACCGACCACCTGGTCGTCGCCCCGTCGGGGGTCTGGCTGATCGACGAGCCCCGGCTCCGCGGCGCGGTCGAGGCGCGCGACGTCGGCGGGTTCTTCCGGAGCGAGATCCGGCTCCACGTCGGCGGCAGGGACCGCACGCGGGTGCTCGACGCGCTCACGTGGCGGCTCGGACCGGTGGCGACCGCGGTCGCCGACGACGACGTCCCGGTGCAGGGCGGGGTGTGCCTCGTGCACGCCGGCTGGCAGCTCGTGGACGAGCCGGTGCGGGTCGACGGCGTCTGGGTCGGTCGTCCCGGCTCCCTCGCCGAGCTGATCGGCGCGCCGGGTCCGCTCGGACCGGACGAGGTCGCGCGCGTCGCCGACGCGCTCCGCACCGCCGCCGCCTGACCGTCGCCCGGGCCGGGAGATCTCGAGGCCCCCTACGCTCCGCGCCGTGAGCACCGACGAGTTCCACCCGCCCGAGCCCGACGCCGCCCTCGCCGGGCTCGACATGCCGATGCAGGAGGCGATGCGCACCCAGCGCGCCGTGCGCCGCCTCCACCTGGACCCCGTCCCGCACGACGTGCTCCTGCCGCTGCTCGAGCTGTCGCTCAAGGCGCCCACGAGCTCGGACTCCCAGGAGTGGTCGTACCTCGTGGTCGAGTCCCGTGAGCAGAAGGAGCGCCTCGCCGCGCTCTACCGACCGCTCTGGAAGACGTTCGACCCGATCGTCGAACGGATGGCCAAGGGCGACGAGCAGGCGCTGCGCAACATGCGCCCCGGCCAGTGGCAGGCCCGGCACTTCGCCGACCTGCCGGTGTTCGTCATCCCCTGCTACCGCCGCGGCATCAAGCACCGCCCGGTCGGGCGGCCGCAGATCTCCGTGTCGTCCTACTACGGCTCGGTGTTCCCGGCCGTGCAGAACCTCCTGCTCGGCTGCCGGGCAGTCGGCCTCGGCGCGTCGATCCAGACGCTGCCCATCTGGTACGTGCCGAAGGCCCGGCGGATCCTGGACCTCCCGCGCCGGGTGAACCCGGTGTGCATCATCCCGATCGGCTGGGCGAAGGGCCGCTACGGCCCCACCCGGCGGCTGCCCATCGGCGAGGTCGTCCACCTCGACCGCTACGGGAACCAGCCCTTCCGCTGATCCGGATGGGCACGTTGCACACCCCGATCGACCGGGTGACCGCCGAGGACGCCGTCTCGCTCGCGACGGACGTCGGCGCCGCACCGATGCAGGTCGGCGCGCTGCTGCTGCTCGGACGGTCGGACCGGTTCGATCCCGAGCGGGCCGTCGAGGAGCTGGGACGTCGGGTCGAGGGTGTGCCACGGCTCCGCCAGCACCTGGTGCGGACCCCACCCGGGTGCGGTCGGCCGGTGTGGGTGGACGACGTCGGGTTCGACGTCCGTCGGCACGTCAGCGTCCGGGCCGCTCCCCCGCCGGCCGACGAGGCCACCCTGCTCGCGGCGGCCGCGACCGTCGTGACCACCCGGCTCCCCGACGACCGTCCGCTGTGGCGAGCGGTGGTCCTGACGGGGCTGCCCGACGGCGGCGCGGCGGTGGTGCTCGCCTTCCACCACGTCCTGGCCGACGGCATCGGCGGGCTGGCGGTGCTCGCCGCGCTCGTGGACGGCGACCAGCTGGCCGGACCGGTGCCGGGGTTCCCCCGCTCGCGTCCGTCGGACCGGGAGCTGCTCGTGGACGCCACGCGCTCCCGCCTGCGAGCGATCGAGGGCGCGCCGGCCTCGCTGCGGCGCCTCACGACGGCGATGGGCCGGCTCCGGGGTACGGGTGCTCGTGCCGCCCGTTGCTCGCTCAACCGCCCCACGGGCGCCGATCGCCGTCTGGCCGTCGTGCGCGTCGAGCTGGACGCCGTGGTGCGGGCGGCGCACTCGCACGGTGCCACCGTCAACGACGTGGTCGTGGCGGCGGTCGCCGCGGCGCTGCACCGGACCCTCGTGCGGCGCGGGGAGCGGGTCGAGCGCTTCGTGATCTCCATGCCGGTCTCGGCCCGACGTGGCACGACCGCCGCACGGCTCGGCAACGAGGTCAGCGCCGTCCCGGTCGAGGTCCCGGGCACGGGGCCGGCCGATCGGCGCCTGGCCGAGGTCGCGGCGGCCACGCGGGAGGCCCGGCTCGGCGCGACCGACGACTCCGCGGCGCTGCTCGGGCCGGCCTTCCGCGCCCTCTCCCGCCTCGGCCTCTTCCGCTGGGCGATCGACCACCAGCACCTCGTGCACACCTTCGTCACCAACCTGCGCGGGCCCGCGGAGGTGCTGGACCTCCTCGGCGCGCCGATCCGGGATGTCTCGGCGATCGCCGTGGTCACCGGGAACGTGACGGCCTCGTTCGCCGTCCTCTCGTACGCCGGGGTGCTCGGCATCACGATCATCGCCGACCCGGGCACCTGCCCGGACCTCGACGGGCTCCGCGACGCCCTCCAGCAGGAGCTCGACGAGCTGACCGCAGGGCCCTGACCGTGGACCCTGTGCGTACGGAACGTCCAGCGTCCCGTACGCACAGGAGCTCCGTCCGAGTCGGCGGGCGGCTCCACGGACGGTCGGAGGGCGTTCATCCGGCGTCCACCTGCGGTGGGTACGTTCGGGCACGGAGGTGGTCCCGATGCGGATCCTGGTCACGAACGACGACGGCATCGAGTCGGAGGGCATCCACGTCCTCGCCCGGTCCCTCGCAGCGACGGAGCACGAGGTCCTCGTCGTCGCCCCGGCCCGTGACTGGAGCGGCGCCGGCGCCGCCATCGGCACCCTCCACCCCGACACCCACCTGGACGTGCGGCGGGCCGAGATCCCGGGCGACCCGTCCATCGCCGCCTGGGCGCTGGACGGGCCGCCGGCGCTCTGCCTCGTCGCCGGGCGCCTCGGTGCGTTCGGGGACGCGCCGGACCTCGTCGTGTCGGGCATCAACGCGGGCGCCAACACCGGCCGGTCCGTGCTGCACTCCGGCACGGTCGGTGCCGCGCTGGCGGGGCAGAACTTCGGTATCTCCGGGCTCGCCGTCAGCGTCGACGTGTCGCCGACGTGGCAGTGGGCGGCGGCCGCCGAGCTCGCGGTCGAGACGCTGCCGCTCGTCGTCGACGCACCTCGCGGCAGCGTGCTGAACCTGAACGTGCCCGCCCTGCCCCGGGACGAGATCCGCGGCGTGCGGTGGGTGCGACTCGCGCCGTTCGGCGCCGTGCGGGCCACGATGACCTCGAGCGGCGACGAGGTCGTGCAGATCGAGCTGCACCCGACGGACTACGACCCGCCGGCGGACACCGACCAGGGCGCGATCGACCGGGGGTGGGCGTCGCTGACGGCCCTCGTGGGCGTCGCCGAGGCCTGGCCCCGGCCCAGCGACGCGGTCGGCGACGTCGACGTGGAGCTGGAGGTCGTCCCGGGGGCCACGCTGCACGAGGTCCACCAGGTGCCCGACGGCAACGTCGGTTCGGTGCTCGTCCGCCCGGCGCTGGGCGACCTCGCGGGCTGAACCGCCGGCCCCGACCGGTCGCCCGCGCAGAAGTCAGGTACGCCGTTCAGCCGATGCCGCGGCGCGCACCGAGTCGGATGCTGGATCGGTCGGGGTCTCGTCCTGCCCGGCGCGCACTGGGAGGCGACGCATGTCCACGATCACCACGGCCGACCTGCTCACCGACGACATGCTCGCCCGCTTCGACGAGCGGTCCCCCGTGTACGACCGGGAGAACCGCTTCTTCGACGAGGACTTCGAGGAGCTCGTCGCGTCGGGGTACACGCGCTGCACGGTGCCGACGGAGCTCGGCGGCTCCGGGCTGGCGCTCGACGCGTACGCGCGTCTGGTCCGCCGGTTGGCGTACGTCGCGCCGGCGACCGCGCTGGCGACGAACATGCACTGCTACTGGTGCGGCGTGGCGACCGACCTGGCCCGGACCGGCGACGACTCGATGCGGTTCGTCCTCGAGCGCGCCGCCGAGGGCCGCATCTTCTGCGCGCTCCACGGCGAGCCCGGCAACGACCTCCCGCTGCTGCTCGCCGTGGCCACGGCGGACCGGGTCGACGGCGGCTGGGAGATCTCGGGGCACAAGATCTTCGGGAGCCTGTCGCCGGTCTGGGACTACGGCGGGTTCCACGCCATGGACTCGTCGGACCCCGAGCACCCGCAGATCGTCCACGGCTTCCTGCCGAGGGAGGCGCGGGGCTACCAGATCATGGAGACGTGGGACACGCTCGGGATGCGGGCCACCCAGAGCCAGGACACGATCATCGACCGGGCCTTCGTGCCCGACGATCTCGTGCCACTCGTGTGCCCCGCCGGGTTCGCGGGTGCCGGGCCGTTCCAGGTCGCGATCTTCGCCTGGGCGCTCATGGGCTTCGCGGCCACCTACCTCGGGGCGGCCGAGCGGGCGCTCGACCTCACGCTGTCGACGATGCCCCACCGCCACTCGATCGCGATGGGCGGCTCGATGGCCGACCACCCCGAGGTCCAGCACGCGGTCGCCGACATGCGCATCGCCCACGACGCGGCCGAGGCCATGCTGGAGCGCACCTGCGACGACTGGGCGAACGGCGTCGAGCACGAGGACTGGCCGGTGCGGCTGGTCGCCACCCGCTCGTTCGTGATCGACCGGGCCTTCGAGATCGTGGACCACGCGATGGACCTCACCGGCGGGGCAGGGGCGTTCAAGCGGAACCGGATGGAGCAGCTCTTCCGCGACGTGCGTATGGGCCGGTTCCACCCGGGGAACACGTTCCTGGCGCACGAGCTCATCGGGAAGATGTGCCTCGGGGTCGATCCCGACCGCCAACCTCGCTGGGGCTGATCGCCGCCGGCGGCCGTCGTGGCCGCCCGCCCCGCTCCCTCGGCCGCCGGCGGCGGCGCCAGGACCCCTGAACGCTCTTCAGCTGAACGCCGTTCACGGGTGGCGCCGGACACACCTTCCTCCTTACCCTTGGGCCCGGTTGGAGGGGTCTGGTGCGGTGAGCGGTGTCCCCGGGGTCCCGGGTGTCCAGATCGAGCGCGTGGTCGGGCGCGGCGCCTCGAGCGCCGTGTACGTCGGCACGCAGGAGCGGTTCGGTCGACGCGTCGCGGTCAAGGTGATCGACCTGCCCGGGCGGGACCACGTGGCGGCGAAGCTCTTCCAGACCGAGTGCCGCACGCTCGGGCGCCTCACCGGCCACCCCGACATCGTGACCGTCTTCGACGGCGGCCTGACCGAGGACGGCCGGCCCTACCTCGTCATGGAGTACCTGCCGGGCGGCACCCTCGGGGAGCAGCTCGCCCGCGACGGCGCGCTCCCCGTCGCCGACGGGCTGGCGATCGGCATCCGCCTGTGCGGCGCGCTCGAGACCGCGCACCTCCACCACATCGTCCACGGCGACGTGAAGCCGCAGAACGTGCTGTGGTCCCCGGCGGGCGATCCCGCCCTCGCGGACTTCGGCATCGCCCGCCTCGCGGTCGGCAGCGCCGAGTCGTCGCGCCTCGAGGTGTTCACGCCGCTGCACGCGGCACCCGAGCTGTTCGACGGCGCGACGCCGAACGTGCGCACCGACGTCTACGGCCTGGCCTCCACCCTGTTCGAGATCGTCGACGGGCGACCGGCCAACGGCGACAGCGACGAGAGCCCGCTGACCGTGATCGCCCGGATCGTGCGGCAGGAGCGGCGCACGCTCGACCGGGACCGCGTGCCCGGGCCGCTGGCCGACGTGATCGAGGGCGCGATGGCGCACGACCCGGCGGACCGGCCGGCGTCGATGGCGGAGCTCGGGGACCTGCTGCTCGACGTCGAGCGCGGGCTCGGCACCGGGCCCACCCGGATGGTCGTGATCGCGGAGCTGCCG
>JAEVZA010000229.1 GCA_023392475.1 Actinomycetes bacterium | reverse complement strand
GGCTCGGCCCGCGGGCCGAGGCGGACGACCTCACCCAGGAGACCTACCTCCGCGCCCTGCGCTCGCTCCCCCACTTCCGGGGCGAGGCGCCGGTCGTGGTGTGGCTCCTGTCGATCGCACGCCACGTCTGCGCGGACGCCGTCCGCCGCCGCGTGCGCCGTGCGGACATCGACGCGCGGCTCCCGCGCCCCGCCGGCGTGACGGCGGCCGACCACCGGGCAGACGTCGACGACCTGATCGCCCGCATCGACCCGGACCAGGCCGTGGCCTTCGTGCTCACGCAGGACCTCGAGCTCTCCTACGAGGACGCGGCGCGCATCTGCGGGTGCCCGATCGGCACGATCCGGTCCCGCGTCGCCCGTGCCCGTACCGCCCTGCTCGACGGGCTGCGCGCGGGCGACGAGGACGAGCGCCCGCCCGGGACCGCCGTCGGCTGACGGCGATCCCGTCGGGGGGCTGCGGGCCGGGCGCGAGCGCACCGCGGACGCGGCGAGGGGCTCCGGACGTGGCGGCCGCTCAGGCCGCGCCGACGACGCTCGTGATGATGTCGCCGGCCAGCGACACGATGCCGAGGTCGTGCCCGTTCGCCGGCAGGTTGACGACCAACCCGTCGAGCCCGGCGGCGAGGACGTCGGACGCCTGCTTCGCGACCTCGTCGGGATCGCCCCAGATCACGCGGGCGAGCACGCCCTTGCCGGCCTCGCTGTCGTAGAAGGCGGCCGGGTCGTCGATGCCGAGGCGTCGTGCGAAGTCGTGGAGCGCGGTCTCGGCCTCGGCGTGCGTCTGGCCCGGCACCAGGAAGGCGAGCGTGGAGACGGCGATGTCGGACCGGTCGCGACCGAGGTCGTCCAGGTGGCGCTGCAGGGCGGCGAGCTTGCCCGGGAGCTCGTCGAACCCGGCGATCACGTTGAGCTCGTCGGCGTACTGCGCCGCCATGCGGAACGTCTTCCGCTCGCCCGCGCCGCCGATCAGGATCGGCGGACCGCCGTCCTGCACGGGCGGCGGCACGTTGAAGGCGCCGGCGACGCTGTGGTGGGTGCCGGAGACGGTGGCCCCCTCCTCGGTGAACATGGCCCGGCAGATGCGGAGCGCGTCCTCGAGGTGCTCGAAGCGCTCGGCGACCGGCGGGAACTCCACGCCGAGCGCCTCGTGCTCCACGTCGAACCACGCCGCGCCGATGCCGAGGAGCGCGCGGCCGCGGGAGATGACGTCGAGCGCGGTCACCTGCTTGGCCAGGATCGCCGGCTCCCGGTAGGTCACGCCGGTGACGAGCGTGCCGAGGCGGGCGGTCGCGGTGCGGGCTGCGAGGGCGCCGAGCAGCGTGTACGCCTCGAACATCTCGTGGTGCGGCGGGCCCAGCAGCGGCAGCTGGAAGAAGTGGTCCATCACGAACACGGTGTCGAAGCCGGCGCGCTCGCCGGTGGTGGCGATCTCCGCGACCCGCTCGAACAGGTCCTCGTTGGCGACGTCGGGGTAGGTGAAGTTCGGGATCTGGAGCCCGGCCCGGGTGGTGCGTCTCGTGGTCATGACCCACAGGTTACTCGGCACTGCCGATGATCGGAAGGGCCGATGATCCTGAACATCGATCATCTTGTTCGTGGATCATCGGGACCTTCCAGGGATCGCTACCCTGTGCGGATGGGCGATCGACCCGAGATCACGGTGCAACCCGGGTACCTCCTCTACAAGGCCGGGGTGCTGAGCCAGCAGGCGTTCGACGACGCGCTGGACGCCGTCGACCTCACCCCGCGGCAGTTCCTCGTGCTGGCGTTCATCGACGCGGACCCGCTGTCGCAGCAGGACCTCGCCCGCAGGATGGGGCTCGACCCGACGCTGATCGGCCAGATCGTCGACGAGCTCGAGGAGCGCGACCTGGCCCGGCGCGACCGGGACCCGGCCGACCGCCGCCGGTACGTGCTCGGGCTCACGGCGACGGGTCGGCGCCGGCTCGGCAAGGCCACCTCGCTCGCCCGCGAGGCGGAGGCCGACCTGCTCGGGCCGTTGTCGGCGGCGGAGCGCCGGGCCCTCGGCGACCTCGTCCTCCGGGTCGTGACGCCCCGGCTGGCCTGGCTCCAGGACCACGACGAACCTGAGCCGTCCCGTGGCGGGTGACGGATCAGGACCGACGCGACGGGCAGAATGCGGGGTGCCGGGTGGCTCGGACACCTGGTGACGGCACTGCCGTCGCCATCCTTCCTCTCCCGTTCGAGCCGCCCGGCACCCTGCGACCCACGCTCCCATGGGCGACGTCCCGCCACCTTGCCACCGCCCGGGGCGCATCCGGTCGTCCCGTTCGGCTCATGCGGTGAGCCTCGCGGTCGCGGGGTCGGGTTGTGGTGTCGGCTCACGGTTGCCGGGGTGCTCGATACCCCATACCGGTATCCTGATCCGCAGGCACGACGAGCGGAGGACGGACCCATGGCCGAGCGCGGCTACACCGCCACGAAGGACCAGCTGCAGGCGCGGCTCTCGCGCATCGAGGGCCAGGTCCGCGGGGTGAAGGGGATGGTCGAGGACGACCGCTACTGCATCGACGTCCTCACGCAGATCAGCGCCATCCGCGCTGCGCTCGACAAGGTCGCGCTCGGGCTGCTCGACGGCCACGCCCGCCACTGCCTGGCCGGCGGCCACGGCGGCCCCGCCGCTCCCGAGGACCAGGCCGACGAGCTCATGGGCGCCGTCGGCCGCCTCCTCGCCCGCTAGCACCCGCCCCCGCCGTCCCTCCCTCGTTCTGTCCGCGCTTCCCGTCGTCTGACGACGGAAGGCGCGGACGAAGCGTGCGGTGGGCACGGCTCGGGGCGGGCCCGCGCGCGCCTCCGGGCGAGGCGTTGTGACATGCGTCCGTTGGACGACCGCCGACGTCCGGGCTAAAACCTGACCATTCCGGTCAGCTTTACCTGAAAGGCGCCACCGTGCCCACGTCCCACCGCCTCCCCCCGCACCGGACGGCCCTCGCCGTCCTCGCCGCCGCCCTGCTCCTGGCGGTGAGCGCGTGCGCGAAGGACGCCTCCACGCGGTCCGGGACGCCGAGCGGTCCGACGACGACGGCCGAGGCCGTCACGGCGCTCGCGAAGGTGCCGCCGGGGACGGTGCTGCACGTCGGCGACCAGCTCGACTACCTCAAGACGATCCTGGCGGCGAGCGGCCAGGATCGCGACCTCCCCTACCAGGTGGAGTACGCCAACTTCATCGGCGGCCCCCCGATGCTCCAGGCCTTCCAGGGCGGGGCGATCGACACCGGCTTCGTGGCCAGCACGCCGCTGATCTTCGCCCAGGCCGCCGGCCAGCAGATCGTGGCCGTCGCCGGGTGGGCCCCGGAGCACGGGCTCGGCGGCCTGATCAGCGCCGACCCGTCGATCCGGAGCTGGAAGGACCTCGAGGGCAAGCGGGTCGCCTACCAGCGCGGGACCTCCGCCGAGGCCGCCGTGCTCACCGCGCTCGACCGCGAGGGCCTGAGCCCCAGCGACATCACGACCGTCGACGTGCCCATCACGCAGATCGCCTCCACGCTCAAGAGCGGCTCCGCGGATGCCGGGCTCTCCACCGAACCGCTGATCAGCGGGTTCCTCGCCGACACGCCCGGCGGCCACCTCGTCGCGAAGGCCGACGACATCACCGACCGCGGCGCCTTCCTGATCGCGAGCAGGGAGGCACTCGACGACCGAGCCCGGTCGGCCGCCGTCGCCGACTACGTGACCCGGCTCGTCAAGGCGTACGCCTGGCTCGCCGCGCACGAGGAGGTGCTCGCCGACTCGATCTTCGCCAAGCAGTACCACCTGACCCCGCAACGGGCGCTCGAGCTGGCGGACAGCACCGGGAGGACGACGTTCCTGTCGCTGCCGGGTGACGTCGCGACGCCGCAGCAGGAGCTCGCCGACCGGTTCCACGCCGCCGGTCAGATCCCCTCGAAGATCGACACGTCCCAGGAGTGGGACACCCGGTTCAACGCCCTCGTGCAGCGGACCGCCGAGCAGGCAGCCGACCGCCAGCAGGCCGGCTCATGAGCACGGTCGAGCTCGTCGAGCTGCGCACGGGCGCGGCGCCGGGCACCTCCCGCGCCGCCTGGCGGCTCCCCCGCGGCCTGGAGCGGCTCCTCGGCGTCGTGCTCCTGTTCGCCGTCTGGGAGCTCGCCGCCAGCGCGGGCTGGATCAGCACCGACGTCCTCGCCGGGCCCTCGACCGTGCTGACCGCCGGCTGGGACCTGGTGCGGGACGGCACGCTGACGTCGTCCCTCTGGGCCTCGCTGCAGCGGGTGCTCTGGGGCATGGCGATCGGCGTCCCGATCGGCACCGCCCTCGCCCTGGCCGCCGGGCTGTCCCGCCTCGGCGACGACCTCGTGGACGCCAACGTGCAGATGCTCCGGTTCGTGCCGATCATCGCCCTGCAGCCGCTCCTCGTCGTGTGGCTCGGCGTCGGCGAGACCGTGAAGGTGTCGCTCATCGTGCTCGGCGTCGCGTTCCCCGTGTACGTGAACACGAGCTCGGCCATCAAGAGCCTCGACCCCAGGTGGCGTGAGCTCGCCGACACGGTCGGGCTGACGCGGCGCGAGCTCGTCCGCCGCGTCGTCCTCCCGGGCGCGCTCCCCGGCTTCCTCGTCGGGCTCCGGCTCGCCACCGCGATCGCGTGGCTCCTGCTCGTGTTCGCCGAGCAGATCAACGCCACGAGCGGCATCGGCTACCTCATGACCCGCGCCCAGGTGTTCTTCCAGACCGACGTCATCGTCGTCGGTCTCGTCACCTACGCGGTCCTGGGGCTGCTCTCCGACGCCCTCGTCCGTGGCCTCGAACGACGACTGCTGCGCTGGCAGCCGGGACGGTGACCGCATGACCGCCATCGACACGGACCACACCGAGATCGACCGCGCCGACACCGCCCGCACCGACGTCTCCGCCGACGCGACCACGCAGGACGGGGCGGCACGGCGGACGGGAGCGGGCGGAGCGGGCGAGGTCCCGGCGGCCGGCCTCGCGGTCCGCGCCGCCGACGTGCGCCGGACGTTCGCCGGCCGCGAGGTCCTCCACGGGCTCGACGTCTCGATCCGCCCCGGCGAGTTCGTCGCCCTGCTCGGTCGCAGCGGCTCCGGGAAGAGCACGTTCCTGCGCGCCCTCGCCGGCCTCGACGACGGCGTGACCGGGAGCATCCAGGTCCCCGTCCGGCGTTCGGTCGTGTTCCAGGACGCCCGCCTCCTCCCGTGGGCCTCCGTGCTCGACAACGTGGTCCTCGGGCTCCGCGACGACGACCCCGCCGGGCGAGGGCGCGCCGCGCTCGAGGAGGTCGGCCTCGCCGACCACGCCGACGCGTGGCCGAAGACGCTGTCGGGCGGCGAGGCGCAGCGCGCCGCGCTCGCACGGGCGCTGGTCCGCTCGCCCGACCTGCTGCTCCTCGACGAGCCCTTCGGCGCGCTCGACGCGCTCACCCGCATCCGCATGCACGCCCTCGTGCAGCAGCTGTGCGCGCGCCACCACCCCGCGGTCCTCCTGGTGACCCACGACGTCGACGAGGCGATCCTCCTCGCCGACCGCGTGCTCGTCCTCACCGACGGGGCGATCTCGCTCGACGTCCGCGTGGGCGTGGCCGACCCACGGCGGCGCGGCGACCCGGCGTTCACGGACCTGCGGACCCGCCTGCTCGCCGAGCTGGGCGTGGACGAGTCCGTCGAGGGCCACCACGTCGACGCCGGCACCACGCACCGCGACAGCACCGACAGCGACACCACCGACAGCACCGACAGCGACACCACCGACAGCGACCGAGACAGGAGCACCCCGTGACCATCACCGAGCAACCGCCGTCCGACACGACCGGCCGGAGCGGGAGCGACGTCGTCCTCGACGTCCACCCGCTGGCCGGCGCCACGGGCGCCGAGATCCGCGGACTGGACGTCCGAGACCTCACCGACGGCGAGGTCGCGGCGATCCGCCGGACCTGGCTCGAGCGCAAGGTCGTCTTCTTCCCCGGCCAGCACCTGGAGCCGTCCGAGCACCTCGACTTCGCCCGCCGCTTCGGCGAGCCCACCGAGGGCCACCCGGTCATCCCCGGGATCGACGGGGTCCCCGAGGTCTTCGAGATCGACTACACGGCGGCCAACGAGCTGTACCGGAGCTACGGCGACGTCTCGACCCGCGACCGCGGCGTGCACTGGCACACCGACGTCACGTTCGTCGAGAGGCCGCCCCTCGGCTCGATCCTCCGCGCCGTCCACGTGCCGCCGTCGGGCGGCGACACGCTGTTCTCCAACCAGGTCGCGGCCTTCGAGGCCCTGAGCCCGGCGCTGCAGGACCACCTCCGGGGCCTCACCGCGGTGCACGACGGCCGCGCGCAGTTCCAGCCGATCTTCGACCTCGTCGGCGAGGGCCGCTGGGAGGGCGAGCGGGTGGTCTCCCTCGACCCGGTCGAGCACCCCGTCGTCCGGGTGCACCCGGAGACCGGCGAGGAGGCGCTCTTCGTCAACCCCGGCTTCACGTCGCACGTCGTCGAGCTCAGCCGGCCGGAGAGCGACGCGCTGCTCGCGTTCCTGCACCAGCACGCCGTCCGACCCGAGTTCACCGTCCGCTACCACTGGACGCCCGGGACGATCGGCTTCTGGGACAACCGGGCCACCCAGCACGCCGTGGTCGGCGACTTCGGCGACCAGCACCGCGTGATCCAGCGCGTCACGCTGCGCGGCGACGAGCCCGTGGGGCCGACCCGATGAGCGCCCTCGACGACCCCACCACGCTCGAGTGGGTCGAGACCCCGGCCGAGCCGGCGGTCCGCCCGTTGACCGGGCACACCGGCGCGCAGGTCGACGGCGTCGACCTGTCCCGCCCGCTCCCGCCCGAGCACCGGGCCGTGATCGGCGACGCCCTCGACCGGTGGAAGGTGCTCGTGTTCCGGGGCCAGCGCATCGGCCACCGCGAGCAGATCGAGTTCGCCCGCCAGTTCGGGGACCTCACGTACGCGCACCCGTACGACGACGACCCGCCCGAGGGCTTCCCCGAGATCTACACGGTCTCGCCCGAGCGGTACGCCCAGCAGTACGGCCTCACCGGTGACGCGGCGAAGCAGATCCGCAAGCGCTACTCGTACACGAACCAGTGGCACACGGACGTCACGCCGGCGGTCAACCCGCCGGCCGCGTCCGTGCTCCGCGCCGAGGTCGTCCCCGAGTTCGGTGGCGACACCACGTTCACGAACCTCGTCGCCGCGTACGAGGGCCTGTCGCCGACGTTGCGGTCCTTCCTCGACGGCCTCCGGGCCGAGCACCGCTACGGCGCGGGCTTCGCCCGCAAGGGCGTCGCCACCACGCCGGTGATCCAGGACAAGCAGCTGGTCGCGCACCACCCCGTCGTTCGGGTCCACCCGCACACCGGCGAACGGGCCCTGTTCGTGAACCCCGGGTTCACCTCCCGGATCCTCGGCCTGCGACAGGAGGAGTCCGACGCCCTCCTCGGCCTGCTGTTCACCGAGCTCACCCGCCCGGCGTACACGGTGCGGTTCCGCTGGGACCCGGGCACCGTCCTGTTCTGGGACAACCGGGCCACGTCGCACCTCGGGCCGCAGGACATCGACCACCTCGACGTCGACCGCGTGCTGCACCGGGTGACGCTGATCGGCGAGGTGCCCGTCGGCACCGACGGCGCCGAGTCGACGCTCGTCCAGGGCGAGCCGTTCCAGAGCATCCCGGTCTTCCGCTGAGCACCGACCGACGACCGGAGCACGACACCCCATGAACGCCGCCCGACGCGCCGACCGCGCCGCTCCGCCACCGCCCGAGGTGCGCGACGCCGCGGCGCGCATCCCGGTGGAGGTCGATGCCGCCACCGCCAACCGCCGTCTCGACCTGCGCAAGCTGCCC
>JAEVZA010000185.1 GCA_023392475.1 Actinomycetes bacterium | reverse complement strand
CCCGCGGTAATGCCGGCGGTCGCGCAGCACAGAAGGGGCGTCAGAGGGTGAGCGGTCGGCGGGCGCCGTCGGCGCGCTGCACCGACGAACCGGTCGGGATCACGTGGTCGACGTCGCCCTGGACGTGCACCTGCACGCCGCAGCACACGATGACGTCCATGTCGCGCCAGGCCTCGAGCGCCTCGAGCTCGGACCACATCTCGGCCTCGACCGCGGCGGCCGCGCGCATCGTGAGCTCGACGAGGTCGCCCGGGGCGCCGCCGCCGACGTCGTCCACCAGCCGGCGCAGCCGTTGGGCCTCGTGGTCGTCCAGGCCCTCGGGCAGCGGCTCGGGCGGCGGTGCACCGTCGGCGAGCGACGCGAACAGGGCGGCGAGCGCGCCGCACGTGGCGGTCGGCGCCCCCTGGTTCGGTCGCAGCGTGCGGCCGGGGTGCCGCTCGGGGTCGAGCCCGATGTGGGGCAGCCCGAACACGAGGAGGTGGCCGCGCCCGCCGACGTCGGGGACGTGCGACAGGCAGGCCCGCCACCCGGTGCGCCCCAGCGACGGGAGGCCGCCGAGCCCGCCCAGCGCGAACGGCCGGCCCCACCGGCCGCCGACCTCGGCGAGCAGGCCCTGCGTCAGCTCGTCCCGGCACACGGAGACGGCCGCGAACACCTGGGACCGGACGACGTCGAGCGGGATGAGCGCGGCGGCCACCCGGTCGAGGTAGTCGCCGATGGGGAGCGCCCGGTCGAAGGGCGGGGGGAGCTGGTCGGTCACGGCCTCACCGTAGGGGGTCCGCCGCACGCTGCCGGTCACGCGCCGCGTCGGCCAGCGCCTCGACCAGGGCCCGCCGGTGCTCCGCCGGGTCGGGCCGGTCGGTCCAGTACGGCCCGAGACCACGGACCCGCGGCGGCAGCTCGAGCTGCACGCCCTCGCCCCGGACCCGGTTCACCGGGTTGCCGGGGTGGAGCCCCCTGAGCTCGGCGGGGACGTCGTCCAGCTCGGCGTTGACCTCGTAGCCGGGGAGGGCCGTTCGCAGCCGGTCCGCCACCTCGCCCGCCAGCCCGCGGCCCGTCCCGCCGAGCAGCAACGTGGTGAAGAGCCCGGTGCGCCCGTAGCCGTGGACGGCGACGACGTCGTCGACGTGGTCGAGGAACCCGGCGAGGCCGTCGGAGTCGGCGGGATCGAAGAGCTTCGACGGCACGTGCCAGCGGAGGTCCTCCGGCTGCGCCACGACGTAGCACGAGGCGCCGGCGCGCTCGGCCGCGTCGACGGCCACGGCATCGGTCATCCGCTCGAGCGAGCCGCCGTGGAAGGCCATGAACCCGAACCGGCCGCGCAGCTCCACCCGCTCCTCGACCCCGGGCTGGGCGAGCAGGTCGCGCAGCATCGGGTCAGCGCGTCGCGGGGGCGTCGTCGCCGGTCGGCGCCGGGGTGGGCCCCGACCCGACGGATGGTGCGTCGCCCGCCGCGCCGTCGGGGTCCTCGGTGCGGTCGGCGGCGGGGCGGCGGACCACGAGGGCGATGGCCACGGCCGCCGCGATCACGATGGCGAGCGCCGCGGCCAGCCGACCGCCGCCGGTGCGCTCGACCCAGTTCTGCATGCTGCTCTGCGCGTCGCGCGCCCACTGCACGACGCCGCTCGAGCTGCCGCCGTCGAGCTCCTGGATCTCGACCCACGCGTAGTAGGAGACGAACACGCCCGCGAACACGAGGAGCGCGCCGGAGATCCGGTCCATGTGGGGGAGCAGCCGCCGGAAGGCGGTCAGGATGCCCGACCGCGCCAGCGCCACGGCGATGGTCAGGATCGCGAGCGTCATGCCCATCCCGAGGCCGTACGCGACGAACGTGGCCACGCTCGAGGCGAACGACGAGCGGTCGAGCGTCGTCGACACGATCGAGATGAAGATCGGGATCGTGCAGCTCAGCGAGGCGATCGCGTACGAGATGCCGTAGAGGAACATCGACGTGAGCTCGCGGCCGTTGCGGGTGAGGTCGAGGTGCGGGATGCGGACGACGGGGTGGTAGCCGCGGAGCATGGCGACGCCGAGGGCGACGAGGCCGACCCCGACCACGATCGTGAAGTACGGGAGGCGGCTGCCGACGACCCCGGAGACCGAGGACCACAGCAGGCCCATGATCCCGAAGACGACGAGGAACCCCGCGGTGACGGAGCCGGCGACGGCGAGCGCCCGCAGCACCGGGCTGCCCGACGGGCCGTCGGCGTCGTCGCCCTCCATCCCGAGGAACCAGCCGAGGTAGGCGGGCAGCAGCGCGAAGCCGCACGGGTTCACGGTGGCGACCATGCCGGCCGAGAACGCGAGCGCCAGCTTGGCGTCCATCAGCGCACCCCGATCGCCGCGGCGGCGCTCACCCGAGCACCCCGTTGCGGCGCAGCAGGTCGGTGAGCTCCGCGGCGCTGAGGGCGCCGCTGTGGGTGTCGAGGACCGTGCCGTCGGCGCCGATCACGACCGTGCGGGGCAGCGCGGTGCCGCCGAACGCCGCCATGACCTGCGCCTTCGGGTCCCGGGCGTTGCGGTAGGTGACGCCCGTGCGCCGGACCATGTCCGTGCCGGCCCGCTCCGTGTCGGTCACGTCGACGCCGAGGACCGTGACCTTCCCCTCCTGGGCGGCCGACACGTGCTGGATGGCGGGCATCTCCTGGAGGCACGGGGCGCAGGTCGAGGACCAGAAGTTCAGCACCACGGGCGTACCCCGGTGGGCGGACAGCTGCTCGCTCCCGCCGTCCAGGTAGTCGAGCCGCACGTCGGGGGCGGGGGCGCCGACCTCGGCGGTGGCGGTGCCTGCGGGGACCGGCGACCCGCGGTCGACGGACTGGAGCGCGTCCTCCAGCCGGACGGCGCCGCTGTCCTGGCGGTCGACGAGCAGCCAGGCGACGCCGAGGGCGGCGGTGAGCGCGATGGCCGTGCAGATCAGGAGGCCGAGGGGGCCGATCGGCATCCGGCGCGACCTCGACCGACCGGTGTCGGCGGGGGCGGGCGGTTCGTCGGTGCTGGCCATGGGTGCAGGGGACGGCCGCCGGCACGCGGCGGAGGGGCCGGCAGGCGCCGGCCCCTCCACCGTACCGATCCGGGTCCGCAGCGGTCAGGTCGCGAGCTCGTGCGTCGCTGTCCCGCCGGGCGCTGTCCGGTCGAGCTCTGGCGGATCCGCCGGGGAGCGGCACCCCAGGGGGTGTGGGTGCCGCTCCCCGTTCCCCGTCAGGCGGTCACGAGGCGCTTGTAGGCGGCCGGGACCTCCACCTCGGGGAACCGGTCGCCGGGGCGGGGGGTCTTGGGGGGCCGGCCCCGGCGCCGCTTGTGCAGGACGATGCGCCCGGCGACGAACAGGTGGCCGCCCCAGACGCCGTACTGCTCGCCGCGCTCGACGGCGGCGTCGAGACATCGGGTCCGGACGGGGCAGGCGAGGCAGATGCGCTTCGCCTCGCTGATCTCGTCGACGTCGTCCGAGAAGAACAGCGCCGTGTCGAGGTCGCGGCAGGCCGCCTGCTGCTCCCACACCGCGCGGGCGGCGGGCAGGGTCGGCGTCCCACCGTCGGGGAGGTGGGTGTCGAGGATGCTCATCGTCGTGCTCCTTGCGTCGGTGCGGGTCTCGTGTGGGTGGTGATCTGGGCTGGCTGGCTGGCTGGCTGGCTGGTCTGGCTGATCGGTGCGGCTCGTCGCTGGTGCGGCGCGGTGCGGGCGGGGTCGGCGGTGGTCGGGGCCGGTGCGAAAAGCAGAAGAGCCGCCGGGTGGTGTTCCACCCGGCGGCTCTGGAGTCCGTACCTGCGCTGCGACCTTGCGGTTACTGCGGAGGGGCTCCCCGTCGGGCTGGTCCGTGGACCGGGAACGTGGCCATGCCGGCCGGCTTGGCGATGTACGCGTGGCCGTTCCCGATCACGGTGGAGGCCGAGCAGGAGAGCACGCGCGCACGCGCCACACCGGAGCGCCACGTGGCGTCCTGGGTGTGGAGGTGCTGGGTGCTGTTCATGGGTCCTGCTCGTGTCCTCGTCCGACGGTGCGTCGTCCGTTGCCGACCCAGGGACGGGTCGGCGGTGCTCGCAGTGGATCACGGGCCCGTCGGGGCCGTCAACCCATTAAACCGGAACTTCTCGGCGGACCGTCCGTCGGGCCGTCAACCCATTCAGCCGGAACTTCTCGGCGGACCGTCACGGGTGGCCGAGCTGCTGGTCCACCGCCGCCCGCAGCGCCGCCTCCACCGCGCGGCGCCGCCCCGGATCCTCGTCGAGGTCCCCGCACCTGTCCGCAGCGGCGTCGCCGAACCCGAGGTGGGCCCAGCAGGCGGGGTCCCCGCCCTCGTCCGCCGGGCCCGGATCCGTCTCGCTCTCGTCGGTCGACAACTGCTCCTCACCCGGATGGTGCGCCCGCACGGACCCCGGGTCAACCCAGCTCGTCGAGCACGGCCGTCATCTCGGACCGGAAGCGGCGGAGCTCGTCGCGGTGCTCGAGCGAGAGGGAGGCCAGCACGTCGCGCCCCGGGCCCGTGAGCTCGATGAGCTGCCGGCGCTGATCGTCGGGATCCGTGGTGGCCCGCACGAGCCCGGCCGCGGTGGCCCGTTGGATGAGCTCGACGGTCGAGTGGTGGCGGAGCTGGAGCATCTCGGCCAGGTCCGCCACCGCGGGCCGTCCCGGACCGGCCCAACCCCGGACGGCCAGCAGGAGCTGGTGGTGCGCGGGGGTGACGCCCGCGGCGCGTGCCGCGTCCTCCGAGAACCGCTGGAAGACGCGCAGCGCGTGCCGGAACCGGGCCAGCGCCCGGTAGTCGCGGTCGGAGAGCGGTCGCTCGTTCACGTCGCCGCCTCCTCGTCCGCCGGCGCCCGCTCGCGCTGGGTCTCGATGAGGCCGACCCGCTCCGTCACGAGCACCGCGACGACGGCCGAGATCAGCAGGACCGGGACGAGCGTGAGCCCCGCCATCTCGGTGACGACGAGCGTCGTGCCGAGCGGGGTCTTCGTGACACCGACGCAGAGGGCGACCATCGTGCACGCCATCAGCACCGACGGGTTGATGCCCGGGAACGCGGCGTGGGCCAGCTGGCCGATGACGGCGCCCATGAAGAACAGCGGGATGATGAAACCGCCCTTCCAACCCGAGGCGAGCGTCACCGTGGTGCCGAGCAGCTTCGCCGCCAGGGCGACCGCGAGGGCCCCGGCGGCCAGCCGGACGTCGAGCAGCCCGGCGAGCTGCTGCTCGCCGAAGGTCAGCGCGTAGGGCGACCACCAACCGAGGAGCCCGAGCGCGAGCCCGCCCAGCACGTAGCGGGCGGCAGGCGGGGCGTAGCCGAAGACCTTCCGCTGCAGCGCGGTCACGCCGGTGAAGACCGCCGCGCCGGCGGCGCCGACGAGGCCGAGGACGACGGCGATGCCGAGGTCGCCGACGTGCAGCGTGCCGATCGCCGGGAACTGCCACACGGGCTCGACCCCGAGCCCGCTGAGCCCGAGGTACACGGCGTACCCGCACAGCGAGCCGGTGACCGCGGGGAGGAGGGCCTCGTAGTACTGGAGGCCGCGCCGGTGGAGGATCTCGAGGGCGAACAGCGCCGAGCCGAGCGGCGCGCCGAAGAGGACGGTGAACCCGGCGGCCATGCCGGTGATGGTGAGGATCCGGATGTCGGGGGTGGAGCGGCGCAGCCGGGTGCCGATGACGGTGCCGAGGGTGCCGGTCGTCTGGACGAGCGGGGCCTCCGGTCCCATGCCGCCGCCCGCCGAGACGCACAGCAGCGACGCCGGCACCATCGACCGGAGCTGGCGGACGTCCTCGGCTCCGCCGAGCACGTGGATGTTGTCGACCAGCAGCTCGACGTTGCCGGTCTCGCCGCCGATGCGGGTGATCAGCGCGACGGCGCCGCCGACGGCGACGAGGATGCCCAGCTGCACGGCGGAGCCGTGGTGCTCGGGTGCGAGGGCCCGCTGGAGCAGGTGCAGCAGCCCGACGTACGCCGCGCCGGCGAGGCCGCCGGCCACGCCGACGGCGAGGACGGCGGGTCCGAGCCCCGAGCGGATCCGCACCACCGCGTCGGAGCGGAGCTGACGGTCGATCCAGGTCCGCACGAGATACATCGTATCACGATGTATTGGGGAGCCGAAGCGGCTCGCGGCGCCGTTCCCACTCGTTCCCATGACGATCCGCGCTGTCAGACGACACGAACAATCGTCAGAACGCGGGTTCACGCGGGTGGCGCGCCCGATCGGGTGGGGGCTCGGCGCTAGCGGGGGAGGGGGGCGTAGCGGAGGCGGCCGTCGTCGCCGGCGTGCGAGCGCAGCCGCCCCGTGATGCGCAGGTGCTCCAGGTGCGCGTAGGTCTCCGACTCGGCCATCGGGCCCCACGACCGCTCCTGGAAGAGCTGGCGGGAGTAGTCGCGCACGGGGGCGTCGCCGATGGCGTCGGCGATGCCCTCGAGGTGCGCGAGGCGCTCGACGTGGTGGCCGATGATGTCGTCGACGCGGCCCGTGAGGTCCTCGAACGGCAGCCCGTGGGCCGGCAGCACGAGGCGCACGTCGGGCAGGGCCGCCACCCGCTGGAGCGCGGACACGAACTCGGCGAGGGAGTCGGGGCTCTCGGTCAGGCCCGAGATGTGCGGCGTGATCGTCGGGAGGACGTGGTCGCCGGACAGCAGCACGCCGTCGGCGGGGTCGAGCAGGCAGATGTGGTCGCCGGTGTGGCCGGGCGTGTGGACGACCTCCCACTCGCGGCGGCCCAGGCGGATGATCTCGCGGTCGTCGACGCGGGTCGTGGGCGTGAGGGAGAGGAGGCCCTGCTTGGACATGTCGTCCCACGTCCGCATCGCCTCGAGCTCGCCCGCGCCCGGCCGGAACCCCTCCTCGCCCCACGGGGTGGAGCGCGGCTCGAACACCGGCAGCGGACCGGAGCCGTAGAGGACGTTCGCCAGCCGGCGGTTCACCGGCCCGTCGATCGGGAGGTCGTCGGGGGCGTCGCCGTCGGTCATGAGGTCCGTCACCGCCTCGAGCTCGGCGAGGTCGTCGTCGGGCGGCGCGTCGAACGGCGTGGCGAACGACCGGTGCGCGACCACGTCGCAGCGGTGCTCCACCTTCAGGCGACCGGCGCCGCCGAAGTGGTCGGGGTGCGAGTGCGTGACGAGCACGGTGTGGATGCGCTCGGGCTTGACCCCGATCGACGCCAGGCGCTGCACGAGCGTGGCGTTGGTGAGCGGGTCGGGGAGGCCGGGATCGATGAGGGCGACGCCGCGCTCGTCCTCGAGGACGTAGCAGTTCACGTGGCCGAGGCCCGGGAGCATGATCGGCAGCTGCACCCGCAGCACGCCCGGTGCGACCTCGTCGACCTCCTCGCGGGCCGGCAGCCGCTCCTGGCGCTCGACGCGGCCCATCAGGCCGCGCCGCCGGAGGGGGCGGGGTCGGCCACGGCCTCGGCGGCCGCGCCGTCGGGCCGGAAGACGTGTGCCCGCCAGTAGGACAGCTCGGCCACGGACTCGGTGATGTCGTCCATCGCCCGGTGCGCCGACGCCTTCTTCGTGAGGCCGCCGAGCTCGGACGGGTACCACCGCCGCGCCAGCTCCTTGATCGTCGACACGTCGATCGACCGGTAGTGGAGGTGGTCCTCGATCTCGGGGAGGTAGGCCGCGAGGAAGCGGCGGTCCATGCCGATGGAGTTGCCGCACAGCGGCACGGTGCCGGGTTCGGGCACGTGCTCCTTGATGAACGCCAGCGTCGCCGCGCCCGCCTCCTCGAGCGTCGTGGTGGACGCCCGGATCGCGTCGAGCAGGCCGCTGCGGGTGTGCATGTCGACGACGACGGGGTCCATCCCGGCGAGCTGCTCCTCGGTGGCGTGCACGACGAGGTCCGGGCCCTCGGCGACGAGGTGCAGCTCGTCGTCCGTCACGAGCGTCGCGATCTCGACGATCACGTCCGTCGAGGGGTCGAGGCCGGTCATCTCCAGGTCCATCCACACGAGCACCGGCCCACCATACGGCCCGTCGCCCGCCGGCGAGCCGTCCGGCGCGGTGCCGGACGGCACCCCGCGCGCCCGCACGGCGCGCCGGGAGGTGCCGGCGGGCCCGGTCGCGACCGGCCGCTAACGTCGCCGCCGTGCTGGAGGTCCCCGTCGTCCGACTCGATCCCGAGCTGCCGCTCCCCGAGTACGCGAAGCCCGGCGACGCCGGCATCGACCTGCGCGCCGCCGAGGACGTCGAGCTGGCCCCCGGCGGCGGTCGGGCGCTCGTGCCGACCGGCGTCGCGATCGCGATCCCCCTCGGGTACGCCGGCTTCGTGCAGCCCCGCAGCGGCCTCGCGCTCAAGCACGGCGTCACCTGCCTGAACACGCCGGGGCTGATCGACAGCGGCTACCGCGGCGAGCTCAAGGTGCTCCTCGTGAACACCGACCCGGCGGAGCCCTTCCTCGTGACCCGGGGCGAGCGGATCGCGCAGCTCGTGATCCAGGCCGTCGAGCACGTCACGTTCGTGGAGGTCGAGGCGCTCGACGACACCGAGCGCGGCGAGGGCGGTTTCGGTCACACCGGCCGCTGACGGCGGGCCGGCGGCGGTCAGCCGCGCCGGCCGCCGCCCGACCGCGCCGCCTTCGGTCGACCGCTCCCGCCCGGGCGGCCGGACCCTCGGGACCGATCGCCGTTCGAGCGGGTCCCGTTCGAGCCGCCGCCGCTCGGGCCACCGCGCTTCGGACCGGAGCGCTTCGGGCCGGCCTGCTTGGTGCCGGGAGCGTCGGTGCGACGCGGCGAGTCGGTGCGGTCCCGGGTGTCCGTGCGGTCCCGGGCATCGCTGCGGCCGCTCCCGTCGCTCCGACCGGGGCCGGTCCGTCGTGCGCCGGTCCGCTTGGCGCCGGTGCGCCTCGGGCCCGCACCTTCGGTCCGGCCGTCACGATCCGTCCGCCGGTCGTCGCTGCGCTCGGACCGGTCGCGGGGAGCCCCGGTCCGCTCGGCGCCGGACCGCTCGGTGCCGGAG
>JAEVZA010000175.1 GCA_023392475.1 Actinomycetes bacterium | reverse complement strand
GTCGTCGGCCAGCGCGTCGAGGCGGTCGGCCCGGCGGGCGGTCGCCACGACCGTGGCCCCGGCGGCGTGGAGGACGCGGACGAAGCGGTCGCCGAGCCCGGAGGAGGCGCCGGTGACGACCGCCGTGCGGCCGTCGAGCCGGAACAGCCGGGAGGGGTCGAGGTCGGTCGGCATCGGGGGCGGACCGTACCAGCGCGCCGGACCGGTCCCGCCGGGCCGATGAACCGGCCAGGTCAGCGGGCCGGTCAGGTCGGCTCGGCGGGCCGGGTCAGCTGGCCGCGACGGCGGCCTGGACCATCGCCCGGATCCCGGCGGTGGCCCGGCGCAGGAACTCGTCGTCCCGATCCGGCGTCCCGTGGTCGAGCCACCGGAGCACCGCGGTCACGCCCGCGTCGACGAGCAGCGCGGCGAGCCAGCCGCCGAGCTCCGCGTCGAGGCCGAGCGGGTCGACCATCGTGCGGGTCGCGTCCTCCATCGCCCGACGGGTCAGCTCGGCGTACTCGCGGAACTCGGCCTCGCGCGCCGCGTGCACGGTCAGGAGGCGGAAGGCGTCGGGGTGGGCGCGCGCCCCGGCCAGGAGGGTCACCAGGGCCGGTGCGGGTGCGGACGGGTCGTCGGGCCGTGCCGACGCCGTCGCCGCCTCGCGCGCCGCCGCCAGCTCACCGACGACCTCGTCGAGGATCGACCGGTAGAGGTCTTCCTTGCCGGCGTAGTGCCGATAGACGATCACCTTGGTGATGCCGGCCTCGGCGGCGACGTCCTCGATGGAGGTCGCGGCGAAGCCGGCGCGCACGAACGCGGCCGCGGCGGCGCCCTGGATCTGGGCCCGGCGCTCGTCCCGGGGCAGCTGCCGGCGCCGGGTGGACGTGTCGGCGGTCACTTCCACAAGTATACTCACGGGTATACAGTTGTCGTGCCGGTCGGAGTCGGTCCGCGGTCGTCGGGGGACGCCACGAACCGGATCGCGACCAACCGGTACAGCAGCACGCGTCAGCCAGCAGAGAGTCAGCCAGACCAGACCACAGGGGGTGGTGCCGGTGTCCGTCACCGAGCAGGTCGAGTTCACGGCCGAGGAGCTCCTCGCCACGGACGACGTCGCCGAGCCGCTCGTCGTGGGCGGCGTCCGCTGCCACGGCGGCATCGCGGGCGACGGCAGCTACGTGTCGCCACGCACGCGGCACCGCACGCCGGCGATCGAGGCGTGGCAGGCGCAGCACGCGCGCCAGTTCCCCGACCGGCCGCTGCTCGACATCGGCCTCGACCGGTGGCCCGGCCCGGTGCCGACCGTCGACCAGACCCGGTTCCTGCTCCGCGAGGGACTGACCGAGCCGGTCGTGGCGATGCTCACCCGCATCGGCACGGTCGAGGGGTTCGGCTCCTTCCTCCGCTACACGGTCGTGCCCGACCTGCCGTCGATGGTGGTCGAGGACATCACCGGCACCGCGCTCGCCCACCTGGACCGCGGCCTGATCGAGGCCCACGCCCGTGACGAGGCCGGGTGGGACGCGTCCGACGGCCCGGCCGAGGCGGGCCACCGGGACATGTGGTTCGCGGCGCGCGACATCGCCTTCGAGGACCCCGTCACCCAGGACCAGACGGAGCTCATGCTCGAGCGCATGGGCATCCGTGGCCCGGGCGGCGGAGCCGGGCCGGCCGCCGCGCCGCCGCGCCGGCTGCCCGACGACGTGGACCCGCAGCTCGAGCTGCTGCTCGACCGCATGGCCCGCCTCCTGCTGATCGAGGTGTCGGCCTTCCACACCTTCGCGTGGGCCGAGGACGTCCTGTCCGACCGGGACCTCGTGGCCGGCGAGGGCGACGCCGCGTTCCTCGTCTCCTGCATCCGGGCCGACGAGACGCCGCACGTCGAGTACCTCAAGACCGTGCTGAGCGAGGTGCGGGACCGCACGATCATCGGCACCTCGGGCGCCCGCCACGACGGTGCGGAGGTGATCGGCACCATCTGGGACGCCGCCGTGGCCGACGCCCTCGGCCCACGCCGCGAGGAGCTCCAGCGCACGGCGATGGCCGAGGTGGCGCACGCGGCTCGCGGCCGCTCCGACGGCGACGACCTGCTCCGGGAGTTCGAGCGGATCGGGAAGGTGGCCTGACGTGCGCTTCGGCATCTTCTACGAGCACCAGCTCCCCCGCCCCTGGGACGCCGGCAGCGAGGAGCAGCTCCTCCGGGACGCGCTCGACCAGATCGAGCTCGCCGACCGGCTCGGCATCCAGCACATGTGGGAGGTGGAGCACCACTTCCTCGAGGAGTACTCCCACTCGTCCGCGCCCGAGCTGTTCCTGGCCGCGGCGAGCCAGCGGACGGAGCGGATCCGGCTGGGCCACGGCATCGTGCTCACCGCGCCGCAGTTCAACCACCCCGCCCGGGTCGCCGAGCGCATCGCGATGCTCGACCTCCTCTCGGGCGGGCGCGTCGAGTTCGGCAGCGGCGAGTCGTCGTCGGAGGCGGAGCTCGGGGCGTTCCACGTCGACTACGCGCTGAAGCGCGACGCGTGGCTGGAGGGCCTCGAGGTCGCGCTCCGCTGCATGACCGAGACGCCGTTCACCGGCCACGACGGCCGATTCGTCTCGATGCCGCCCCGCAACGTGGTGCCGAAGCCGCTGCAGTCACCGCACCCGCCGCTGTGGGTCGCGTGCTCGCGGCGCGACACCATCCTCATGGCCGCCGAGAAGGGCATCGGCGCGCTCAGCTTCGCCTTCATCGACCCCGAGGAGGCGGCCCGCTGGATGGAGGACTACGAGCGCACGATGGCGACGTCGTGCGTGCCCGTCGGGCAGGCGGTGAACCCGAACGTCGCCGTCGTCACGCCGATGATGCTGTGCGACGACGAGGAGGAGGCGCTGCGGCGCGGCCTCGAGGGGGCCAACTTCTTCGGCTACTCGCTCGCCCACTTCTACGTCTTCGGCGAGCACCGGCCGGCCGAGACCGACGTCTGGCAGGAGTTCCAGGAGCGCCGCGACCAGATGGGCTACTCGGCCGAGACCGAGGTGGCGCTCCAGCAGGAGCGGCTCGGCGCCAAGGTCGCCGCCGGCGACACGACCGGCCTGCGCGGCGCCATCGGCACGCCCGACCAGATCCGCGAGTTCCTCCGCCGCTACGAGGAGGCCGGCGTCGACCAGGTGATTTTCGTGCTCCAGGCGGGCAAGAACCGCCACGACCACATCATGGAGAGCATCGAGCGGTTCGGCACCGAGATCCTCCCGGAGTTCGCGGAGCGCGACGACGCCCGCACCACGGCCAAGGCCGAGCGGTACCGGCCGATCGTCGAGGCCGCGCTCGAGCGGCGCGCCGAGCACCTCGAGCGGGAGCCGCTGCCCGCGCTGCCCGACGACTACGTCATGAAGGCGATCCCGAAGCAGCTCGTGGACCAGGCCGAGAACGAGGTCGGCCAGCAGTTCCTGGACAAGATCGCCGAGGAGACGGCTGACGGCCGCGGCGACACGATGTCCAACCTCCTCGGCTGACCCGCCGGGACGCCAGGTCGGGAGGCCCGCTCGGTAGCGTCTGGGGCGATGAGCGACGCACCGGTGGACCACGGGTTCACCCACATCGCGCTGCAGGTCGCCGACCTCGACCGGTCGCTCGACTTCTACCGCCGCTACGCGGACATGGTGCCCGTGCACCGCCGGACGAGCTCCGACGGCGTCCGCGTCGCCTGGGTCACCGACCGCACCCGGCCGTTCATCATCGTGCTGCTCGAGACGGCGGTGACCCACCCGCTCGGCGGCTGGAACCACCTCGGCATCGGGGTGGACTCGCGGGACGAGGTCGACCGCCGGATGACGATGGCGGTGGACGAGGGCTTCGTGACCGCCGGTCCGCACGACTCCGGGCCGCCCGCCGGCTACTACGGCATCGTCGTGGACCACGACGGCCACAACCTGGAGATCGCCTACGGCCAGGAGGTCGCGTTCACCGTGGCGTGCGACGTCACGCCGTGACGCGCGCCGTCACGCCGTGACGCGCGACGGCACGAGGGGCGACGGCATGACGGGCGACGCCGTGGCGCGCGAGGGCGTGAAGCGGCGCAGCCGGAGCGAGTTCGTCACGACGAACAGGCTCGAGGCCGCCATCGCCGCGCCCGCCAGCATCGGGTTGAGCCAGCCCATCGCGGCGACGGGGATCGCGGCCACGTTATAGGCGAAGGCCCAGAACAGGTTGCCCTTGATGGTCCCGAGCGTCCGCCGGGAGAGCTGGATGGCGTCCGGCGCGGCCCGGAGGTCGCCGGAGACGAGCGTGAGGTCCGACGCCTCGATCGCGACGTCGGTCCCGGTGCCCATGGCGATGCCGAGGTCCGCGGTGGCGAGCGCCGCCGCGTCGTTCACGCCGTCGCCGACCATCGCCACCACCGCGCCGCTGTCCTGGAGGCGGCGCACCTCGGCGACCTTGCCC
>JAEVZA010000172.1 GCA_023392475.1 Actinomycetes bacterium | reverse complement strand
GTGCGGGCCTCGGCCGCCTCCGTGGCCGCCGTGCCCCGGCCGGGCGCGCCCGATCGCGTCGTCGAGCGGGCACCCGTCCCCGTGCCGCGGGACGCCCGCATCTCGGTCGTGCTCCCCACGCTCGGCCGCTACGAGCTGCTCCGGCCCGTGCTCGACCAGCTCGTGCGCCAGACCCTGCCCGCGCTCGAGATCCTCGTCGTCGACCAGAACGACCCCGAGCGCCGCGACCACGGGCTGTACGCGGACTTCGCCGACGCGGGCGTGCGCCCGATCTTCCAGGAGGTCCGCGGCCAGTGGATCTCCCGCAACGCGGCCGTGCAGGAGGCGAAGGGGGAGTGGATCGCGTTCGTGGACGACGACTCCGAGGTGGGGCCCGACTTCCTCGAGCAGCACCTGGAGGGCCTGCTCCGCTACGACGCCGACCTGTCGACCGGCGCGTCGCTCGCCGTGATCGGCGCCCCGGTGCCCGACAACTACGCCTTCTTCCGCGTCGCCGACCAGTGGGACTCGGGCAACGGCATGTGCCACCGGCGCCTGCTCGAGCGGTTCGGGCTGTTCGACCAGCAGTTCGACCGCCAGCGCCGCGGCGACGCCGAGTTCGGCCTGCGGGTTCAGCTCGGCGGTGGGCTCGTCATCCACAACCCGCACGCGGTGCGGGTGCACCTGAAGGCGCAGGAGGGCGGGCTGCGCACGTTCGGCTCGCTCGACGGGTTCCGCCACCGCGACCGGAGCGCCCCGCTGCCGCTGCCCTCGATGGTCTATTACACGAAGCGCTACCACACGCCCCGGCAGGTGCGCGAGGACCTGGTCATCGGCCTGTCGCAGTCGATCGTCCCGTACGAGCTGAAGCGCCGGGCCACGCCCGCGCAGTGGGCCCGGTTCGCGGCCGTCGAGGCGGTGCACCTGCCGTCGACCGTGCGGCGGGTGCGGTCCTCCCTGCGCATCGCGGACGAGATGGTGGCGGTCGGACCGGTCATCCCGCGGCTCGAGCCGCGCGACGACCGGGACGCGTGAGCATGGCGGGAGGTGGGCGTGCGGCTCGCCGTCATCGGTGACACCCAGCACTACCGCGACGACGACGGGCGGCTCTGCACCCTCGAACCGGTCGTCGGTCAGCTCGACCGGTGGGCCGACCTCTTCGACGAGGTCGTCATCTGCGCGCCGCTCGACCCCGGCCCGCCGCCGACCGGGTTCGCCCCGTACCGGGCCGCGAACGTGCGCATCGAGCCGCTGCCGCGCGCCGGCGGCAACACGCTGGTCGCGAAGTTCGGTCTGGTGGCGCGCATCGTGCCGTGGTTCCGCACGACGCGCCGCGTCGCCCACCAGGTCGACGCCGTGCACCTCCGCTGCCCGTGCAACATCGGGCTCGTCGCGATCTTCTCGACGTGGCGGGCGGTGCCGCACCGCTACGCGCTCTACGCCGGCGTGTGGCACGACTACGACGGCGAGCCACGCTTCTTCCGCATGCAGCGCAAGCTCCTCGGCAGCCGGTGGTTCGGCGGCCCGGTGAGCGTCTACGCGTCCCGGCAGCTCGACCGGCCGCACCTCGAGCCGTTCTTCTCGCCGTCCTTCACCCTGGACGAGTGGCGGGCCGCGGGCGCGGGCGCCGACGCCAAGGTGGCCCGGATCGCGGCGCGCGACCGGGGCGCGCCGCTGCACCTCGTCACCGTCGGCAGGTTGTCGGTGAACAAGAACCAGCAGGCGGTCCTCCACGCGCTGCCCGCCATGGTCGCGGCCGGCCTCGACGTGCGGTTGCAGCTGATCGGCGACGGTCCGGAGCGCCGCCCGCTGGAGCGGCTCGCCCGCGAGCTGGCCGTGGCCGACCGCGTCGAGTTCCGCGGCTCCGTCGGGCACGCCGAGGTGATGGCCGCGTTCGCCGCCGCGGACCTGCACCTCCTCACGACCCGGCAGGAGGGCTACGGGAAGGTCCTGCTCGAGGGGATGCTGCACGCCACCGTGCCGGTGTTCGCGCCGAGCCCGGTGGCGGAGGAGATCGCGGGGGGCGGCGAGCGCGGCGTGATCGTCGGCGCGGACGACCCCGCCGGGCTGGCGCGCGCGGTGGTCGACCTGGCCGGCGACCCCGACGGCTGGGCGGCGATGGCGGCCGCGGCCCGCTCGTTCTCCGCGAGCGTGACGCTCGACGCCTTCGAGGACCGGGTGCGCGAGGTGCTGGAGCGGCAGTGGCACGTCGAGCTGCCCCCGCCGACCCGGGGTGGGTCCACCGCGTGACGGACCGCGACGCCGCCGATTCGTTCCTGGTCGTCACCCAGTACTTCCCCCCGGAGCGGGGGGCGGCGCAGGTCCGGCTCGGCTCCATCACCGCGGAGCTCGCGCGCCGCGGGCACGACGTCGAGGTGCTGACCGCCCTGCCCAACTACCCGACGGGGCGCATCTTCCCGGGGTGGTCCCGGCGCCCGGTCGCGTCGCGGGACGAGGACGGCGTGCGGGTGACCCGCGTCTGGCTGTGGGCCGCCATGGGCAGCGGCCCGGGGCGGTTGGCCAACTACCTGTCGTTCGGGCTCATGAGCGTGCTCGGGCTCGTGCGCAGCCGCCCGTCCCGGTGGGTCGTGGTCGAGTACCCGACCCTCTTCGGTGCGCTGCCCGCCGTGGCGTGGGCGCGGCTCCGCCGCCGCCGACCGGTCGTGATCGTCGCGGACCTCTGGCTCGACGCGATCGTCGGCGTCGGGGCGCTCGAGGAGGGTCGCCTCGTGCGCTCGCTGCGCCGGCTGGAGCGCTGGATGCTGCGCCGCTGCGACGGGGTCACCGCGGTGACCGAGGGCGTGCGTGACGCGGTGCTGGCGAAGGGCGTCGATCCCGCCCGCCTGCTGTGGCTCCCCAACGGCGCGGACACGACGATGTTCTCGCCCGGCCCGCCCGACCCGACGGTCCGGCGCGACCACGGCCTCCCCGAGGACCACGACCTGCTCGTCTACGCGGGCACCCACGGCTACGTGCACGGGCTCGACGTGGTGCTCGACGCCGCGGACCTGCTGCGGGACGACGCGGTGACGTTCGTGCTCGTCGGGGGCGGCTCCGAGAAGCCGGCGCTCGTGGAGCGCGCCCGCTCGCTCGGGCTCGCGAACGTGCGGTTCCTGGACCCGGTCGCTCCCGAGGAGGTGGCCCGGCTGCTGCGGTCCTCCGTGGCCGGCCTCGCCACCGTCCGGCCGGGCGACGAGTACCGCGCCATCCGCTCGGCCAAGGCGTTCCCCACGATGGCGACCGGGTTGCCGGTGCTCTACAGCGCGGACGACGAGGGGTCGCGCCTCGTGGCGGGCGCGGGCGCGGGCATCGTCACCGCGCCGGGCGACGGCGCCGCGCTGGCCGACGCCGTCCGGCACCTC
>JAEVZA010000124.1 GCA_023392475.1 Actinomycetes bacterium | reverse complement strand
GCGGTGAGCGGGGCGTCGTCGTTCGCGCTGCCCGCCGTCGGCTCGGACCGCGTGCTCGGTGCCGTCGAGCGCTCGGTGACGGCGGCGACCAGCGCGGCGCTCGGACACTGGTTCGCGGGGCTCGTGGCCGACCTCGGCGATCGCATGGCCGCGGCGACCGCCCAGCTCGCCGTCGTGCGCGCCGCCGCCGACTCGGAGGAGGTGCGCCGCGCCGCGCAGTACTTCCTGCACGACTCGGCCCTCCAGGTCCTCCTGTGGGTCCAGAAGCCCGACCTCTCGGACGAGCAGCTGCTCGCGTGGCTCGACCGCGAGGTCGAGCGCCTGGAGGGCGCCGCGGCGGGCTCGGTCCGCTCGACCGGGCTCGCCACCGGGCTCGACGAGCTGGTCCGCGGGTTCCGCCTGCTCGGCCTCGAGGCGCGGGCGTCGCTCGGCGGCGACCCGACCCGCGTGCCGGCGGACGTCGCGTCGAGCGCGCTCGACGTGTGCAACGAGTGCCTGGCGAACGTGCTGCGGCACTCCTCCGACCGCACCCCGGTGGTGCGGCTGGACGTCGGCCCCGCCGAGCTCGCGGTCGAGGTGACCAACCGCCTGGACGGACCGGCACCTGCGCCGGTCCCCGGGACCGGGACCCGGGCGATGACGGACCGGGCGCAGGCCGTCGGGGGTGGCGTGGAGGCGGGCGTCGTGCCCGGCGGCTTCCGGGTGCTGGCCCGGTTCCCGATCACCTGACCGGGCTCCGCGGCGACCGCTCCGGCGCTACCGCTCCGCGGGGTCGCCGTAGCCGTTGCGGCGGGCCCAGTCGCGCAGCCCGGCCCGGCTGCGGTCCCCTCCCTCGAGCCCGACCTTCCAGTAGAGGTCGGCGATCAGGTTGTCGACCGTCTTGGGCGACAGTCCGAGGTGGTCGGCGAGGTCGCGGCTGTGCGAGCGGCTGGTCAGCGCGGCGAGCACCCGCTCGTCGCGCGGGCTGAGGTCGAACGCGGTCGGCGCCACCTCCGCGCCCACGAGCACGCGGTCGCCGCGGGTCACGGCGCGGACGGCGTCGAGCACCTGCTGCGTCGACGCCGACTTGCTGACGAACCCGCTGGCGCCGTGCTCGAGGCAGGTGGTGGCGACGCGCGCCGAGGTGTTCGCGGAGAACACGAGGACCGGCGGGCCCCAGTCGGCCACGGCCCGCACGGCGTCGAAGCCGGCGACCCCCGGCAGGTTGAGGTCGAGCACCACCGCGTCGACGAGCGAGTCGGCGGAGCGCAGCGGCTTCGGCACCGACTCGACCGAGGTGAAGCCGCCGATCATCTCCACGTCGTCGTAGTCACGGGCGGCGCGGTCCAGCGCGTCCGCGATCGTCGGGTGGTCGTCGACCGTGATGAACCTCATCGTGCCGTCCTCCCCCACCCGTGCACCTCCCGCGACGCCGGCCGGTCCACACGCTCGCGCGGCGCGCCGGTCGGCGACGAACCGCTCACGGCGCCGGCGCGTCGCCGGTGCAGTACGGGAAGGGCACGAAGGATCCGAGCAGGAACCAGTCGGCCGGCGTCAGCGTCCCGAACGGCGAGTGGGGTTCGAGCCACCAGATCTCGCACCCCGTCCTGCCGCTCACCGTGCCGTCGGGCACCGGGATGCGGCAGCCGCTCGCGGCGACTACGAGCGCCACCGCCAGGATCACGAGCCACCCTCGTCGCCTCACGGCCGCACCTCCACGTCGTGCATCGACCGGATCATGACCGGTGACGGCCACCCTGCCGAGGGCGATCGCCCCTCCGTGTGCGGGAGGTTCCTCACGCGGCCCGCCCGTCCGGCGGGAGCCCGGCCCGGTACCGTCGGTCATCCGCTTCGTCGTCCAGCTCCACGACGCCACGACGCTGCACTTCGACCTCCGGCTCGAGCTCGACGGCGCGCTGGCGTCCTGGGCGGTGCCCAAGGGACCGTCCATGGACCCCGCCGTGCGACGGCTGGCCGTGCAGGTGGCGGACCACGACCTCGCCGCCGGCGAGTTCGAGGGCGTGCACGACGGCGCGGCGCGCGGGACCGGCGCCGTCATCGTGTGGGACGAGGGCGGCGCCACGCTCGTGCGCCGCTCCGAGGACCACCTCTCGTTCGAGCTGCACGGCACGAAGCTGCACGGCCGGTTCGGCCTGACCCGGACCGGCGGCGGCCGGTGGATCCTCGTGAAGGCCGACGACGACGAGGCGCAGCGGGGATCGGACGTCGTGGCGACGCTCCCCCGCAGCGTCCGGAGCGGGCGCACGTGGCAGGACGTGGCCGCCGGGAGCGGTCCGCGGAACTCCCAGGACGGCGGCGCCGCACCTGGGTGAGACTGTGACGATGATCTCACCGCCCGATCCGGTGCTGCGCGCCATCGGACTCCGCAAGCGCTTCGAGCGCACCCAGGCGGTCGACGGCCTGTCGCTCGACATCGAGCGTGGTGAGCGCGTCGGCATCGTCGGGCCGAACGGCGCGGGCAAGACCACGACGCTGCTGATGCTGATGGGCGCCATCGAGCCCGACGAGGGATCGGTCGAGCTCGTCGGCCACCGCCTCCCGGAGGGCCGGAGCGACGCGATGGCCCGGGTCGGCTTCGCCGCGGGCTACCTCCCGCTGCCGGAGCGCATGACGGTGATCGAGACGCTCGACCTGTTCGGCACGCTGTACGGCGTCGAGGCGCCGCGCGACCGCGGCCACGAGGTGCTCGTCGAGCTGGGCATCCAGCGGCTGGCCGACCAGCGCGTGGACTCGCTGTCCTCCGGCCAGGGCACGCTCGTCGGGTTCGCGAAGGCGGTGATGCACCACCCGGAGCTGATCGTGCTCGACGAGCCGACCGCGTCGCTCGACCCCGACGTCGCGATGCGCGTCCGTGACCGGCTCGAGGGCATGAACGAGGAGCACGACGCCACGCTGCTGCTCACCAGCCACGACATGCGCGAGGTCGAGCGCCTGACCACCCGCGTCGTGTTCCTGCGGTCGGGCCGGATCATCGCCGACGGTCCGGCGGGGAAGATCGTGGCCGACGCGGGCTACCCCGACCTCGAGGCCATGTTCCTCGCCGAGGCCGCCCGCCTGCGCGAGGAGGCGGTGTGAGCGCCGCGTCGAGGCGCCGGGTGCGCGCGATGGTCCGCCGGAACGTGCTCGTGCAGATGCGCAACCCGGGCCACTGGTTCCTGCTGCTCGTGCTGCCGCTGGTCGACGGCCTGCTGTTCGGCTCGATCGGCGTGGCCTTCGGCGAGGGCCAGGGTCCGGTCGACATGCTGGTCACCGGCATCATGCTGTTCCACCTCATCTGGCAGGTCACCCTGGCCGGCTCCATGGGCATGCTCGAGGAGGTGTGGAGCCGCAACGTGATGAACCTCATCGCGACGCCGCTGACCGAGCGCGAGTTCCTGCGCTCGCTCGGCCTGATCGGGCTGCTGCGCACGCTCGTGTCGGTGACGGTGATCGCGATCGTCGGCCTCGCGTTCTACGCCGTCGCGCCCGACTCGGCCGGCTGGACGCTCGTGCCCTGCGCCGCGGTGCTCCTGGTGTTCGGCTGGGGCATCACGCTGTTCGTCATCGGGCTGACGCTGCAGTACGGCGACAGCGCCGAGGTGTTCTCGTGGGGGACGCTCGTGCTCCTGATGCCGCTGTCCGGCTTCTTCTACCCGATCGACTCGCTGCCGCCGGCGCTCCAGGCGATCGCGCGGCTCATCCCGCTCACGCACGTGTTCGAGGCGGTTCGGCAGGGGCTCGACCACGGCTCGATCGCGTGGGGCCAGCTCGGCATCGCCGCCGCCGGCACGATCGTGTTCCTCGGCCTCGCGGTGTGGTTCCTCGACCGCCAGCTCGGCCGGTTCCGCTCGCTCGGCTGGGTCACCCGCTTCACCTGAGCCCGGGCCCCCGCCCCTCCCCACCTGCTCCATGTGGTGCCACGGGTCGATCGACCCGTGGAGCGTCAGCGAGCGGGGGTGGGGGGCGCCTCGAGGCCGTAGCGGGCGGTCCCGTCGGCGTCGATCTCGTACACCTCGACGCCCTCGGCGACGTGCGGGGCGTCGGCGGCGAGGGCGACCGCGATCTTGTTCGCCGCGTTGCGCAACACGTCGAGCACGAGCTCGACGGCCTGGACCGGCGTGCACGCCTCGCGCACGGCGTCCACCACCTCGCCGTCCAGCCGGCCGGGCGTCCAGATCATCCCGTCGACGAGACCCAGGGCGGCGCGGTGCAGCGGCGACCGCATCGCCGACGGCTCGTCGACCGACGCCCACAGCGCGTCGTCGCCACCGGCGACGAGGGCGGGGCGGCTGCGGAGCGACCGGCACAGCCGGCAGTCGTGCTGCCGCGCACCCCGGAGCCGGACCACCTCGGTCGTGACCGGGTCGAGGGCGTCCATCCGGTGCACGACGCGGATGAGGTCGTCGATCAGCGCCCACGCGTCCGTGGCGTCGGACGGCCCGGGCGGGAGCACCCACCCGTCGCCGGCCCCGGAGAGCGCGTCGAGGGCGGCTCGCACCCGCGGCACCATGTCGGCGACGTAGATCGCCTGCACGGTCGCGAACGCCTCGTCCCCACAGGCCGTGAGGAGCGCCGACCGGACGTCGTCGTCGATCGACGTGACGTCCGCGGCGAACCGCTCGGCGAACACCCGGACGGCGTCATCCCCCGGCTCGCCGGGTCCCGCGGCACCGGCAGCCCCGCCGGGCGGCGTCCCCGGCTCCCCGAGCGGAACGAGCCCGTGGACCCCCGCGCAGGTCCGGCGCACCAGGTCCATCCGCCGTGGACCCACCGGCGCAGCGACGCACAGCCGGTCGAGCACCTGCGCCGCATCGGCCGCGACGTCGCGGAGGAGCGCCCGACCGGTCGGTTCGCCCCAGGTCGTGCGGTCGTCGGCCGGCATGCCGGGGACCCTACGCGGGCTCCGCGTCGCGCAGCTGGCGCTTGAGGAACTTGCCCGCCGCGTTGCGGGGCAACGGCTCCGTCGTGATGCGCAGCCGCGACGGCACCTTGAACGCGGCCAACCGCTCGCCGACGTGGGCGAGCAGCTCCACCTCCGTCGCCGACGAGCCGTCGCGCAGCATCACCACGGCGGCGACCTCCTCGCCGAGCCGCTCGTGCGGCACGCCGAACACCGCGGCCTCGTGGACCGCGGCGTGCTCGTAGAACGCGGCCTCGACCTCGGCGCAGTAGACGTTCTCGCCGCCCCGCAGCACGACGTCCTTGATGCGGTCCACGACGTACACGAACCCCTCGTCGTCGAGCCGCCCGACGTCACCCGTCCGCAACCACCCGTCGACGAGCACCTCCGCCGTGGCCTCGGGGCGCTCCCAGTAGCCGCGGATCAGGTTCGGCCCGTCGAACCAGATCTCGCCGAGCTCGCCGGTCGGCACCGCCCGCCCGTCGGGGTCCCGAACCTCGACGCGCATGATCGGCGTGGTGCGCCCGGCGCTGGTCGGGTGCGTCAGGTAGTCGTCGCCGCCGTTCTGCGGTCCGTAGGCGTTGGTCTCCGTCATGCCGTAGCCGATGCCGGGCGCCGCCTTGGCGTACGACGTCGAGATCCGCTGGACGAGCTCGGGCGGCGCCGGTGCCCCGCCCCCGCCGACGCTGCGGAGGCTCGACGTGTCGAAGCGGTCGAACTCGGGCGAGTTCAGCATGTCGATGTTCTGCGTGGGCACGCCCACGAAGTTCGTCACGCGCTCCCGCTCGATCAGCTCGAGCGCGCGCTCGGGCTGCCACTTGAACATCATCACCAGCTCGAGCCCGCCGGCGAGGCAGCTGAGCATCACGGGCACGCACCCGGTGACGTGGAACAGCGGCACGACGAGGATGAACACCGGCGCGCCCTGGCCGGTCAGGCGGTCGGGGTTGCGGGTCCGGTCGAGCGCCGATCGGCAGGCGTAGCCCATGACCGCCTGCACCACCGCCCGGTGCGTCGAGACCGCGCCCTTCGGGCGGCCCGTCGTCCCGGACGTGTACAGGATCGTCGCGTCGTCGTCGGGGTCGATGACGACATCGGGGAGCACCGCGTCGCGGTCGACCACGTCGTCCCACGCATCGATGCCGGCACCCGTCGCGCCGGGTGCGCGCACCGCGACGGTCCGGATGCCCAGCTCCTCGCACGTGCCGCGGCTCCGCTCGATGCGCTCGGCGTCGGCCACCAGCACCGTGGCGCCGCAGTCGCGCAGCGCGAAGTCGGTCTCGTCCGCCGTCCACCACGCGTTGAAGCTGACCGAGATCGCACCGATCGACACCGCGGCCGCGTAGGAGACCACCCACTCCGGGTAGTTCCGCATGGCGACGGCGACGCGGTCGCCCTGCCGCACGCCGTAGCGGTCGACGAGCGCGCGCCCCAGGCCCGCGACCTCCCGGCCGAACCGGTCGAAGCTCCACCGCTCGTCCTCGTACACGAGGAACGTGGCGTCGCCGCGCGCCGCGGCGCCGAGGACGACCTCCCTGAGGCTCGCCGGCGCGTGGAGGAACAGCGTCCTCCGGATGCCGAGCACGTCCTGCTCCACCGTCTCGAACGGGGCGCCCGGCGCGGTCACCTCCGCGCACGCCGCCTCGTAGCTCAGCACCCCGTCACCACGTCGCACCCACCCCCGGGTCCGCCGGCCGGCGCCGGCCCGCCGACGCGGCCGCGACGGCGGGCCAGAGCATCGCACGAACTCCGGACCGCGGGCGTCCCGGGTGTGGTGCCGATGACCCGGACCTAGGATCTCGCCGTCCGGGAGCACCACACATGCCGAAGCCCGCCATCCTGACCGTCGACGACGACGCCGAGGTCGCGGCCGCGATCTCGAGGGACCTGCGGCGCCGCTACGGCGAGGAGCACCAGGTCGTCCGCGCCGGCTCGGGGGCCGAAGGCCTGGAGGCGCTGGCCGAGCTGGCGCTGCGCGGTCGCCGGGTGTCGATGGTCATCTCGGACCAGCGCATGCCGCAGATGACGGGCGTCGAGCTGCTCGAGCAGGCACGGGAGCACGCCCCCGACGCCAAGCTCGTGCTGCTGACGGCGTACGCGGACACGGACGTCGCCATCCGGGCCATCAACGACATCGGCCTCGACTACTACCTCCTCAAGCCGTGGGACCCGCCCGAAGAGCGCCTCTACCCGGTCCTCGACGACCTGCTGGAGGACTGGCGCACCGAGCACCCCACCGACGACGGCGCGGTGCGCGTCGTGGGCCACCGGTGGTCGGAGCGCAGCCACGAGGTGAAGACGTTCCTCGCCCGCAACCACGTCCACTACCGGTGGCTCGACCTCGAGCGCGACGAGGAGGCCCGCCACCTCGACGACCTCGCCGACGCCGAGACCGACGGCGGCACCGACGGCCTCCCGCTCGTCCTCCTCCCCGACCACGAGCCCCTCCGGTCGCCGTCGAACCGCGACCTCGCCACCGCGCTCGGGCTGCGGACGACGGCGGATCAGCCGCTGTACGACCTGTGCATCGTCGGCGGCGGTCCCGCCGGCCTCGCCGCGGCCGTCTACGGCGCGTCCGAGGGGCTGCAGACGGTCGTCGTCGAGCGCGAGGCGCCCGGCGGCCAGGCGGGCACGAGCGCGTCGATCGAGAACTACCTCGGCTTCCCCAAGGGCCTGTCGGGGGCCGACCTCGCCCACCGTGCGGTGGCGCAGGCCCGGCGGTTCGGGGCCGAGATGGTGGTGGCGCGCGACGTCGTCGGCTGCCAGCACCGCGGGCCGGTGCACGCGGTCTGCCTCGGCGACGACGACGCGATCGAGGCCCGCACGGTGCTCGTCGCGACGGGGGTGTCCTACCGCCGCATGGACGCGCCGGGGCTCGAGCCGCTGACCGGTCGTGGCGTCTACTACGGGGCGACCGCGAGCGAGGCGCGCGGGTGCGAGGGCGACGACGTGTACGTCGTCGGCGCCGCCAACTCCGCCGGTCAGGCCGTGCTCAACCTGGCCCGCTACGCGCGGTCGGTGACCGTGCTCGTCCGGTCCGACTCACTGGAGAAGTCGATGTCCAGCTACCTCGTCGAGCGCATCCGGGCGACCCCCAACGTCGAGGTGCGGCTGTCGACGGAGGTGGCCGCCGGACACGGCGACGACCACCTCGAGGGCCTCACGCTGCGCGAGCGCGGCACCGGGGCGACGCAGGACGTGGCGACCGACTGGCTGTTCGTCTTCATCGGCGCGTCGCCGCGCACCGACTGGCTCGGCGACGAGGTGGCGCGCGACGGCCACGGCTTCGTGCTGACCGGCAACGACCTGCTCGGCGACCACCCCGGACCGCGCTGGCCGCTCGAGCGCCCGCCCTTCGCGCTGGAGTCGAGCCTCCCCGGCGTGTTCGCCGCCGGCGACGTCCGGCTCGACTCGATGAAGCGGGTCGCGTCGGCCGTCGGCGAGGGCGCCATGGCCGTCCACCTCGTGCACCGCTACCTGGCGACGGTCTGATGGACGTCGACGAGCTCCGCTCCATCTTCCTGTTCGACGGCCTGGACGACGACCAGCTCGCCCAGCTCGTCGCCGCCGCCGTGGAGGTGCCGTTCCGGACCGGCCAGGAGCTCTTCCGGGAGGGCGACCCGGCGCGGTTCTGGTGGGTGCTGCTCGAGGGTCGGGTCCAGCTCGAGCGGCACGCCGGCCGCGAGGAGGCGGTCGTCATGATGACGCCCGACCGGCCCGGCGTGTGGGCGGGCGGGTTCCACGCCTGGGACGAGCACGGCGCGTACCTCGCCACGATGCGCGGCGCCGGGGACGGGCGCATGCTGCGGCTCCCGTCCGAGGTGCTCGGCGAGCTGACCCGCGACTGGTTCCCGTTCTCCGTGCACCTGATCGAGGGGTTCTTCCAGACCGTGCGCAGCATGGACACCATGTCGCGCCAGCGCGAGTCGCTCATCAAGCTCGGCCAGCTGGCGGCCGGCTTCACCCACGAATTGAACAACCCCGTGTCCGCAGCGGCCCGCGCCGTCGACGTGGTCGACGAGACGACCCGCACGCTCGTCGCCACGCTCACGCGGCTCGCCGAGGGTTCGCTGACCTCGGCGCAGTTCATCGAGATGGAGCGGCTCCGTGGCGCGCTCGACGACGTCGACCCGCCCACGGGTGCGATGGACGTGGCCGACCGCGAGGACGAGCTGGCCGGCTGGCTCGAGGAACACGACGTCGACGACGCGTGGCACCTCGCTCCGTCGCTCGCCGCCGCGGGCGCGGACGTGGCGTGGTGCGACCGGCTCGCCGCTGCGCTGAGCGACGCGACGCTCGGGCCGGGCGTCGAGTGGGTGGCCGGCACGTCCGCCACCCGGGCGCTGCTCGCGGAGATGCGGGAGGCCACCTCCCGGGTCGCCACCCTGGTCGACTCGATGAAGTCGTACTCGCAGCTCGACCGCGCCTCGGTGCAGGAGATCGACGTCACCGACGGCATCGAGAGCACCCTCGTCGTGCTGCGCCACAAGCTGCCCGACGAGGTCGTCGTCGAGCGCGACTTCGGTGACGTCCCCCTGATCGAGGCGATCCCGAGCGAGCTCAACCAGGTGTGGACGAACCTCATCGACAACGCGGTCGACGCGATGGAGGGGGTGGGGACGCTGCGCCTCTCGACGCGGGTCGACGGCGACGAGCTCGTCGTCGAGGTGCGCGACACCGGCCCCGGCATGCCGCTCGAGGTGCAGCACCGGGCGTTCGAGCCGTTCTTCACGACGAAGGACGTCGGCCGTGGGACCGGCCTCGGCCTGGACATCTCGCGGCGCATCGTCGTCGATCGCCACCACGGCAGCATCTCGATCGACGCCGACGACGGCGGGACCGCGATCGTCGTGCGGCTGCCGCTGACCACCGACGGTCGCTGACCTCCGAAGGCGGTCACGGGCGCGGAGTGGATCGCCACGCCGCCCGTGCAGCATCGTGCAGGGCATGAGGTTCACCTACGCGGAAGCCCTGACCGACCCGAGCTACATGGCGCCGCTGGCGCAGGCGGCCGAGGAGGCGGGCTACGACGGCTTCCTCGTCCCCGACTCGGTGGCGTACCCGGAGGTCTCGGACTCCACGTACCCGTTCACCCCCGACGGGTCGAGGGAGTTCCTCGAGGACAAGCCCTTCATCGAGCCGTTCGCCCTCATCAGCGCGCTCGCCATGGTGACCGAACGGATCCGCTTCACGATCTCCGTGCTGAAGATGCCGATCCGGCACCCCCTGCACACCGCGAAGCTCGCGTCGTCGGCCGCGGTGCTGAGCGACAACCGGATGACGCTCGGCGTCGGCGTGAGCCCGTGGCCGGAGGACTACGAGATCACGGGCACCCCCTGGGCGGGCCGTGGCCGGCGCCTCGACGAGTGCATCGACATCGTCTCGGGCCTGCTGGCGGGCGGCTACCACGAGTTCCACGGCACCGCGTACGACATCCCCTCCATCAAGATCTGCCCGGTGCCGACCGAGCCCGTCCCGATCCTCGTCGGCGGCCACTCGGAGGCGGCGCTGGCGCGGGCCGCCCGCCTCGACGGCTGGATCCACGGCGGCGGGGACGACGACCTCCAGGCGATGATCCGCCGGCTCCACGAGCTGAGGGCCGACTCGCCGAAGGCGGGTGAGCCGTTCGAGATCCAGGTGATCAGCGCGGACTCGTTCAGCGTGGACGGCGTCCGCCGGCTCGAGGACCTCGGCGTCACCGAGGTGATCGTCGGGTTCCGGTGGCCGTACGTCGTGGGCCCCGACGAGGAGCCCCTCCAGGACAAGGTCGACCACCTCCGCCAGTACGCGGAGACGGTCATGGCCGCCTGCCGGGACTGATCCGGCGGGGTCAGCCCCCGGGCGCCACCAGCTGCACGACGTTGCCCTCCGGGTCGAGGACGTCGCGGCGTCGCGTGCCCCGGTACGACCACGCCTCGTCCCGGTCGTCGACGACGCCGCCCAGCTCCTCGACCGCATCGATCGCCGCCACGAGGTCCTCGACGGGCACCCCGAGCTTCACGGGCGCGGAGGCTCGGCGGACCGGCGGGGTCGCGACCTCGATCCCGGCCGCGACGTCGGCGGGCACGAGCACCAGCGTGAGCTCCCACCCCTCCGTGGCGAGCGTGCAGTGCTCCGACGCGTCGTCGACCACCTGCAGGCCCCCGCAGGCGGCGTAGAACGCGCGCATGCGCGCGAGGTCCGTCACGTAGATCACGGCCGACGCCCGCACCTGGCCAGGGTGCCACGGGCGACGTGACAGGTGGCGCACGCCTGTCCGTTGCATGATCGAACGGACGGCGCGTACCGTCGGCGCATGAGCTCCACCGAGACGCCCGCCGACCCCGCGACCACCCGCCCCTTCGACGACGTGTCGGCCGTCGTCCCCGCCGGCGACGGCGTGTTCACGGCCACGGTCGACGGCGAGTGGACGATCGGCGGCAAGCCGAACGGCGGTTACCTGCTCGCGATGCTCGGCCGCGCCGGCGTGGCGCTCACCCCGCACGACCACGTCATCGCGGCGAGCGCCCACTACGTGCGGTCACCGGATCCCGGACCGGTCGAGATCGTGGGCGAGGTGCTCCGCGCCGGCCGCAGCGCGAGCCAGGTCCGCACGACCCTGCACCAGGGCGACCAGCGGTGCGTCGAGGCGCTGCTCACGGTCGCGCACCTCGAGGAGGGCACCGAGCCCTACTGGGCCGACGGCCTGCCCGAGGTCGGCGCCGCCGTGTTCGAGGAGGCGATCCCGCTGTCCGGCCCGTCGCCGAGCGGGATCCGGGTGCCGATCATGGAGCAGGTGTCGATCCGCATCGACCAGGTGTCGACCGGGTTCCTCACCGGCACCCCGTCCGGTTCGGGCGAGCTGCGGGGCTGGCTGTCGCTCCCGGGAGACGCGCCCTTCGACCCGTTCGCGCTCCTGTTCGCGGTCGACGCGTTCCCGCCGGCGACCTTCGAGATCGAGATGTCGGGCTGGGTCCCGACGCTCGAGCTGACCGCCTACGTGCGTGCCCTGCCGGCGCCCGGCCCGGTGCGGGTGCTCCAGAAGGCGCAGCTCATCGACGCCCAGCGCGTCGACGAGGCGTGCTTCGTCTGGGACTCGACGGGCCGCCTCGTCGCCCAGTGCACCCAGCTCGCCGGCATCCGGCTCGGCTGACCCACCCCACCCCACACCGTTCTGTGTCGTTGGGGGGGGGGGGGGGGG
>JAEVZA010000174.1 GCA_023392475.1 Actinomycetes bacterium | reverse complement strand
GCCCCTGCGTGGTGGTGCGCGACGGCGCGCTCGTCGCGTGGGGCGCGGCCGCCGACGGCGGGCCGGCCGCACCGCTGCGCATGATCGGCGCCCACACCGACTCGCCGAACCTGCGCATCCGCCCGCGACCCGATCGCGGCGTCGCCGGCGCACGGCAGCTCGCCGTCGAGGTCTACGGCGGCGCGCTGCTCAACTCGTGGCTCGACCGCGATCTCGGCCTGGCCGGCCGCGTCGCCGTCCGGGACGGCGGCGGTGGCGTCCGCCACCTCCCCTTCCGCACGGACCGCCCCGTGCTGCGGGTGCCGCAGCTGGCCATCCACCTGGACCGCGAGATCTCGAGCACCGGGCTCCGTCTCGATCCGCAGCAGCACCTCGCGCCGGTGTGGGGCCTCGGCGACGCCCACGAGGGCGACTTCCGCACCTGGCTCGCGGCGCAGGTCGACGTGGCCGTCGGCGACGTCGTCGCCTGGGACGCGATGTGCTTCGACGACGAGCCGTCGCGCCTGCTCGGCGTCGACGGCGACCTCCTGGCGGCCCCGCGCCTCGACGACCAGTGCTCGTGCTGGGGCGCGACCGAGGCGCTCCTCGCCGTGGCGAGCGACCGGCCGGCGGCCACGCCGCTCGTGGTGCTGTTCGACCACGAGGAGGTCGGCTCCTCGACCGCCACCGGTGCTGCCGGCTCGTGGCTCGCGCAGGTGCTCGAGCGGCGGGTCGCGGCCCTCGGCGGGACCCGCGTCGACCACCTCCGCTCGCTCGCCGGCTCGGCGCTCCTCTCGGCCGACATGGCGCACGCCACGCACCCGAACCACCCCGAGAAGCACGAGCCCAACCACTGGATCCGGCTGGGCGGCGGTCCGGTGGTGAAGCACAACGTCAACGAGCGGTACGCCACCGGCTCGCGGGGCGCGGGGCTGTTCCGCGCCGCGGCGGAGGCCGCCGGCGTCCCCGTCCAGGACTACTCCCACCGCGGCGACCTCCCCTGCGGCTCGACCATCGGACCGATCGCCGCCGCCGGGCTCGCGGTGGACACCGTGGACGTGGGGATGGCCCAGCTGTCGATGCACTCGGCGCGGGAGCTGATGGCGACGGCCGACGTCGAGCACCTGCTCGCGTCGTTCACCTCGTGGTTCGCCGTGCCCGCCGGCGCCGGGCTGGCGTAGGTTCCGGTCATGGCGACGGGCCTCCGCATCGGCATCAACGGCACCGGCGAGCTCTCGTCGGTCGATCGGGCGGTCGAGGTCGCCCGCCGGGCGGAGGCGGACGGGTTCGACACCTACTGGGCCGCGCAGATCTTCGGCCTCGACGCCCTGACGACCCTCGCCCTCGTGGGCCGCGAGGTCCCGCGGATCGAGCTCGGCACGGCCGTCGTGCCCACCTTCCCCCGGCACCCGATGGCGCTCGCCGGCCAGGCGCTCACGACGCAGCTGGCGAGCGGCGACCGCCTGGCGCTCGGCATCGGCCTCTCCCACCGGATCGTGGTCGAGGACCTCTGGGGCTACTCCTACGACCACCCGGTCCGCCACATGCGCGAGTACCTCGACGCGCTGCTGCCGCTGCTCCGCGGCGAACCCGTCGACGTGCACGGCGAGGACGTCACGTGCGTGGGGGCCGTCGACATCCAGGGCGCGGCCGCCCCACCCACCCTCGTCGCCGCCCTCGGCGCCCAGATGCTGCGGCTGGCGGGGTCCCGCGGGTGCGGCACGATCACGTGGTGCACCGGCGAGCGGACCCTGGCCGAGCACATCGTCCCGAGGATCACCGCGGCGGCCGACGAGGCGCGGCACGCCCGGCCGCGGGTCGTGGCGAGCCTGCCGGTGGCGGTGACCGACGACGTCGACGCGGCGCGGGCCGTGGTCGCCGACCAGCTCGCCCTCTACGGCGGGCTGCCGTCCTACCGGGCCATGCTCGACCTCGAGGGTGCCGACGGCCCCGCGGATGTCGCGCTGCTGGGCGACGAGGCCACGATCGAAGCCGCGCTGGGGCGGCTCGCCGACGGCGGCGTGACCGACTTCGCCGCCGCCATCACGGCGGGCAGCCGCGAGGAGCACGACCGCACGTGGTCGCTCCTCCGGCAGCTGCAGGGCTGACCGGGCGGGCCGGCGGGTCGGGGGCACGGTGGAGCTGAAGGTCACGACCTACGACGTGCGCGACCGCGTCGGCGTCATCACCCTGAACCGGCCCGACCGGCTCAACGCGTGGACCGGTCGCATGCACCACGAGTACCGCTGGTGCCTGGAACGGGCCGACGCCGATCCGGGCGTGCGCGTGATCGTCGTCACCGGCGCCGGGCGCGGGTTCTGCGCCGGCGCCGACAGCGCCGCGCTGGAGGGCCACGCCGCACGCGGCGGCTACGACGACGGCCTGCCGGCGGACCCGCCACGGCCCGGCAGCGGCACCGACGAGCGCTTCGAGGCGGACTTCGCGTACCACTTCGGGCTCGCCACGCCCGTGGTCGCGGCCGTGAACGGTCCGGCGGCCGGGGTCGGGCTGGTGCTCGCCTGCTACTGCGACCTGCGCTTCGCGGCGGCCGGCGCCAAGCTCACGACGGCGCACGGCCGGCTCAACCTCCCCGCGGAGTACGGGCTCTCGTGGCTGCTCCCCCGGCTCGTCGGCGTCGGCCGGGCGATGGACCTGCTGCTCACCAGCCGCGTGGTGCTCGCCGAGGAGGCCCTCGAGATGGGCCTCGTCAACCGCGTCCTGCCCGGCGACCGCCTGCTCGACGACACGCTCGCTTTCGCCACCGACCTCGCCGCGTCCGTCTCCCGCCGCTCGCTCACCGAGACGCGCCGGCAGGTGTGGCGGGACCAGCACGACGACGTCCGCACCGCCGTCGAGCGGTCGGCGTCGCTGCTCGAGGAGATGATGACCGAGGACGACTACCGGCGCGGCGTGCGCGCCCTGGTCGCCAAGCAGCCCCCGGAGTTCCCGTGACCAGCCACCCCGCCGACGGCGATCCCACGCCGCGCACCTTCACCAACCGCACCGGCATGCAGCTGACCGCCGACGCCTGGGGCGACCCGACCCATCGACCGGTGGTGCTCGTGCACGGCGGCGGCCAGACCCGCCACTCGTGGGGCGGCACCGCCGCCGCGCTCGCCGCAGCGGGCTGGTACGCGGTCGCCTACGACCAGCGGGGCCACGGCACCTCCGACCGGGCGCCCGACCGCGACTACGGCAACGACCGCTTCGCGGAGGACTGCATCGACGTGTGCCGCGAGCTCCGGGAGCCGACCGGCACCGCACCCGTCGTGGTCGGCGCGTCCCTCGGCGGGCTCTCGGCCCTCCTGGCCGAAGGGGCGATCGAGCCGGGGTGCACGTCCGCGCTCGTGCTCGTCGACATCACGCCCCGCATGGAGCCCGACGGCGTGCGGCGCATCGTCGGGTTCATGCTGGACAAGGTCGACGAGGGGTTCGGCTCCCTCGAGGAGGCGGCCGCCGCCATCGCCGAGTACCAGCCGCACCGACCGCCGCCCGAGGACCTCCGGGGCCTGGCGAAGAACCTCCGCCGCGACCCCGACGGGCGCTGGCGCTGGCACTGGGACCCCGACTTCTTCCTCGGGCCGCTGCCGGTCGGGGCCGGCCAGGAGCACGGCCGCTACGAGCAGGCCGCCCGGTCGCTCACCGTCCCGACGATGCTCGTGCGGGGCCGGTTGTCGGACCTCGTGAGCGAGGAGACGGCGCGCGAGTTCCTGGAGCTGCGGCCCGACGCGCGGTTCGTGGACGTGTCGGACGCGGGCCACATGGTGGCCGGCGATCGCAACGACCTGTTCACCGAGGCGGTCGCGGACTTCCTCGCCGGCCTCTGAGGCGACGACCTCCGTCGCGGCCCGGACGCGACGACGGGCCGTCCCCGGCCCCAGCCGGGCCCGGGCCATGTCCAAGCTGCGCCACCCGTCCTCGGACACCGGCG
>JAEVZA010000455.1 GCA_023392475.1 Actinomycetes bacterium | reverse complement strand
TTCGTCGTCGACGTGGCCGGCGGCGACCAGGTGGCCGTCGCCGCCGACGACGTCGCGGTCGCCCTGGGCGGCGCGCTCACCGAGGTGCACGGCCCCGCCACGGTCGTCCTGGCCGAACCCGACGCCGACGCCGAGCCCGTCGACGCACGGCCGGGCGACCCCGCGGCCGAGGCGCTCGTCCTGTTCACCAGCGGCACGACGGGCACGCCGAAGGCGGTCCCGATCACCGACGGCGCGCTGAGCGCCCGCATGCACGCCTACCGGCCGCCGTTCGACCCGGGGCGCGCGCCGTCCCGCTCGATCATGTGCGTGCCGTCCTTCCACGTCGGCGGGATGCTCGGCCTGCTGCTCAACCTCTCCGGCGGCGACTCGACCGTGGTGATGCCGCGCTTCGACGCGCAGCGCTGGATCGAGCTCGTCGCCGAGCACGGCGTCGGGTCCTGCTTCCTCGTGCCGACGATGCTCGCCCGCATCCTCGACCGCCTCGACGCGATGGGCGACGACGCGCCCGACCTCCCGACGCTCCGCGTCGTCGCCTACGGCGCGGCGGCCGCTCCCGTCGACCTCGTGCACCGGGCGATGGCGCGGTGGCCCGCCGTGGCGTTCGCCAACGTCTTCGGGCAGACCGAGACGCTCGGCGCGTACACGACGCTCGGACCGGACGACCACCGCGACCGCGCCCGCATCGGCTCCGTCGGGCGGGCGCTGCCGGGCGTCGAGGTGCGGGTGGTCGACCCGGCGACCGGCACCGACCTGCCCGACGGCGAGGTGGGCGAGCTCTGGGTCCGCTCCGACCAGAACGTCGGCGCGTCGGTCACCGCCGAGGGGTGGTTCGCGACGGGCGACCTCGCCCGCCGGGACGACGACGGCTACCTCTACCCGAGCGGTCGCATGTCGGAGGCGATCAACCGCGGGGGCGAGAAGTTCGGCCCCGCGGAGGTGGCCGAGGCGGTGCGCACCCACGTGGCGGTGGTGGAGGTCGCCGTCGCCGGCGTCCCCGACGACGAGATGGGGGAGCGGGTCGGGGTGCTGGTCGTGCTCGACGACGGCGCCGACGCACCCACCCTCCAGGACCTGCGCGCCCACTGCCGCGACCGGCTGGCGCCGTACAAGTTGCCCGAGCTGCTGGCGGTGGTCGACGAGCTGCCGCACAACGACCTCGGGAAGCTGCCCCGCCGGGTGGTGGCGGCGGCGATCCTCGACGGAGGGGGAGGGCGTCCGTGACGCTGTACCTGCACGAGACCCACCGCGTCCGGGGCGAGGCGGAGGACGAGTTCGCCGCCGCGTTCCGGGACGACGGCGGTTGGATGGACCGGCTCGGCGACGGCACCGACGCCCGGCTGCTCTGGTACGCGACCCAGGTCCACGGCACCGGCCCGAGCTACCGGATCACGACCGTGACCGCGGTGCGCGACGGCGCGGCGTGGGAGGAGCTCGCCCGTCGCGTCGCGACCGGCGACCTCGCCGAGTGGGCCGCCCGCGTGGACGGCCTCCGCCACGACGTCGACGCGAAGGTCCTGCTCGACGTGCCGTGGTCGCCGCTCGCGGCCGACGGCGAGCTGGACCTCGCCGCCGAGGCGGTGGACCCGGCGGACCACGAGCCGACGCTGTTCATGGAGGACACGGGCTGGCCGCACGTCCCGATCGACGACTACCTGCGGTTCTGGGAGGAGATCTACCTCCCGCTCCTGGCCCGGGCCCCCGAGTCGCACCGCCTGCTCGAGATCCAGGCGTGCTGGACGCCCGCCCTCGGGGCCGGGCGACGTCCGGAGGGCGTCCTCTGGCAGCGGGTCCACTCCCACGAGCGGTTGCTCGACCTGTTCACCACCGAGCTGCCGGCGGAGCGCAAGGCCCCGGGCACCTACATGGCGGACGCGCTGACCTACCGCGACCAGTGGGAGTCGCGGCTCCTGCGGACCGCGAGCTGGTCGCCGCGCTGGTGACGGCCCGCCGTCGCCGGCGAGCCGCCTCCGCTCACCGGTCGGCCGGCAGCCGCGCCGCCAGCACGAGCAGCGCCACCCCGGCGGCGACGGGGCCGAGGAGCGAGCCGATCTCGGCGACGCGCTGCGAGCTGGGCAGCACGTCGACGTGCGCCCAGTGGTACACGAGGTGGGGCACGGAGAAGCACAGGCCGACCGCGGCGGCCGTGGCCACGAGGGCGCGCGTGGGCCGCCACGCCGCCACGAGGTTCAGCACCGCGAGCCCCAGGCTGAGCCCGCCCACGTCCCGCACCAGGTGCTCGTTGTAGGGGCCGTCGACCACCACCCAGTGGAGCCCCAGCCCCGGGAACGTGTCGAAGAAGGACCGGGGGCCGAGGAGCGCCCACAGCCCGAGGTACGCGGCGAACGCCGCGAGGAGCACCAGCAGCACCCGGATCGTGGTCCGCACGACGACACCTCCCTCGAGCGGGCACCCGTGCGGGGCCCCACCCTGTCGACGCCGGGCGTGCGGTGCCTGTGACACCGGCGAGGCCGCGGGGACGCCCGACGGACCCCGTCCTAGCCTCGATCGTCCGCACCATGTCGACCACCACCGCACCGCCCGCCGCCGACGCCACCTCGCGCCCGGCCGCGCCCGCGGGCGGCGAGCTGGGTCACATGCCGGCCCTCGACGGCCTGCGGGCCCTCGCGGTCGTCGCCGTGATCGTCTACCACGGCGACGTCGGGGCGCTCACCGGCGGGTTCGTCGGCGTGGACCTGTTCTTCGTGCTCTCGGGCTTCCTGATCACGTCGCTCCTCCTCGCGGAGCACCGCCGCACCGGCGGCGTGGACCTCCGGCGGTTCTGGAGTCGTCGGTTCCGGCGGCTGCTGCCGGCGCTGCTCGTGTTCCTCGCCGCGGTCGGGATCTGGGCGCTCGTGGCCGCCGACCCGACGACGCTCGACGACATCCGCCGCGCCTCGCTCGCCGGGCTCGGCTACGTGGCGAACTGGTGGTTCATCGCCGCCGGCACGACGTACGGGGCGTCGTTCTCGGCGCCGTCGCCGGTGCTCCACCTGTGGTCGCTGTCGGTGGAGGAGCAGTACTACGTCGTGTGGCCGCTGCTCGTGGCCGCCGTGTTCGGCCTGGCGGCGCGCCGGGCCCGCTCCGCCCGGCGCACGTTCCTCGTGCTCGCCGTCGGCGCGGCGGCGCTGTCGACCGCGTGGATGGTCCTGCTCTCGGTCCGTGGCGCGTCGCCCGACCGCCTCTACTTCGGGACCGACACCCGCGCCGCCACGATCCTGGTCGGCGTCGTCCTCGCCCTCGTGCTCGAGCCGGTCGTCGCGGCGCGGCGGCACCGGCAGCCGGGCCACGCCGGCCCCGATGCCGGCGCGGCGCCGGCCGAGGTCACGCCGTCCTTCCGTCGCGCCCGCCAGCTCGCCGCGGTGCTCGGCCTCGCCGGGGCCGCGGTCCTGGTCGTGGTGGCGCTCACGGCCCACGAGCACGACCCGTGGCTGTTCCGCGGCGGGCTGACCCTCGTGGCCATCGCCGCGGCCGCGGTCATCGGCGCCGCGGTCCTGCACCCCGCTGCCGACCGCTGGTTGGGCGTCGCGCCCCTGCGCTGGGCGGGGACCCGCTCGTACGGGCTCTACCTGTGGCACTGGGGCGTCCTCGTCGCCCTGGCCGTGGCCCTCCCGGAGCTGACCGGCTGGTGGCGACTCGCCGTGGCCGTGCCGCTGACGGCGCTGATCGCCGAGACCTCGTACCGACTCGTCGAGCACCCCATCCGGTCCGGTCGGGTGCGGCTCCCGCGTCCCCGGGTGCTCGTGCCGGCGGCCTTCGCCTCGGTGGCGTGCGTGCTCCTGGTCGGCACGATCGGTGCCGTCGACCCGCCCGAGTACCTCCGCACCCGCTCGCCCGACGAC
>JAEVZA010000438.1 GCA_023392475.1 Actinomycetes bacterium | reverse complement strand
AGGCGGGCGTGCCGGCGTTCGTCGGCGGCATGTTCGAGCTCGGGATCGGCCGGGCGCACGCCGCCGCGGTCGCGGCGCTGGACGGCTGCACGCTCCCGACCGACCTCGGACCGAGCGACGCCTACGTCGACCGCGACGTGTGCGAGCCGGTGGTGCTCGACGACGGCGGGTGGCTCGTCGTGCCCGACGGCGCCGGCTGCGGGCGGGTGCCCGATCCCGACGCGCTGGCGCGGTGCGCGGTGGACGAGGTGGTGCTGGGCTCGGTGCCCTGAGCCCGACCGCCGTCAGCCGAGGCGCCAGGCCTCGATGTGGTGGTCCTCGGGGGTGATGTCGATCGGCTCGGTCGGCAACGTGCCCGCCGCGAGGTCCTCGAGGAACTCGAGCATGCGGTACGGGATCGTGCGCGGGCCGTGGTCGACGACGTCCTCGACGGCCCACCACCGCTGCTCGCCGAAGGCCATCGCCTCGAGCAGCTCGAGGCCGCCCGGCCCGGCGCTGCTGCCGTCGCAGCGGGCCACGTGGATCCACTCGTCCTGGTCGAAGTGGAGGCCGCCGAAGGTGTACTGCACCCGCTGGGTCCAGACGCAGGGGCCGATCTCCGCCCCACGGATGCCGGCCTCCTCCCAGAGCTCGCGGCGCACGGCCTCGGCGGTGTCCTCGCCGGGGTCGATGCCGCCGCCCGGGATCTCCCACCAGCCGCCGCCGTCGCGCCGCACGGGGTCGCGCCCCTCGATGAGGAGCACGCGGTCCTGCGGGTCGAAGACGACCACCCGTGCCGCCCGGCGGCGTCCCCACGCGTTCACGGTGCCGAGGATACGTGCGGCGTGGGCGAGACTGCGGCCGATGGACTGGACGGTCGAGCACCGGCGGGGGAGCGCGCAGTCGCTCCACGACGCCGCGGCCGCGTCGACCGACGGGCCGTGGCGCCGGACGGTGGTCGTCCAGGAGGTGACCGCGCCCGCGGTCGTGCTCGGAAGCACCCAGCCCGACGGCGTCGTCTCGGTCGCTGCGGCGCGGGGGGCCGGTTGCGAGGCGGCGCGCCGGCGCTCCGGGGGCGGGGCCGTCCTGCTCGTCCCCGGTGACCACGTGTGGGTGGACGTCCTGGTGCCCGCCGGCGACCCGCTGTGGGACGACGACGTCGGCCGGTCGTCCTGGTGGCTCGGTGCCGCGTGGGCGGGGGCGCTGGGCGGCGGTGACGTGCACCGCGGTCCGGTGACCGACCGGGTGGCGGCCCGCGTCGCGTGCTTCGCCGCGCTCGGCCCGGGCGAGGTCGAGGTGGACGGTCGCAAGGTGGTCGGCCTGTCGCAGCGGCGGACCCGGCAGGGCGCCCGCTTCCAGTGCGTCGCCTACCGCTCGTGGCGCCCGGAGGCGCTGCTCGAGCTGCTCGACCCCGCCGTGGTCGGGTCGCCCGCGCTGGCCGGCGTCACCGCCGCGCTCGTGGGTCGCGCCGGCGCGGCGGTGGAACCCGGGTGGGGCGTGGTGGAGCGGTTGCTCCCCGTGCTGCCCTGACGCGACCCCGTCCCGTCCCGCCTCCCGCCCCGATCCGGGAATCACAGCCCTGGAATTCGCGCGAAGCGCGCGAATTCCACCGCGGAATACGTTGTCGGGTGGAGTGGAGTGGCATAGAGTGGCTCGAAGTGGAGGGCAGGGGGGCACCGTGCACCCCAACTGGCGCCTCCGGTCGACGCGATGGACTTCTACGACACGTTCGAGCACACGATCGACGGCAAGGGCCGTCTCGTGCTGCCGGCGTCGTACCGGGAAGCCTTCACCGCCGGGGGGTTCGTGACCTTCCTCGGGAAGTACGCCGCGCTGTTCACCCCCGACGAGTGGGAGAAGTACCGCCGCAAGCTCGAGCAGAGCGGCCAGTTCTCCCGGGAGCAGCTCCAGTACCTCTTCTCCTTCGTCACGCCGTTCCGGCCCGACGGCCAGAACCGCATCGGCGTCAGCCAGCGGCTGCGGGACAAGGTCGGCCTGGTCCGGGACGTGACGATCGTCGGCTCGGTGACCCACGCCGCGATCTACCCGCGCGAGGCCTGGGGCCGGGTGGAGTCCGAGATCGAGGCGCCCGACGACGACGGCCGCTCGATCGTCGACAAGGTCGCCGGCCTGGAGTTCCTGTGAGCCCGATCCCGCCCCTGCTCCAGCCCACGACGTACGCGCCCGTGCCCGCTCCGGCACCCGTCGACGCCGGCGACGCCGCCGGTGAGCGCACCGCCCACGATCAGGTCCGCCGGGTGCCCCCGGTGGACGGTCCCCCGGCCGACGTGAGGGTTGGCCCAGAACTCCGTCCGCGTCCATCCGTGCCGACCGGGGAGACATCCCGGCGGTGGTCGCGTCGTCGGGGGGCCGTCCAGCAGGGGCACGCCGGGACCACCGAGGGGAACCGTGGCCGATGACGGGTTCCACCACGTCCCGGTCCTCCAGGACCTCGTCGTCGAGCTGCTCGCCGCAGCACCCGACGGCCTCTACGTCGACGCCACCGTCGGCGGCGGGGGCCACGCCGCGGCCGTGCTCGCCGCGCACCCCGGGCTCCGCCTCCTCGGCCTCGACCGCGACGACGCCGCCCTCGAGGCGGCCGCCCGCCGGCTCGGCCCGTTCGGCGACCGCGTCGAGCTCGTCCGGTCGGGCTTCGACCAGATCGAGCGCCTCGTGACCGAGCGCACCGCCACCCGTCCCGACCACCCCCGTCCCCCAGGAGAAGGAGCCGCCGCCGTGCTGTTCGACCTCGGTGTGTCCTCACCGCAACTCGACGTCGCCGAGCGCGGCTTCTCCTACCGCTCCGGCGCGCCGCTCGACATGCGGATGGACCGGCGGCAGGCGTTCTCGGCGGTCGACGTGGTGAACGAGTACCCGTTCTCCCAGCTGGCGCGGGTCATCGAGACCTACGGCGAGGAGCGGTTCGCCCGCCGGGTGGCACGCGCCATCGTCGACGCCCGGCCGATCCAGAACACGGCGCACCTCGCGGAGGTCGTGCGCGCCGCCATCCCCGCGGCCGCACGCCGCACCGGCGGCCACCCCGCCAAGCGGACGTTCCAGGCCATCCGCATCGAGGTGAACCGCGAGCTCGACCAGCTGGCCGAGGCCCTCGACGGCGCCCTGTCGGTGCTGGTGCCCGGCGGCCGGATGGCCGTGATGTCGTACCACTCGCTCGAGGACCGGATGGTGAAGCAGGCGCTCCGCGAAGCCGAGACCGGGGGGTGCGTGTGCCCGCCCGGCCTGCCGTGCGTGTGCGGTGCCGAACCCACCGTGCGGCTGCTCAAGCGCGGCGCCTGGACGGCGTCCGCGGAGGAGATCGAACGCAACCCCCGGGCGGAGAGCGTCCGCGTGCGCGCCGTCGAGCGCATCGCGGAGCCCGCGTGACGGTCGCCCGGGCGCCCCGCGTCACCACCCCCGTCCGCACCCCCCGCAC
>JAEVZA010000437.1 GCA_023392475.1 Actinomycetes bacterium | reverse complement strand
CGGCGGTGCGGTGGTCCGGGGGGGCCGGCTGCTCAGGGCTGTGGGTTCGACGTCAGTTGATCGTCGTGGTCGCGAGCGTGACCGGTGTCGCCAGCGGCGGCGTCACCCCGGTGTTCGCCGGGTTGGTCGGGTAGCCCTCGAAGGTCGCCGTGGTCTGGATGATGAGCGTCGCCACCGTGACGTTGAGGATCTCGCTCAGGATGTACTTCCCGACGGTGGACGAGGCCCCCGTGGCCTTCAGCGTGACCTCCAACGTCGGCATCGTCATCTGACGGCCGCCCGCCACGTTCACCGCGCTCGGCATCTGCACGATGATGTACGGCGACGTGTTGTTGACGTAGTTGCCGGTGGCGGCGCGGGCCGCGCAGCCGCCGGCGCCGGCGCCGTAGGTGGTGCAGAGCGTCGCGGTCGCCCCGTTCGTCGGCGCCGCGGAGAAGGCGTCACCGCCGATCAGCCGGAAGCTCTGGACCGTGAAGCCCGCCGGGACCGGGTACACGCTGGTGAACCTCGACGAGTTGTTCACGCTGGCGTCGCCGGCCGACGACGGCTGGAGCTTCGGGATCGCCCCCGGCGCAGGTGCGATGCGGACCTTGAACGTCTCGTTGGGGTTCACCGACGCGGGGGCGATCACCGAGCTGTCGATCGCCTGGTAGGTGTGGTTGGTGACGCCGATGACGGTGACGTCCTGGCCGATCTGCGACGTGACGCCCGGGTTGTAGTGGATGACCCCCGTCGAGCAGGTGGGATCGGCCGCCGAGTACGCCGCCGTGCCGGCACGGCAGATGCCGTAGGTCAGGTCGAAGGATCCGGTCGGCGTGGCCGACTGCACGTAGGTGATGATCCCGTTGGTGCTGGTCGCCGTCGTCGTCGACGGGATGCCGCGCTGGGCGGCGGGCACGTCGTTCAGGATGGTGAGCGAGGTGCTCGCCAGGTTGGCGCTGCCGCCGCCGACGGTGAAGACGTCGAAGCGGCTCATCGGCGCCGCCGTGATGTACGCCCCGGCCGAGGCGGTGCCTGCGGCGCCGTTCGACGTGCAGCCGGACCAGCTGGTGGTGCTGACGACCGTCTTGCAGAAGTACGCCTGCGGGCCGTTCGCCGCGGACTGGATGGTCAGGTTCGAGTAGTTCGTGAACCCCGGGTTGGCGGTGACCGACATGCTCGTCGCCGACGTCAGGTTGAGCGTGGCGCTGCTGAGCGTCGTCGAGAACGACGTCGGGTCGTACTCGCCGTAGCCGTCGGACGGGTGCACCTTGGCGGTGCCGCCGACGTAGGTGAACGTGTACTTCGGGTCCGAGGCGCCGGAGCACGACGTGGTGTAGCGGCCGATCGGGCTCGATGCGGTCGCCGTGGTGGTGCAGGTCGGCGGCGTCGCCGGTGCGGTGTCGCCCCCGGTCAGGCCCGAGTACGTCGGGGTGACCACCGGCGCGGTGCCGAGCTCGACGTCGGGCGACGAGGCCGTCACGGTCACGTTCGCCACGACCGGGTTCACCGTGACGCTGCCGGCGACGTAGCTGAAGGTGTAGTTCGGGTCGCTCGCCCCCGAGCACGTGCTCGGGAAGGTCCCGGCGGTCGAGCCGTCGGCGGTCGTCGAGCAGGTCGCCGGCGTCGCCGGAGCGGTGTCGCCGTTCTGGAGACCCGAGTACGAGGCGGTGACGGCCGGGACCGCGTCGCCGACCGAGATCGTCGCCGACGAGGCGGTGACGACCACAGGCGCCGGGACCACGGTGACGGTGCCGGCGACGTAGCTGAACGAGTAGTTCTGGTCGTCGGCACCCGAGCAGCTCGAGGGGTAGGTCCCCGGGGCGCTCGACGACGTCGCCGTCGTGGAGCACGTCGGCGCCGTGGAGGCGGCGGTGTCGCCGTTGACCAGGCCCGAGTACGACGCCGTGACCGTCGGGGTCGAGCCGTAGCTCGTCGTGCTCGACGAGGCAGTGATCGTGGCGTCCTTCGGCGTCACGCCGACCGATCCGGCCACGTAGCCCAAGGTGTAGTTCGGGTCATCGGCACCCGAGCAGGTCGACGCGTAGCTGTCGACGGGGCTCGACGAGGTGGCGACGGTGCCGCAGGTCGGGGCGGTGGCCGGGGCCGTGTCGCCGTTGACCAGGCCGGAGTACGTGGCGGTGATCGTCGGGACGGTGGCGCCGTACGTGAACGAGTCGGACGAGGCGGTCACCGTGGCGCCGGCCTTGCCGACCGCCACCGTGCCGTCGACCGAGCTGAACGAGTAGTTCGGATCGGCCGCACCGGAGCAGGACGACGGGTAGGTGCCGACCGGGCTCGAGGACGTGGCGACCGTGCCGCACGTCGGGGCGGTGGCCGGGGCGGTGTCGCCGTTGACGAGGCCGGAGTACGTGGCGGTGATCGTCGGGACGGTGCCGCCGTACGTGAACGAGTCGGACGACGCGGTCACCGTGGCGTCCTTGGGCTGGATCGTGATCGCGCCCTCGACGTAGTCGAACGTGTGGTTCGGGTCGTCCGCACCGGAGCAGGTGGTCGGGTAGGTGCCCGCCGGGCTCGAGGACGTCGCCGTGGTCGAGCACGTCGCGTCCGTGGTCGGGCTGGTCTGGCCGCCGAGGAAGCCGACGTACGACGGCGTGACCGCCGGGACCGCGTCGCCGTAGGTGATGGTCGCCGACGATGCGGTGACGGTCACCGGGATCGCGCCGGCTGTGATGGTGACGACGCCGTCGACGTAGGTGAACGTGTAGTTCGGATCGGCAGCACCGGAGCAGGACGACGGGTAGGTGTCGACCGGGCTCGAGGCCGTCGCCGTGGTGGAGCACGTCGGGGCGGTGGCCGGGGCGGTGTCGCCGTTGACCAGGCCCGAGTACGAGGCGGTGATCGCCGGGACCGTGGCGTTGAACGGGACGGTGGCCGACGAGGCGGTGACGACGGCAGCGGCCGGACCGACCGACACGGAGCCGTCGACGTAGGTGAACGTGTAGTTCGGATCCGCTGCACCCGAGCAGGACGACGCGTAGGTGCCGACCGGGCTCGACGACGTCGCGGCCGTGCCGCAGGTCGGGGCGGTGGCCGGGGCCGTGTCGCCGTTGACGAAGCCGGAGTAGCTCGGCGTGATCGTCGGGGCGGCCGAGCCGAACGTGCTCGCGGCCGACGACGCCGTGACGGTCACCTGCACGGTGCCGACGCCGACGGAGCCGTCGACGTAGGTGAACGTGTAGTTCGGATCGGCAGCACCGGAGCAGGACGACGCGTAGGTGCCGACCTGGCTGGTGGACGTGGCCGTCGTCTCGCAGAGCGGCAGGACCGCCGGCTCGACGTCACCGTTCTTCAGGCCCGCGTACGACGCCGTGATCGTCGGGACGGCGCCGCCGACATCCATCGAGGACGACGACGCGGTCACCACGACCGGCGCCGGGGTGATGTGCAGCGTGCCCGACGTGTACGTGATCGTGTCGGAGCCGTTGGCGGCGCCGGCGCACACGGTCTCGTAGTCGCCCGGAGGGCTGGTCGACGTCGCCGTCGTCGAGCACGTGGGTGGCGTCGTCGTCGCGGTGTGGCCCGAGGCGAGGCCGGCGTACGAGGGGGTGACCGCCGGCACCGCGTCGCCGTAGGCGATGGTGCCGGACGAGGCGGTGATGGTGATCGAGCGGGGCGTGCCTCCACCGCCGCTCGGGTTCGGCGGTGCGCAGGCTGCGACCGCCGCGATCGTGCAGAAGGCGAGCCCTGCGATGAGCAGCTGCCGTCCGGGTACGAGTCGACGCGCGCGCGTCGAGGACCCACCGCTACCGGTCATGAATCTCCCCCTACGTGTGATCGCCCGACGGCTGCCCGGAACACCCACCCGACAGACCCGTCGCCGACGGCAAGTACCGTCCGAGGGGAAGGTAACCAGAGTTCAGCGACCGTTCAACGGGCATGGCCCGCGGAGCGGGACGTCCGCCGGGCCGCTCGTGCGGGTGAACCGCGTTCGGGCTTCAGGCCTGCGTCGAGCGGCCGTCGGTCCACCGCACGAGCACGGCGGCGACGGGCTCGGCGATGCCCTTGAGCTGGAGCGTCCGCTCACCCGACACGGGCACGTCGCGTCGGCACGCGGCGACGGTGTCCGCGCTCGCGAGCACCTCGCCGGCACCGGCGGCCGCCGAGACCCGGGCGGCCCGCGTGACGGCCGATCCGAAGTAGTCGGCGTCGCGGGCGGTCGCCTCGCCGACGTGGAGCCCGATGCGCACGTTGGGCGCGAAGCCGTGCTCGGCGCGGTGGCGCTCCAGGGCGCGCTGGATCGCGATCGCGCACTCGACGCCGTCGTCGGCATCGCCGAACGCGACGAAGAACCCGTCGCCCCCGTGCTTGATCTCCTCGCCGCTCCACCGCGCGAACTCGGTCCGCAGGCAGCGGTCGTGCCACTGCAGCAGGGGCTCCCAGGCGGCGTCGCCCATGGCCTCGGAGAGGCGCGTCGAGTCGACGATGTCGGAGAACATGAACGTGCGAGTGGTCCGGGCGGCCTCCGGCCGGGCGGGGGCGATCTCGAGGTCGACGGCGACGCCGAACTCGTCGACGAGGCGGCCCGCGGCCTTGAGCTCGAGCCGCGCCCCCACGTCGTCGCCGTCGGCGAGCAGGGCGCGGGCGAGCAGCACCCGCGTGTGGGCCGCTTCGTACGGCGCGTCGAGCTCGCTCCAGATGCGGACCCCGTCCCGGAGCGCCACGATCGCGGTGTCCGTGTCGCCACGGTGGAGCGCCAGGTGCCCCCGTGCCACCGCCGCCGCGGCGGCCGGTCCGCGGGTGCCGAACCGCCGGGCCAGCTCCTCGAGCTCCGCGACGCCCTCGGCCGCCGCGAGCTCGTCGCCGACCTCGAGGCTGGCGTCGACGTACACGGGGAGGAGGAACACGCGGCGCTCCCTCGCGAGGAAGCCGGGGTCCTCGAGCGAGCGGCTGAGGCTCCGTGCCGCCGCACGCGCATCTCCGCGGGCCAGCAGCAGGCGGGCCCGCCCCGGCTGGCCGTCGTCGCCCAGGGCGATGGCCTCGGCCAGCGCCTCCTCGGCGCCGTCGAGGTCCCCCCGACGCACCCGGATCTCCACCAGCTCGCTGTACCCCCAACCGGCGCTGTACCGGTTGATGTCGAGCAGCTCCTCGCACGCCTGGAGGACCCGCTGCTCCGCCTCGGCCAGGTGACCGTGGAGCCGGTTGATCTCGCCCTGGTGGAACCGGCACAGGCCGGTGTACCCGGCGATCGACTCGCGCTCGCAGTACCGCGTGGACACCTTGGTCCACTCCGTGGCCCGCCCCCAGTCGCAGACCGCCCGGCAGACCGAGATCACCGCGCAGTACACGTAGCCCGCGTCGACGGGCGCGACCCCGGGTCGCATGGCCAGCGCGGCGGCCTCGTCGAGCAGCGGCAGGACCTCGCTCACCTCGCCCGTGGTGGCGGCCACGTGGGCCAGCCCCTGGACGGCCATCGCCTCCATCCCCGGGCTGGCCACCCGCCGGGCGATCGACCGGGCCTCGACGAGCGCCGCCCGTGCCCCGGCGACGTCGCCGCCCTCCATCAGCGCGAACGAGAGCGCCCACTGCGCCTGCGCGTGCTCGGCGCACTCGGGCGCGTCGGCCAGGTGCTCGGTGGCGCGGACGAAGCACGTGGCGGCCACGGCACCGTCGAGCATCATCGTGTGGTGGCGGGCCTGCTCGAGGGCCATGCGAGCGGCGCCGGCGACCTGACCCGATCCGGTGAACGCCACCTCGGCCCGTTCGAGCGCGTTCAGGAACCCGCCGCTGTCGCTCGCCCAGCGACAGGACCAGGCGAGTCGCTCGAGGTCCTCGCCGTCGAGCGGCTGGTCGGCGTCGGCCTCCTGCAGCGCGGAACGTGCTGCGGTCCACCGGCTCTGGTCGTACTCGACCCGGGCGTGCTCGAGGAGCGCCTCGCGCGTCGACACGCCGCGAGTCTGTCATGCGCCCGTCCGGGCGCGACGTGGATCGGGTGTCCCGGTCGGGTGGTCCCGGCCCGCCCGATCCCCGCTCCGGACGGACCGTCAGCGGCGGGTCAGGCCCAGCGCGCCGTCTCGCGGCTCACCCGGGACCTGACGGTGAGCGAGCCCGACCAGATCTCGAGGTCGATCGAGTGCGGCAGGAACCGCGTGTCGACGCAGATGCACGGGCCGCACCCGTTGCCGGCGTGCGTGGCGCTGACGTACGGGTGCACACCGGCCTCGCGCACCAGCTCGGCGAGGAAGTCCATGAACGCCCACATCGCCACATCCTCGCCGTCCGGCGGACCGGCCGAGCGCCATCGAGAGCGATGTGTAGCTCGCCGTCGTCCGAGCCGGGGGTTGGCACGCCGGTCCGCTGGGTACCGTTCGGCCGTGGGGTCCTTGTCGACGGCGGTCCGGACGGAGTCCGGCCGGACCGTGATCGTGATCGCCGGCGAGCTGGACATGGCGAGCGTGGGCCGGTTCATGAAGGCCGCCCAGGTGGTCCACGAGCGGGACGACCACGAGGTCGAGGTGGACGCGCGGGAGCTGACGTTCTGCGACTCCGTGGGCCTTCGCGCGCTCCTCGGCATGCCCGGGCCGCGCCCGATCGCCCTGCGCCCGAGCGACTCGCTGCTGCAGGTGCTGGAGGCGACCCGGCTGGTCGAGCAGTTCAAGATCCTCGCCTGATCCGCGGCCGTCGGGGCCCGGCTCCCGCTCGTTCTGTTCGTCGGAAGCGGGGGAGAACCGCCCCTTTCGACGAACAGAACGTCAGGGGTGGTCCGGGACCGGGCGATCGTGGGAACCGATCCCAACCCCTCAACTCCCTGGCTCTCCGGCCGATGTTCTCCTCGGGCACACGTTTGCCGGACACGGAGGTGGGCGTGCCTGCGGGACTGGACGAGACATGGCGGTCGGGGCTGGACGTGCTCGTCCGGCAGCTGCCCGTCGGCGTGTTCATCAGCACGACCGACAGCGTGGCGATCTACCGCAGCGAGCGCATGCGGCAGATCGTCGGCGTGGACGGGTCGTCGGGGGAGCGGGACTGGTCGCACCGGCTGCACCCCGAGGACCAGGAGCGCGTCATGGCGGCCTGGGCCGCGTGCATCGACGGCGCACCCCTCGAGGAGACGGCGCGGCTGCGACTGCTCGACGGCAGCGAGCGCTGGGTGACGATCCGGGCCGACGCCGCCCGGGACGAGCAGGGTGCGATCCGGTCGATCATCGGCACGGTCGAGGACATCACCGACCTGCAGGAGCTCAGCCGCACCTGGGGCGAGCGGGAGCTCATGTTCGACGCCGTGCTGTCGAACTCGTCCGACCTCGTCGTCGTGGTCGACGACCAGGCCCGGCTCTCGTTCGTCAGCGCGGCGTCGCGCCGGATCCTCGGTCACGACCCGCAGGCGTGGATGGGTCGCAACGTGTTCGAGCTGCTGCACCCCGACGACGTCGGCGTCGCGGCCGAGGCCCTGTCGAACAGCGTCGAGAGCGGCCCGGGTGTGAAGGTGCCGATGACGGTGCGCGTACGCCACGCCGACGGCAGCTGGCGGGCCGTCGAGATCGTGGCGAACAACCTGATGGACGTCACGCACGTGGGCGGCCTGGTGATCACGGCGCGCGACATCTCCGAGCGGCTGCGCGCCGAGGCCAGCGCCGCCGCCGCCCGCGACCGCTTCGAGCGGGTCTTCGACCACGCGCCGTTCGGCATCGCGCTCGTGGCCAACGACGGCCGGCTCGTCCGCGTGAACGCCGCGCTCGCCCGGATGGTGGGGCGCACGAGCCACGAGCTGACCGGCACCGACCTCTTCCGTTGGGTGGCGCCCGAGGACCGGGACGGTGCCCGGCTCCACGGCCTCGCCATCCTGCGCGACCAGGACGCGCCGTCCGCCGAGATCCGGTTCCTCCACGCCGACGGCAGCACGCGGTGGGCGAGGGTCACCTCCGAGGTGCTGCGCGACGACGACGGCCACCCGCTCCAGACGATCTCGCACTTCGAGGACGTGACCGACCAGCGCACGCTCCGCGAGCGGCTGCAGCAGGCGGCGACGCACGACCCGCTCACCGGGCTGCTGAACCGGGCCGGGCTGTCGGAGCGCTTCGAGCTCGGCCCGACGGCATCCGCGGCGGTGATCGCCGTCGACCTCGACCGGTTCAAGTGGGTCAACGACCACCGCGGCCACGCGGCCGGTGACGAGCTGCTCCGGCAGGTCGCGGCGCGGCTCGCCGCGCTGGCCCGCGCCGGCGACCTCGTGGTCCGGCTGGGCGGGGACGAGTTCATGGTGCTCGCGCTCGATGTCGCCGACCTCCGGGACGCGACCGCGATCGGGGACCGCATCTGCTCGGAGCTCGCGCGACCCTTCGACCTGGCGACCGGGGACGTGTCGATCTCGGGGAGCCTCGGGGTGGCGCTGATCGACGGGCACGTCCGGCTGCCCGAGGCGCTGGCGGCCGCGGACTCGGCCGCGTACGTCGCCAAGCGGGCGGGCGGCAACCGGCTCGAGCTCACCTGGTGCGTCGGGATCCCCGACGGCGCCGGGCTGTGATCCGGCGCCGGTGAACGATCCGACCCCCGCGTGGGACGCCGGATCTCACCCGGCTACGTTGACCGGTGGGCCGCACCGTGGGGCCCGCTGGCGGACCGTGACCCCGTCCACCCGGCTGACGCACGACCCCGACGGTGGGTTCGTACGGACGACGGAGGACGACGTGAGCACCCTGCAGATCGAAACGCTCCACGAGGACCAGGACACCGTCGTGCTCGTCGCCGGCGAGCTCGACATGTCGTCGGCGCCGCTGCTGACGCGGGCGATGGTCGACGCCGCGGAGCACGAGAAGAAGACGGTCACCATCGACGCGGCGGGGATCACCTTCTGCGACTCGACCGGGCTGCGCTCGCTGCTCGGCGCCCCGGGGCCGCGGCCGGTCGTGCTGCGCTCGCCGAGCGACGTGCTCACGCGCCTGCTCGAGCTGACCGGCACCAGCGAGCGCTTCCGCATCGTCGCCGCACCCTGACGCCACCGGGACCGGGCCGGGCCGGATCGGCGCCGGGCGAAGAATGAAATCGGGTGCGGTGGGCTCTCGCCGACCGCACCCGTTCCATCTCCCCTGTTGCAAGGCCCGGGCCGGAGCCCGGTCCCCCTCCTGGTTCCCGCAGATCTCGAACGCCCACCAGGGTACGGGTGAACCGGTGCGACGCGGCGGCACGACCGCTGGGTCGATCTACCCGGGTGCCGGGACCCGCTTCGCCGCCCGGATCAGGCGGGCGGCGGGTGCTCGACCACGGTGGTGATCCCGCCGCGGGCGTTCTGGGAGAGCCGGACCCGCACCCCCTCGACGGCCGGGGCGTGCTCCGCGATCGCGTCGTGGAGCAGGACGACCAGGTGCTCGGCGAAGATCCGGCGGTCCCGGAACGAGGTGAGCCACAGCTTCAGCGACTTCGACTCCACGGCGTGGGTGCGGGCCGTGTAGCTGATCTCGGCCTCGTAGATGTCGGGCTGCACGCCGGCGACCGCCGGGCAGAGCGCCTGCAGCTCGGCGGTGCGGAACGTGACCCGGACCGGCCGGTCGACGGCGAAGAACTCGAGCCGCCCGTACTCCTCGGGACCGACGTCGCGGCCGAGCATGGAGACCTCGGGCTCCTCCGGCACGTCAGCCCGCCGTCGTGGTCGACGGCGACGAGCCGCAGCTGCTGTTGAAGTACGCGGCGACCGCGGCGTTGGCCCGCATGTACGCCGGGTCGTCGAGCAGATCCGGGGTGGCCGCCGTGCCCGCGTTCGCCACCTTCTGGTAGGTGGCCGCCAGCGTGTCCAGGTCGTCGGCGAGGTCCGCGGGCAGCTTCGCCTTGAGCGCTTCGGCCTGCTGCTGCGATCGCCGGGCACCATCGGTCCCGTCGAGCACGCCGAGGGCCAGGTCCGCGAACGTCTGCGCGTCGCCCGTGACGCACGCCGAACCCGGGACGGACTTCCCGCCCGGCTGTGGGATCGTCTCCTTCGGCAGCGTGGTGCTCGGCCCGTTGGCCTCGGTGCTGGTGGAGCCCGACGCGTCGGAGGCGCCGTCGTCGCTGCAACCGGCCACGAGGCACGCGGCGAGCGCGACCACGATCGGGACGGCGAGGTGTCGGGGGGTCATCGGGCCGAGCGTACCGAGGCGGGGCGGCACCGCCGCCGCGGCGGGTGCGGCGTCAGCCGACCTTGCGCTGGCCGAGGCGACGGGTGTTGACCAGCTTCGACTTCATGTAGTCACGGTTCATCATCGCGATGAAGTCGATCGAGATCTCCTTCGGGCAGGCCTCCTGGCACTCCCCGTAGTTCGTGCAGGAGCCGAAGAACTCCTCCATCTTCTCGACCATCGTCTCGGTGCGCTCGTAGCGCTCCGCCTGGCCCTGCGGCAGCAGGTTGAGGTGCTGGATCTTGGCGGCGGTGAAGAGGTTGGCCGCGGAGTTCGGGCACGCCGCCACGCAGGCGCCGCAGCCGATGCACGCCGCGGCGTCCATGGCGGCGTCGGCCGCCTCCTTGGCCACCGGGATCTCGTTCGCGTCGGGCGCGGCACCGGTGTTGACCGTGATGTAGCCACCCGACTCGATGATGCGGTCGAACGCGGCGCGGTTGACGACGAGGTCCTTGATGATCGGGAACCCGGCGGCGCGCCATGGCTCGATCGTGATCTCGTCGCCGTCGGCGAACTTGCGCATGTGGAGCTGGCAGGTGGCCGTGCCCTTCTGCGGGCCGTGGGCCTGGCCGTTGATCATCAGCCCGCACGTGCCGCAGATGCCCTCGCGGCAGTCGTGGTCGAACGAGATCGGCTCACGCCCCGAGGTGATGAGCTCCTCGTTGACGTAGTCGAGCATCTCGAGGAACGACGCGTCGTCCGCGACGGTCGTCGTGTACTCCTCGAAGTGGCCGTGCTCGTCGGGGCCGTGCTGGCGCCAGACCTTGAGCTTCAGGTTCAGCATCTTGGCGTGGCCGGCCGGCGCCGCCGTCGTCGGGGCGTCGCCGTTGATCGTGTCGCTCACCGCTCGTACCTCGTCACTTGTAGCTGCGCTGGGTCAGCGCCACGTTCTCGAACACGAGCGGCTCCTTGTGCAGGATCGCGTCGTTCTGGATGTCGGGTCCGCCGTACTCCCAGGCGCCGACGTAGGCGAAGTTCTCGTCGTCGCGCTTCGCCTCGCCGTCCTCCGTCTGGTGCTCCTCGCGGAAGTGGCCGCCGCACGACTCCTCCCGGTGCAGCGCGTCGCGCACCTTGAGCTCGGCCATCTCCATGAAGTCGGCGACGCGGAGCGCCTTCTCGAGCGACTGGTTCCAGCCGTTCGGCTCGCCGAGGATGCGCACGTCCTTCCAGAACTCCTCGCGGAGCGGCGGGATCTCGGACAGGGCCTTCTCGAGGCCGGCCTTGTTGCGGCTCATGCCGCAGTAGTCCCACACGATCCGGCCGAGCTCGCGGTGGTAGTGGTCCACCGTGTTCGTGCCCTGGACGGCCATCAGCCGGTCGATGCGGTCCTGGCCCTCACCGATCGCCTGGGTGAAGGCCGGCTCGTCGGTGGCCATCGGCGTGGTGCCGAGCAACGCGGACAGGTAGCCGGCGACCGTCGAGGGGGCGACGAAGTAGCCGTCCGCCAGGCCCTGCATCAGCGCGGATGCACCGAGGCGGTTCGCCCCGTGGTCGGAGAAGTTCGCCTCGCCCAGGGCGAAGAGGCCCGGGATCGTGGTCTGCAGGTCGTAGTCCACCCACAGCCCGCCCATCGTGTAGTGGGTGGCGGGGTAGATGCGCATCGGGACGGAGTACGGGTCCTCGCCGGTGATGCGCTCGTACATGTCGAAGAGGTTCCCGTAGCGCTCCTTGATCGTGTCCTGCCCGAAGCGCTGGATGGCGTCCGCGAAGTCGAGGTACACGCCGTTCTTGAGCGGGCCGACGCCGCGGCCCTCGTCGACCACGGTCTTCGCGTTGCGGGAGGCGACGTCGCGCGGCACGAGGTTGCCGAACGCCGGGTACTTCCGCTCGAGGTAGTAGTCGCGGTCCGACTCCGGGATGTCACCGGCCGGCCGGGACTCGTCGAACTCCTTCGGCACCCAGATGCGACCGTCGTTGCGCAGCGACTCCGACATCAGGGTGAGCTTCGACTGGAACTCGTCGGCCGGCGGGATGCACGTCGGGTGGATCTGCGTGAAGCAGGGGTTGGCGAACGCGGCGCCCTTGCGGTGCGCCCGCCACGTGGCGGTGACGTTGCAGGCCTTCGCGTTCGTCGACAGGAAGTAGACGTTGCCGTATCCGCCGGTGCACAGGAGCACGGCGTGGGCGGAGAAGGCGTGGATCTCGCCGGTGAGGAGGTCGCGGCAGGTGATGCCCTGCGCACGCCCGTCGTGCAGGACGACGTCCTGCATGTCCATGCGGTTGTAGAGCGTGACCGTGCCGAGGTGGATCTGGCGGGCGAGCGCCTGGTAGGCGCCGAGCAGGAGCTGCTGACCGGTCTGGCCCCGGGCGTAGAACGTGCGCGACACCTGAGCGCCGCCGAAGGAGCGGTTGTCCAGCAGGCCGCCGTACTCGCGGGCGAACGGCACGCCCTGCGCCGCGCACTGGTCGATGATGTTGACCGACACCTCGGCGAGCCGGTGGACGTTCGCCTCACGCGAGCGGTAGTCGCCGCCCTTGATCGTGTCGTAGAAGAGCCGGTGCACCGAGTCTCCGTCGTTGCGGTAGTTCTTCGCGGCGTTGATGCCGCCCTGGGCGGCGATCGAGTGCGCCCGCCGCGGCGAGTCGTGGTACGTGAAGACCTTCACGTTGTACCCGAGCTCGCCGAGGGTGGCGGCGGCCGCGGCGCCGGCGAGGCCGGTCCCGACGACGATGACGTCGAACTTCCGGCGGTTCGACGGGTTGACGAGCTTCAGGTCGAACTTGTGGTTGGTCCACTTGTCCGCCAGCGGGCCCGCTGGTTCGTTCGCTTCGAGCGTCAGTGCCACGTTCGGTGTCTCCTTCGTCCTGTCGCCGGTCGTCCTGTCGCTGCTCGTGGTCGAGTCAGTGGACGACGCCGGCGAGGACCATGATCGGGAAGAGGCAGTTGATGCCGGCGACGACGATCGCGAAGCCGGCGGCGAAGGCCCGTCGTGCGCCGTTGTAGCGGGGGCTGTTGAGGCCGAGGCTCTGGAACAGCGACCACCCGCCGTGGAACAGGTGGATGCCCAGCGCCAGGTTGCCGACGATGTAGATCAGCGCGATCGGCCACCGGGACAGGCTCGCGACGAGGTTGTCGTAGGCGGCGCCGCGCACGAAGTCGGGGTTGGCCCAGCCCCACGTGAGGTCGGCCAGGTGGAAGATCAGGTAGAGCAGCACGATGACGCCGCTCCAGCGCATCGTGCGGGCTGCGAAGTTGGCGGCGATGTAGTCCCGCGGCGACTGGTACTTGGTGGGCCGGGCCCGGTGGTTCATCCGCGTCAGCTGGTAGGCGGCGAGGATGTGCAGGGCGAAGAAGACGATGAGCCCGATGCGCAGCGCCCAGAGCAGGAAGCCACGCGGGGCGATCGGCTCGAGCAGGTTGCGCAGTCCCTCGGCGTAGGCGTCGAACTCCGTCCGCCCCAGGAACATCTTGAGGTTGCCGACCATGTGGGCGAACACGAAGCCCATGAGGCCGATGCCCGTGATGGCCATCACGTACTTCTTGCCGAGCGCCGACTGCCAGAAGGCGACGGGGCCGGACGGCTTCCTGCTCGGTGCGTTGACCACCGGGGCGCTGGCCCCGGGACGTTCCATGGCCTGGGTCATCCCCGTGCCCTCCCGGAAGTGGTCCTCCATCGGGCCGACCCGGTTGTCGACCCGCGGAGGAACCTACTGCGCCCTGAGGGACCTCTCATAACCAACGGCGATGCCCGGGGCCCTCGTGGCAGCCGGATGCGATCGGTGATGGTCGGGAGCGATGGCGGGTGCCGCCGGCGGACCCCCCGCGCAGCGGGTCCGCCGACGGCTCAACCGCCGGTGCAGCGCCGCTCGGCGTGCACCTCCTCGGCGTCGGCCGGGGAGGCGAGCTCGGTGTCGACCTGCTCCACCTCCGGGTCGTCACCGTGGGCCCGGTTCACGGCGATCCGGGCGTCGTCGAGCGTCACGTCGCCCCTGGACCGGGCGACGAGCGCCTGGGCCTCGCGCTCCCGGTCGCCGGTCAGGGCGTGGAAGCGCTGTCGGAGCGACGGCCGGTCGTCGGGATCGCGCTCGCGCTGCTCGCTACGTTCGCCGTCGATGTCCATGCACGATCACCTACCCGCCGGCGCCGGCGGGAGGACCGACGGGCGATGACGGACGGGGGTGCGGCGGACGGCCGCGTGGTCGTGTCCGTCGCCGTCGAGGACGCGGCCGACGCCGAGCTCGTCGCGGACCGCCTGTTCGCGCTCGGCGCCTCGGCCGTGTCCGAGGTCGGCGGCGAGCTGGTGGCGGACCTGCCGGCGACCGCCGCCGCCGGGCTCGCACGACGCCACCGCCTCCTGGAGCGCGACCCGTCGT
>JAEVZA010000406.1 GCA_023392475.1 Actinomycetes bacterium | reverse complement strand
CCCGTGGGCCGCCCGGGTCAGCCGGCGTCGGCGTCGCCGGCGGGGTCCTCGAGCTCGGCCGACGCGACCGCGCCCTCGGCGTCCTCGATCGCCACCTCGGCGCCCGACTCCTGCTCCGCGTAGTACTGCTCCCAGGCCTCCTGGCCCTCGGTCGAGCCCTCGACGGAGCCCTCCACGACCGGGGTGCCGATGTAGTTGCCCTCGGCGTCGTAGTTCTGCTCGCCGAAGTGCTCCTGGTACTCGGCGGCCACGACGCCGCCCTCGGCGGCCTGCTTGATCGAGAGGCTGATGCGGCGACGGTCGAGATCCAGGTCGATGATCTTGACCCACAGCTCCTCGCCCGGCGTGACGACCTGCTCGGGCAGGTCCACGTGGTGCGCGGACATCTCGGAGATGTGCACGAGGCCCTCGATGCCGTCGCCCACCTGGATGAAGGAGCCGAACGGCACGAGCTTGGTGACCCGGCCGTAGACCAGCTCGCCGACCTGGTGGTTGGAGGCGAACTCCTGCCACGGGTCCTGCTGGGTGGCCTTGAGCGACAGCGAGATGCGCTCGCGGTCCAGGTCGACCTCGAGCACCTCGACCTCGACCTCGTCGCCCACCGAGACGACCGAGCCGGGGTGGTCGACGTGCTTCCAGGACAGCTCGGAGACGTGGATCAGGCCGTCCATGCCGCCGAGGTCGACGAAGGCGCCGAAGTTCACGACGCTCGACACCACGCCCTTGCGGCGCTCGCCGGGCTTGAGGTTGGCGAGGAAGTCCTCGCGCTGCTCCTTCTGGGTCTCCTCCAGCCACGCACGGCGGGAGAGGACGACGTTGTTGCGGTTCTTGTCCAGCTCGATGATCTTGGCCTCGAGGCTCCGGCCGACGTACGGCTGGAGGTCGCGCACCCGGCGGAGCTCGACGAGGGAGGCCGGGAGGAAGCCGCGGAGGCCGATGTCCAGGATCAGGCCGCCCTTGACGACCTCGATGACCGGACCGGAGACGACGCCCTCCTCCTCCTTGATCTTCTCGATCGTGCCCCAGGCACGCTCGTACTGGGCCCGCTTCTTGGAGAGGATCAGCCGACCCTCCTTGTCCTCCTTCTGGAGGACGAGGGCCTCGACGTCGTCGCCGATCGAGACGACCTCGTTCGGGTCGACCTCGTTGCGGATCGAGAGCTCGCGGTTGGGGATGACGCCCTCGGACTTGTAGCCGATGTCCAGCAGGACCTCGTCACGGTCGACCTTGACCACCGTCCCGGTCACCAGCTGGCCGTCCTCGACGTCGACCATGGTCGCCGCGTACGCATCGTCGAGCGACATGCCACCGAGGTCGTCCTCGATGATGCGGCGGGGGGTGTACTCGGGTTCGCCCATGGTTGCGACCGCAGCATCCTGCGGCTGGGCCTCGGCGGCGGTGGTGTCGGACACGTTGGAGCTCTTCACTTGGTCGGGGGTTACGGACGTGCTCCCGGGCGCGGCGCGCCGGAGCGGGAACCGGGCAAGGCTACCCGAGCCGCCCGACCCCGGAAAGCCCCGCCCCACCCCGCGTTCTGACTGCTTTTCACGTCGCTCTGCGACACGAGATGCACAAAGAACGCCGGGCGGTCAGCGAGTGAGCAGCGCCAAGCGCTCGGCGTGGATGGTCGCCAGCTGCCGGGCGGTCCGCTCGGCGTCGCTCGAGCAGTGCTCCCACAGCAGGCGCAGGGTCTGCCAGCCGAGCACCTGCGCCTCGAGCGTCCGGTCGGCGTCCTGGAGCGCCTGCTGGAAGCGGTGGTGCCACTTCCTGCCGTCGAACTCGACGACGAGGCGGGCGTCCGGCCAGCACCGGTCGACGAAGCCCCGGCGGCCGCGCTCGTTCGGCAGCGGGTGCTCGTGGTCAGGGACGGGGAGCCCGGTCCGAGCGAGCACCGCGTCCCCGAGCCGCTCCAGCTCGGAGCGGGGCAGGCCCTCGCCCGGGCCGAGGTCGTCGAGGACCCGGGCGAGCTTGCGGACGCCCGGCTTGCCGGACCGACGCACCCGGTCGAGGACGGCGCCGACGTCCCCGAGCTCGAAGTCACCTGCCACGGCACCCGCCTCCACCAGCAGCCGGAGCCTCGCGACGTGCAGCATCCCCGCCAGGTCGACGGCGGTGCGTGCCGGCGTGGTGATCGGCGGCAGGCCGGGCACCCGTGTGACGTGGCCCGGTTCGAGGTCGAGCCGGCGGAACCAGCGGACGCCCGCCGGCGAGCGCACGTGGTCGACCGGCACGATCACGTCCACCGCGCCGGCGGCCACCTGGCGGTAGCCGTGGAGGCGGCCGGCCGAGCGCATCCCGATCACCGACTCGGGTCCGGCGTGGAGGTGGGCGGCCCACAGCAGCCGCCGCCAGCCGGTGCGGTGCCCCACCAGGCCGTACACCGACGGGAGCACGATCTCCCACCGCCGGGCGTCGAGCTGCCGACGGATGACGCCCTCCGTCGCTCCCAGCGCCGTGACCTGGTCGCGGGAGAACGTGCCGTGCTGCTCCGCCGACAGTCGTGCGAGCGCGTCGACGTCCATCCGGACATCGCACCGGGCGAGGCCGCCGGTGTCAGCGGGGACCGGTCACCGGTCGCCCGCCACCCCGTTCTCTGTGCATCTCACGTCGCCCGGCGACGTGAAAAGCAGTCAGAACGCGGGGGTTGGGCGGCGGGCGACGAGGAGGAACTCGTGCGTGTCGATCGTGGGGGGCGACATCTCGTAGCCGCCCGGGGTGACCGACCAGACCTGGTCGACCGCCAGCCCGCTGCGCTCCGCCAGGAGCCGCAGCTCCCGGGGCGTGTAGCAGGTGGTCCAGAGCTCGGCGTCGGCCTTGACCCCCTCGGCGTCCATCAGCTCCGTGCGCTCGTGGTTGACGCCGCCTGCGGCGTCGAACGAGTCGGTCTCCTCCAGCCACCGCACCTGGAAGTACGACGAGAAGGCGGACACGGCGCACCGGCCGCCGGGGCGCAGCGCCGCCCGGATGCCCGACAGGACCGCGCCGTCGGCGGCCAGGTTCTGCGGATCGCCCACGTCGGGCGGGCCGCCCAGCCCGAAGGCGCCCTGGCAGAGCGACACCGCGGCGTCGAAGCCCTGCCCGTCGAACCGGGGGTCGTCGACCATGGCCCGGGCGTCGGCCCGTTCGAACGCGGCCGTGCCGGCCAGGCCCTCCCGGTCCGCCACCTCGAGCGCGACCTCCACGAACCGCTCGCTGATGTCGACCCCGACGACCTCGATGCCGCGCCGGGCCAGCGCGAGCGCGTGGCGACCCGGCCCGCAGCCCACGTCGAGCACCCGCATGCCCGCCTCCAGCCCGAGCACGTCGACCAGGAAGGCGACCTCCTGCTCGGTGCCCATCGTGAACGAGTAGCGGAGGTACGCCGGGCCGAGGTGGTCGGCCACGTCCTCGAACCAGTGGCGGTCGCTCATCCCTTGGCCGCGGCCCAGCTCGTGCCGCGGGACAGGTTGACCTCCAGCGGCACCCGGAGGTCGAAGGCGCCCGACATGGCGTGGCGCACGACCTCCTCGGCCGCGTCGCGCTCGGCGGGCGGCACCTCGAGCAGGACCTCGTCGTGCACCTGCAGGATCAGCCGGCTCTCGAGCCCGCGGTCGGCGATCGCCGCGTCGAGGCGCACCAGCGCCACCTTGAAGATGTCCGCGGCGAGGCCCTGGATCGGGGCGTTCATCGCCTGCCGCTCGCCCGCCATCCTCACGTTGCGCTGGCTCGACGACAGCTCCGGGATCTTCCGCCGCCGGCCGAACACCGTCTCCGTGTAGCCGCGGTCCCGCGCCTCGGCGACCGTGGCCTCCATGAACGCCTTCACGCTCGGGAAGGCCACGAAGTACGCGTCCAGGATCTGCTGCGCCTCGGAGGTGGGGATGTTGAGCCGCTGCCCCAGCCCGTAGGCCTCCATGCCGTAGGCGAGGCCGTAGGACACCATCTTCGCCTTCGACCGCTGCTCGATGGACACCGCGCCGGGTTCCACGCCGAAGACCCGCGCCGCGGTCGTGTTGTGGATGTCCTGGCCGGTCGTGAAGGCGTCGATCAGGCCGGGATCCTCCGCGAGGTGGGCGATCACCCGCAGCTCGATCTGGTTGTAGTCGGCGACGAGCAGCTCGTAGCCCGGGGCCGGCACGAACGCCTCCCGGAAGCGGCGGCCCTCCTCGGAGCGCACCGGGATGTTGTGGAGGTTCGGGGCGTCGGACGAGAGCCGGCCGGTGCGGGCGACGGTCTGGTTGAACGTGGCGTGGATCCGGCCGTCGGGCCCGACCTCGGCCAGCAGCCCCTCGCCGTAGGTGGACCGCAGCTTCTCGACCTCCCGGTACCGGAGCAGGTGGTCGATGATCGGGTGCTCTCCCTGCAGCTTCTCCAGCGTCGACTGGTCCGTGGAGTAGCCGGTCTTCGTCTTCTTCTGCGGCGTGAGGCCGAGCCGGTCGAACAGGACGGCGCGCAGCTGCGGCGTGGAGTTGACGTTGAACTCCTCGCCGGCCGCGTCGACGATCGCGGCGCGCTCCGACTCGCACTCGGCGGTCAGCTCGGCGTGCAGCTTGCGGAGCACCTCCACGTCGACGCCGACGCCGACGTGCTCCATCGTGGCCAGCACCCGCACGAGCGGGACCTCGACGGTGTCGTTCAGCGTGGTGAGCCCCTGCGCCTCCATCGAGGCGACGATCGGCGGCGCGGCCACGGCCACGGCGAGGGCCTGGCGCCCCACGACCTGCGACTCGTCGACCGCCGTGCCGTCCAGGTCCAGCTGCCCCTGCGGCGCCTCGCCCTCGCCGGCCAGCTCCATCCCGCCGTGGCGCCGGAGCAGGTCCACCAGCGAGTACGCGGTGTCGGCCGGGTCCAGCAGGTAGGCGGCGAGCTTCGTGTCGACCGCGAGGGACGTGAGGTCGAGCTCGAGGTCCAGCAGCGACCGGATGAGCGGCTTGGCGTCGTGGCCGATCACCGCCGGGGCGCCGCACAGCACCGCGGCGAGCTCGTCGGCGACGTCGGGCAGCAGGCTCGCCGGCAGGTGCAGCACCTCCGCCGACTCCGCGTCGAGCACGATCGCGAGGCCGGTCAGCGGCGATCGGCCGGGCGTGCCCGCCCAGCCGCCGGCCACGGCGACCGAGCCGAGCGCGGCGGCGCGCTCGAGCAGGGGCACGGCCTCCGCACGCGTGGTGGCCGAGGTGACCTCGGCCTCGAGCACGGGGGCGTCCACCACCACGGCCGCCTCGTCGCCGAAGACGGTGGGCCACGCCTCCGCGAGGCGGGGCACCAGGCTCGGGAACTCGAGGAAGCCGAACAGCTCGAGGACGGCCGCCGTGTCCACCTCGCCCTGCACGAGCTCGGCCGGGTCCGCGTCGAGCGGCACGTCCCGGACGAGCACCATCAGCCGGGCGTTCGTGCGGGCCTGCTCCTCGTGCTCCTCGAGGTTCTTGCGCAGGGCCGGGGTCTGGTCCGCGGTGTGGGCGAAGATGCCGTCGAGGTCGCCGTAGGTGGTGACGAGCTTCGCCGCGGTCTTCTCCCCCACCTTCGGGATGCCCGGGAGGTTGTCCGACGGGTCACCCCGGAGGGCCGCGTACCAGACGTACTGGTCGGGGCGGACGCCGGTGCGCTCCTGGATGCCCGCCTCGTCGTACAGGGCGTAGTCCGAGACGCCGCGCTTGTTGTAGAGGACCTTGACGTGCGGGTCCCGGACGAGCTGGTAGCTGTCCCGGTCGCCGGTGACGACGATGACGTCGTCCCCCTCGGCCACGGCCCGCTCGGCCAGCGTGGCGATCACGTCGTCCGCCTCGAAGCCGGGCTGCTCCACGATCGGCAGCTGCAGGGTCTCCACCACCTGGCGCACCAGGCCCATCTGCTCCCGGAGGATGTCCGGCGCGGACTCCCGGTTGGCCTTGTACGTGTCCAGCTGCTCGTGGCGGAACGTGGGCTCCGGCCGGTCGAAGGTGATGACGACGCGGTCCGGGCCGTGGTCCCGCACCAGGTTCAGCAGCATCGACGTGAAGCCGAACACCGCGTTGGTGACCTGGCCGGAGGCCGTCATGAGGTCCGTCGGCAGGGCGAAGAACGCCCGGTAGGTGAGCGAGTTCCCGTCGACGAGCATCACGGTCGGCACGCACGGAGCGTACTGCCGACCTCTGACGCGGTCAGTCGGGCGCGAGCGTCCCGGCGATCACGTCCTGGGCGACGTCGCGCATCTGGCGACGGGTCCGCATGGCGGTCTTCTGGACGAAGTCGAACGCCGACTGCTCGGACATGCCGTGGCGGTCCATGAGCATGCCCTTGGCCCGGTCCACCGCCTTGCGGGACTCGAGGCGGTCCTCCGCCGTCGTCGCCTGGTCGACCAGCGCCTGCTCGGAGCGGAACCGGGCCAGCGCCACCTCGATGGCCGGCACGAGGTCGTGGCGCTCGAACGGCTTGACGACGTAGCCGTGCACGCCGGCGTCACCCGCCTCCTCGATCAGCTCCCGCTGCGAGAACGCCGTGACGAGGACGACCGCGGCGAGGCGGTCGGCCGAGATCTCCCGGGCGGCGGAGATGCCGTCCATGCCGGGCATCTTGATGTCCAGGAGGGCGACGTCGGGCTGCTGCTCGCGCACCAGCCGCACGGCCTCGTCCCCACGTCCGCACTCGGCGACGACCTCGTAGCCCTCCTCCTGGAGGAGCTCACGCAGGTCCATGCGGATGATGGCCTCGTCCTCTGCGACGACGACTCGGGTTGGCACCGTTGCCCACCGTCCTCAACTCGATCTGCGCCGCACGGGCGGCGTCGCGGCGTGAGGGCGCCAGTGTAGGCGGCCCGCGGCGCGGATCCGTCGAGCCCCGCGGCGCCTCAGGCGTCGCCGTGGCGCTTGGCGCTCAGCTGGTCGAGCAGGTCGTCCTGCTCGCCCTCCAACCGGGCGATCTGCTCCACGAGCTCGGCGCGGTGGCGGGCCATGGCGGCCGACGTGCGCTCCGCCTGCCGGTGCTCCTCGTCGGCGACCGGGGTCTCCGACACGAGCGACCGGATGCGCGAGTCGTCGGAGATCGCGGCGAAGTGGGCGAGCTGCTCGTCCGCGATGGCGAGCTCCTCGCGGAGCGCGCCGAGCCGTCGTCCGACCGAGCGGAGGCGGCGTTCGACGAAGACGGCCATGGGGAGGTGCAGTCTACGGAGCCGCCCGCGGGTAGACATCGCACCGTGGCGCACGGCGACGAGTTCGGGGTGGCCGACGGCTGGTGGGGCACCGACGGCGGGTGGCACGGGGCGGATCCCGACGTGCGGGCGGCGCTGCGGTCCGCGCTCGGCGCCGACGAGCACCCCGACGGCCCGCCGGCCGGGCCGTCGACGTGGTTCCTCCGCCCGGGCGACGACCGCGAGGTCTGGTCGCCGGGGCTGCTGGAGCTCGACGACGGCACGACGCTGGCCGTGAGCGACCGGCTGCCCGACGACCTGCCGCTCGGCGCTCACACCCTCGTGTCCGACGGCGGCCACCTGACCCGCGTGTTCTCCGTGCCGCGGCGCTGCCGGCGGGCCGCCCGCGGCTGGGGCTGGGCCGTGCAGCTC
>JAEVZA010000118.1 GCA_023392475.1 Actinomycetes bacterium | reverse complement strand
CCCACCCGCGTTCTGTGTCGCAGAACGGGGGTCATGACCCCCGTTCTGCGACACAGAACGCGGGTGGGGCAGGCGTCAGGGGACGGCGAGGAACTCCGACACCGCGGCGTACCAGGCGGCGGGGTGCTCGAACTGCGGGCTGTGCCCGGCGTCGGGCACCACCACCAGCCGGGCGTCGGGGATGACCTCCGCCATGCGCGCCGAGACCGCCCGGAACGGCCGGTCCTGCTCGCCGACGACGACGAGCACCGGCATGGCCAGGTCGCGGAGCGCCTCGATGCGGTCCTCGACGAGGAGCAGCTCGCCGACCATGGCGCACCACATGTCGGCGGACGACGTGAGGAACTTCTCCGCCTCCCACTCCGTCCAGCCGGGCACGGCGGCCATGCGCGCGTGCGCCGGGGTCTCGAGCGGCTTGTCGCCCATCTCGAGCACCGCGGCGATCGCCGGCAGGCCCTGCTCGCGGCACAGCTCGATGCCGAGCCGCATGATGTCCTCGTCCATGCCGTCGACGCCGCCCGTGGCCGTGTCCATCAGCACGAGGCGCTCGACCGCGTCGGGCCGGGTGGTGGTCACGAGCTGGGCGACCATCCCGCCCATCGAGTGCCCGAGCAGGTCGAAGCGGTCCCAGCCGAGCACGTCCAGCAGACCGAGCACGTCGGAGGTGAACCGCGCCAACCCGTAGGCGTCCTCGCCCGGCGGGTGCTCGCTGGCACCGTGGCCGCGGAGATCGGGTGCGACCACCCAGTGGCCCGCCGCCGCGAGCGGGGCGACGGCGTCGCGGAAGTCCTCCTTCGCGCCGGTGAAGCCGTGCACGAGCAGGAGCGGTCGGCCACCGACGCCCGCCTCCGCGATCGACAGGTCCACGCCGTCGCCGCCGTCGGGCACCCGCACGGTGCGGATGTCCGCGACCGTGGCGAGGTCGGTCATGAACCCGAGCTCCGGGGCGCCGCGCACGCCGGCGTCCCCGGCGGACCGCTCCTCGATCGACATCGTCCACCCCCGTGGCCGTCCGGTCCCCGCGGCCCGGTCCCGGGGCCGTCCCGGCTCCGGCTCCCGGAGGGTAGCCCCGGTAGCGTGGATCCGGTCATGGATGCCGCCCCCGAGCCCGCGGACGAACGGGCCGCAGCGCTCGAGGAGATCGGCGACGGACCACCGGCGCCGATCACGCCGCGCAACGACTGGCGCCGCATCCTCCTGCGCTCGGCGTGCAGCCTCGCCTTCCTCGGGATCCTGTTCTGGCGCCTCCCCGAGTTCTCGATCGACGACCTCTTCCCGAAGCCGACGGCGGCCACGTTCGTGTGGATCGCGGTGGCGATCGCGGTGCACCTCGTCGCCTACTGCCTGCAGAACCTCCGCTGGAGCCAGGTGTCCGACACGCTCGGCATCCCGCTCCCGTTCCGCCGGCTCTTCTCGCACCTGCTGGCCGGCGAGTTCGTGTCGAACGCGCTCCCCACCTCCTTCGGCGGCGACGTCGTGCGGGTGCTGCGCCAGGGCAAGGACGTGGGCGACTACGCGGACTCGTTCGCCTCCACGAGCATCGAGCGCCTCACCGGGTGGCTCGTGCTGCCGGTGCTGTCGGCCATCGGCCTGCTCGCGCACCCCGAGTACCTGCACCTCGGTGCGGCGAGCACGGTCGCCGTGATCATCGACGTCGTCACCGTCCTCGCCCTGCTCGCCATCCTCTGGGCGGCGGGCCACGAGCGCGGCGCGGGTCGCTTCCTCGGCCGGGCCGGCTGGCGCCGGTACCTCGGCGCGGTCCACCTCGGCATCGTCGCCTTCCGCCACCGGCCGATCCAGGTCCTCAAGGTCCTGCTCGCCGGCGTCGGGTTCCAGTTCCTCCAGTGCGTGTCCGTGTGGGCGGCGGCGCGCGCGCTCGACATCCCGCAGGTCACGCTCCTCGCGTCGATGGCGTTCTTCCCGCCGACCGCGGTGGTGCAGAACATGCCGTTCGCGCTCGGCGGCCTCGGCGTGCGCGAGGCGGCGTTCGTGCTCTTCTTCGGCGCGCTCGGCGTCCCCGATGCGCGGGCGATCGGCCTCGGCCTGCTGGTGTACCTCGTGTTCGTCGCGGCCAGCCTCGCCGGCGCGCCCAGCTTCGCCGTCGGGGCGCGGTCGGGCGACCGCGGCGCACCGACCGACGGTCAGGCGGCGGGCACCCGCAGGGGAACTGACGGTGGGGTCGGCCAGGGGTAGCGTGACGGCACCGATGGACGACCACCGCACGACGATCCTCGAGTCGATCGACTGCCCCGCCGACCTCGACGGGTTGGACGCCGATCAGCTCACCCAGCTGGCCGCCGAGATCCGGGCCTTCATCGTGGAGACGGTCAACGCCCACGGCAGCGGCCACCTCGGCTCGAACCTCGGGGCGGTGGAGATCACCCTCGCCATCCACCGGGTGTTCCGCTCCCCGCACGACGTGATCCTCTGGGACACCGGCCACCAGGCCTACGTGCACAAGCTGCTGACCGGGCGGCGGGACGACTTCGCCACGCTCCGCCAGGAGGGCGGCCTGTCCGGCTACCCGTGCCGGGCCGAGTCGGACCACGACTGGGTCGAGAACAGCCACGCCTCCACGGTGGTGTCCTACGCGCACGGCCTGTCCACCGCGATGCACCTCCGCGGCGAGGACGACCGCGAGATCGTCGCCGTGCTGGGCGACGGCGCCCTCACCGGCGGCATGGCGTACGAGGGCCTCAACAACCTGGGCCACACCGGCCGGAAGGCGATCATCGTCCTCAACGACAACGGTCGGTCCTACGCCCCCACGGCCTCCCGACTCGGCGAGAGCCTGTCGCGGTTCCGGGCCTCCTCCACCTACCTGCGCAACCGGGCGCGGATGGAGCGGCTCATCCAGGACGTGCCGCTCGTCGGCGGCTACCTCGAGCGGGGCGTCGACGGCGCGAAGGCCGCGCTGCGCGAGATGTTCGAGCCGCCGGCGTTCTTCGAGCAGCTCGGCGTCCACTACCTCGGCCCGTACGACGGCCACGACGTCGCCACCGTCGAGACCGCGCTGCGTGCGGCGAAGGACCTCGACGAGCCCGTCGTCGTCCACGTCCTCACCAAGAAGGGCCTCGGCTACGGCCCCGCCGAGGACGACGAGATCAAGCACATGCACGACGTCGGCAGCGTGAAGGACGGCTCCTACACCGCCGCCTTCTCCGAGGCCGTCGTGAAGGAGGGCGAGGCCCGCCCCGAGCTGGTGGCCATCACCGCCGCCATGCCCGACTCCACCGGCCTGCTCCCCTTCGGCGAGCGCTTCCCCGACCGCATGTTCGACGTCGGCATCGCCGAGCAGCACGCGGTCACCTCGGCGGCGGGCATGGCGATGGGCGGCCTCCGCCCGGTCGTCGCCGTCTACTCCACGTTCCTGACCCGGGCGTTCGACCAGGTGAACCTGGACGTCGGCCTCCACGGGCAGCCGGTCGTGTTCGCCCTCGACCGGGCCGGCATCACCGGCGACGACGGGCCCTCGCACCACGGCCTGCTGGACCTCGTCCTGCTGTCGAAGGTGCCCGACATGACGCTGTTCGCGCCGTCGAGCTACGCCGAGGTCGGCCGGATGCTCCAGGACGCGCTCGACCTCTGCACGGACGGACCGGCGGCCATCCGCTTCCCGAAGACGAACCCACCGGACCCCGACGACCCCGAGCTCGGCGCCGTGACCGGCTCCGGCCTGTCGGCCCGCCAGGTGCGCTCCGGCCAGGAGGTCTGCATCATCGGCGTCGGCAAGATGCTGGCCGCGGCTCGGGACGCGGCCGACCGGCTGGCGGCCGAGGGCCACGACGTCACCGTGTGGGACCCGCGCGTGGTGAAGCCGCTCGACCCCGAGATGCTCGGCGACGCCGCCGGGCACCGCCTCGTGATCACCGTCGAGGACGGCCTGCGCGACGGGGGCGTCGGCTCCGCGGTGGCCGATGCGCTGTCGAAGCTGGCGCCGGTCGGCGGTCCGCTCGTGCGGGTGCTGGGCGTGCCGTCGGTGTACCTGTCGCAGGGCAAGCCCGACGCCATCCTCGCCAAGCTGGGTCTCGACGCCGACGGCATCGTCGACGAGGCGCTGGCCTGGTACCGCTCGACGGCCGACCAGGCCCCGCAGTAGCGGAGCCGCACCGGTCCGGCCGGTGCGGTGGCCCCGTCGATCCCGACGGGGCGGTCAGCTGTAGAAGGGGTTCTCGCCCGCCGCGTGGTCCGTGGCGTCGATCACCTCGGCGACCTCGGGGATCGCCTCCTTGATCGCGCGCTGGATGCCCTCGCGGAGCGTGGCCGCGCTGGCGGCGCAGCCCTGGCAGCCGCCGCCCATCGTGACGTACACGTTCTTGTCGTCGTCGACGCCCACGAGCGTCGCGTAGCCGCCGTGGGAGGCGAGCGCCGGGTTGACCGACTGCTCGAGGAGCTGGGCCACCTGCTCGGGCAGCTCGCCCGACAGCTCGACGTCGATCCCCGCGAGCGGGTCGGGCCGGTTCGGGTTGCGGATGACGAGGCCGCCCTGCGCCGAGTTCCGGGGCAGGTCGAGCTCGGCGCCGCGCAGGCGGTCGACGGTGGCGGCGGGGACGATCACGGTGAGGTCTCCCACCTGGTACCGCAGGTCGTCGTCCTCGGCGGCCGCCAGCTCCTCGAAGGACAGGTCGTACGTGTACTCGACGCCACGGGAGCCCGTGATCTCGACGCGGAGGCCCAGGGTGGACGGATCGTCCTCCTGGTCACGGATGCCGAGCACGGTCTCCATCGCCTCGTCGGTCACGGTCATCACCACGCCGTCGCCGGACGCACCCTCGGAGGGGTCCTGGTCCGTCGCGTCCTGGCTGGTGGTGGTCTCGGTGTCGGTGCTCATCGGTGGCGCTCCATCCCGCACGGGGGTTTCTCACATGGTAATAGGAGAAATCCGGATCGCCCGGCCGGGTGGGGTTCGGGGCGCCCGTCGGCATACTGGCTCCATGGGTACGTTCTCGCGATCCGTCGGCCTCGTGAAGTCGTCCTGGGGCGTGCTGCGCCAGGACAAGGAGCTCATGCTGCTGCCGGCGATCTCCTGCATCACGTCGCTGATCTGCGTGGCCCCGTTCTTCGGCGTCGCGTTCCTGCTCGGCTCGGCGAACACGATCGACCACGCCACGGGCACCACGGCCAGCTTCAGCATGGGCCCGGCCGGCTACGCGGTCATGTTCGTGGCCTACCTGATCGGCGCCTACATCACGATCTTCTTCCAGGCCGCGCTGGTGCTCGCCGCGAACGAGCGGCTCACCGGCGGGTCGCCGACCCTCGGCAGCGCCCTGGCCGGGGCGTGGGCCAACGCCGGTCGGATCCTGCCGTGGGCGATCATCAGCGCCACGGTCTCGGTCGTCCTCCAGGCGATCCAGGAGCGGGCCGGGTTCGTCGGCCGCATCGTCATCGGCCTCGTCGGCCTCGCCTGGACGCTCGTCACCCTCCTCGTCCTGCCGATCCTCGTGATCGAGCAGGTCGGCGTGAAGGAGGCGTTCACGAAGTCCGCCCACGCCTTCAAGAAGACGTGGGGCGAGAACGTCATCGGCAACGGCGGCATCGGCCTCGTGATCATGCTGATCATGTTCGGCGGGCTCATCCTCACCGTGCCGGTCCTCTTCGCCGGCCTCGCCGCCGACAGCATCCCGGTGATCGTCCTCGGCGCCCTCCTGGTCGCCGCGGTCGTGATCGTCGTGTCCGTGTTCGGGGCGGCGCTCGGCGGCGTCTTCCGCACCGCGCTCTACCGGTACGCGGTGCTGGGCGAGGAGCCCGCCGGCTTCTCGCAGGACCAGATCGTCGGCGCCTTCCGCCCGAAGAAGAACCGCCTGGGCCTCGGCCGCTCCGCGGTCTGACCACCCGGGAACCAGCCCCTCGCAGCGCAGCACCCGGGGCGGGGCACCGGCTCAGACCTGCAGGCCGCGCTCCTCGGCCGCGGCGGCCGCCTCGAGCCAGCGCTCCTCGGCCTCGTCCAGCTCCGCGCCGACGGCGGTGAGCTCGTCGCCCAGCTCCCGCAGCCGCTCGTGGTCGCCCTCGCGGCCGGCGGCCTCCAGGGCGGCGGTCAGCGACTCGTGCCGATCGCGCAGCGCGGCCTGCTCGCGCTCGGCGGCGCGGAGGCGGTTCCGCAGCGCCGTCGGGCTCGGCCCGTTCGACCGCTTGGGCCGATCGGCCCGCGCCGCGGGCC
>JAEVZA010000065.1 GCA_023392475.1 Actinomycetes bacterium | reverse complement strand
CCCCTCCTCCCCCCCGGGGCGGGGCCCCCGGGCCCGGCACCGCCGCGGCCGCCCCCGTCCGGCGCCCCCGTGACCGGCTCTGTGATGCGCCACGGGGTCGAACGCACCAGTGGTGCATCACAGAGCTCGGTTCGGGGGCCCGGGAAGGTCGGGTGCGCCCGGAACCGTTCGCCCTGTGTTCGCCGGGTGTTCACGTCGCCCTCCCGCTGCGGTCAGGTGCGTGCGGTCGACTGTCGGGCGTGCGGAGGACGGCTGGGACCGGGCTGAGGAGGGCGGCGGCCCCGCTCGCGCTCGTCCTCGTGCTGCTCGGGCTCGTCGGGCTGGCCTCGGCCTGCACCGCCCCGCCGCCGCTCACGTGCTCGCCGACCGGGCAGCCGCCCGCAGCACCGATCTTCGACGCGCAGCACCCGCTGCAGTCCCTGTTCGAGTGGCTCGCCCGCTGGTGGTGGCTCAGCAACCACAACTGCCACCCCACCGACCCGGACCAGCCGCCGGCGGTGGTGCCCGAGTCACCGGTGGCGGTGCTGGTGCCGCTCGCCGCGATCGCCACGGGCGGGCTCGGCCTGGTCATCGTGCGGTCCCGTCGGACCGCCGCCCGCGGCGCCTGACCGACGCCGGGGGAGGGCCCCAACCCATCTGACGGCGGAGGGGTCGCTGGCTACGGTGGAACGTTGCCCGCCTCCCAGGTGTTCAGGACCCCGGTGACCGCCCTCGCTCCACAACCCGACGCCGCGCCCGACGACGAGACGCCACACCCCGACGACGAGGTCGACGCGGGCATCGGCCGGGGCTCGGTCTCGAAGCAGGGCCTCGCGCTCATCGTCCGGTTCGTCCGCCTGCACCCGACCCCGTTCTGGCTCGCGTTCACGGGTGGCGTCCTGTGGGCCTCGATCGTCGTCGCCGCCAGCTACGTGCTCGGGCGGGTGACGGACGAGGTCATCACCCCGGCGTTCTCCCCCGAGGGGATCCCGGCCAGCAAGGTCTGGTGGGCGGTCGGGGCGCTGTTCCTGGTGGGCCTCGCACGTGGCCTGTCGGTCGTCATGCGCCGCTGGTTCGGCTCGCTGACCGAGGCCCGGATGCAGCGCACGGTCCGCACGTCGGTCGTCGAGCGGCTGCTCACGATGCCGCTCACGTCGTACCGCCGCCGACCCACCGGCGAGCTGCTCGCCAACGCGGACACCGACGTCAACACCGCGACCAACATGCTGATGCCGCTGCCGTTCTCGCTCGGCGTGGTCGCGCTGGTGGTGATCTCGCTCGTCAGCCTGTTCTCCACCGACGTCGCCTTCGGAGTCGTCGCGCTCCTGCTCTTCCCGGCCCTCGCCCTCACCAGCCGCTCCTACACGAACCGCGTGCACGAGCCGTCGGCGCTGGTGCAGGAGCGGCTCGGCGAGGTCTCCGCGATCGCGCACGAGAGCTTCGACGGCGCGCTCGTCGTGAAGACGCTCGGTCGCGAGCAGCAGGAGCAGGAGCGCTTCGAGGACGCCGCCGACCGGCTCCGCACGCAGCGCCTCGGCGTCGCCCGCATGACGTCGTCGTTCGAGCCGATGCTCGACATGCTGCCGAACCTCGGCACGGTCGCCCTCCTGCTCGCCGGCGCCTGGCGCATCGACCACGGCGCGGCGACCCCCGGCGACCTCGTCCAGGCCGTCGCGCTGTTCGGCTGGCTGGCCTTCCCGATGCGGATCGTCGGGTTCCTGTTCGAGTCGATCCCGAAGGCCGTCGTGTCGATCGAGCGAGTCGACCGGCTGACGGCCGAACCGGTCGACGCGGCCGTCGAGGGTGACGGCACGCGCGCCGCCCACCTGCCCGACGGCCCGCTGGACCTCCGCGTGCAGGACCTCTCCTTCGCGTACGGCGACGCCACGGTGCTCGATCGGGTGACCTTCGACGTCCGCCCCGGCGAGGTGGTGGCCCTCGTCGGCTCCACCGGTGCCGGCAAGTCGACGTTGACGAACCTGCTCGTCCGGCTCGACGAACCCGTCACCGGCTCGATCGAGCTCGGCGGCGTGCCGATCTCCGACCTCGACCCCGACGAGCTCCGCTCCGCCGTCTCGCTGGCGTTCCAGGAGAGCTACCTCTTCGCGGCCTCGGTCGACGAGAACGTGACCCTCGGGCGCCGGCTGGGCGACGAGGTCGTCCTCGGGTCGCTCGACCGGGCCCGGGCCGCGCGGTTCGTGTCGAACCTGCCGGAGGGCGGCGACACCATCGTCGGCGAGCGGGGCGTCACGCTCTCGGGCGGCCAGCGCCAGCGCGTCGCCCTCGCCCGCGCGCTCGCCGGCGCACCACGGGTGCTGCTCCTCGACGACGCCACCTCCGCCGTCGATCCCGTCATCGAGGCCGAGATCCTCGCCGGCCTGCGCGAGGGGTCCACGACCATGCTCGTCGTGGCGCACCGCCTCAGCACGATCCTCCTCGCCGACCGCGTCGTGCACCTCGAGGCGGGCCGGGTGCGCGCCGAGGGCACGCACGAGGAGCTGCTCGCCGATCCGGAGTACGCCGCGCTGGTCACGGCGTACGAGGAGGCCGAGGAGCTGGACCCGGTCGAGCAGGACCTCCAGGACCGGGAGGGCGACTGATGCCCATCCGGCCGAACACCCCCGAGGACGACGAGGACGCCGAGCCGATCAAGGCGATGGAGGTGCTGCGCACCGGCGTGGCGCAGACGCCGGAGCTGAAGCGCGGGTTCGTGGCCTCCCTCGCGTTCGCGCTCGTCATCGCGCTCGGCCGCCTGGTCGTGCCGATCGCGATCCAGCAGATCCTGGACAAGGGCATCTCGTCGGGCCACCCCGACTGGAGCTTCGTGCTGTGGACGTGCGGGATCGCCGCGCTGGCGATCCTCGGGCTCGCGCTGCTGAACCGCATCACCTACATGCGCCTCATGACCACGGCCGAGAACGTGATCTACGGCCTCCGCACCCGGGCCTTCGGCCACGTCCACGAGCTCAGCATCGGGCACCACAACGAGGCCAAGCGCGGCGTCCTCGTCTCCCGCGTCACGTCCGACATCGAGACGCTGGCCCAGTTCGCGTCGTGGGGCGCGGTGTCGTGGGCGGTGAACTCCACGATGATCGTGGTCGCCCTGATCATGACGGCGATCTACAGCTGGCAGCTGGCCCTGGTGCTGGTCGCGGTGCTGCTGCCGGTGCTCCCGATCATGCGGTCGGTCCAGGGCCGCCAGCTCAAGGCCTACGACGACCTCCGCACCTCGGTGGGTGACACGCTCTCCGAGATCTCCGAGGCCGTCGGCGGCATCCGTGTCATCCGTGCCTACGGCGACGTGCGCTCGGCCCGGCGCCGGCTGCTCGACCGCATCGAGCGCCAGTACCAGGCGCAGGTCAAGGCGAGGTTCTTCTTCGCCATCATGTTCCCGGTCTCCGACGTCTTCAGTGGGCTCGCGCTCGCCGCCATCGTCGGCGTGGGCGTGTGGTGGGGCCCGGGCTGGGGCCTGCAGGCCGGCACGCTCGTCGCCTGCCTGTTCCTCACGAACCTGATCGTCCAGCCCGTCGCCGAGCTCGGCGAGATCCTCGACCAGACCCAGACGGCGCTCGCCGGGTGGCGCAAGGTCCTGCGGCTGATGGACGAGCCGATCGAGGTCGTCGAGCCCGTGCCCGGGGTGGCGCTGCCGACGGGTCCGCTCGACGTGAGCGTCCAGGACGTCGTGTTCGAGTACGAGCCCGGCCACCCCGTGCTGCACGGCATCAGCCTCGACCTGCCCGCGGGCATCAACGCGGCGATCGTCGGTGAGACGGGCTCCGGCAAGACGACGATGGCGAAGCTGCTGTCACGGCTCGCGGACCCGACCGGCGGGCGGGTGCTGCTCGGCGGCATCGACCTGCGCGAGGTGGCGCGCGGGTCGCGTGCCGACGTCATGCGCCTCGTCCCGCAGGATGGCTTCCTCTTCGACTCGACCGTCGCCGAGAACGTGCGCATGGGCCGGCCCGACTCGACCGACGACGAGGTGCGGGACGCGTTCCTCGCGCTCGACCTCGGTTGGTGGCTGGACACGCTGCCCGACGGGCTGCGCACCGCGGTCCGGGAGCGCGGCGAGGCGCTGTCGGTGGGGGAGCGGCAGCTCGTGGCCCTCGCCCGGGCCCAGCTCGCCGACCCGGGCCTGCTGATCCTGGACGAGGCCACCTCCGCGGTGGACCCGGAGACCGAGCGGGCGCTCGCCGACGCGCTGGCCAAGCTCGCGCACGGTCGCACGACGGTGAGCATCGCCCACCGGCTGTCGACGGCCGAGGCCGCCGACCTCGTCGTCGTGTTCGACGCCGGGCGGATCGTGCAGATGGGTCCCCACGCCGAGCTCGTGGCGGAGGGCGGCGTGTACGGCCGCCTCTACGAGTCCTGGATCGGCAACACCCGAGCCGCCTGATCCCCGCGTTCCGTCGTTCCGTCGAGCGGACGGCGCGCTCAGCGCTCCGTGCGCTCGACAGAGCAGAGGGGCCGGGCATCGGCGGTCGATCGCCGCCGGACCCTCGGATCCTCAGTTCGCCCATCGACCGGCCGACTGGTCGTCCCATGGATGGGAAGAACCTTCTTCACCGCGTCGCCGGTGCGCTCGGGGCCACGTTGCTGATCGCTGCGTCCGCGGTGGCCCTGACCCCGTCGACCGCCGCCGGAGCGAGCGGTTCGTTCACCGTCGACGACCCGACGGACGCGGCCGACGCCGCGATCGACGGCACCTGCGCGACCGCGGGCGGCACCTGCACGCTGCGTGCCGCCGTGCAGGAGGCCGACGCCGCCGGCGGCACGACGGACATCGGCTTCGCGCCGAGCGCCGACACGTCGAGCCTGAGCATCTCCGGATCGGGCGGCGCCGAGGTCGGCGACCTGGACATCACGTCGGGCGTGACCGTGCGCCTCACCGGCAACCACGTGGGCCCCGACGCGACGACGCTGATCAAGGCCGACGCGATGGGCGACCGCCACTTCCACGTCCAGGGCGGCGGTCGGCTCGAGGTCGTGGACGTCACCCTCGCCGGCGGGCACAGCACCGACGACGGCGGCGCCATCCTCAACGACGGCTCGGTCCTCATCCAGAACCGCCTCGACACCGACGACGGGTACCCCGCGCTCCAGTCCAACCGGGCCGACCACGCGGGCGGGGCGATCGCCAACACGACCGGCGCGGACCTGAAGATCGCGAACGTCTCCGAGGTGACGACGGGTTCGACGAGGATCGACGTCACCGGCAACACCGCGAAGTACGGCGGGGCGATCGCCAACATGGGCGGCTCGGTGACGATCGTCGGCTCGGCCGGGGAGGACGGCGGCCCCTCGCACGACGTCTACGTCGACAGCAACGGCGCCACCGAGGACGGTGGCGGCGTGTGGAACCAGGCGGGCGATCTCACGCTCGGGTGCCGCGCCTACATCCGGTTCTCGTCGGCCAACACCGGCGGCGACCTGCACAACGAGGGCACGGCGACGCTCGACGGCGGCGGGCTCGACGGCGGCGCCGCCACGACCGCCGGTGGTGCGGCGTTCAACGACAGCACCGGCACCATCGCCGTGCCAGCGGCGCCGGTCGGTGACACGTGCGGGGCACCCGTGATGGGACGATCCAAGGTCAGCGCCGGCAACGGCGGCCAGCTCTACAACAAGGGCGCGGTGACGATCGCGGACGGCGGTCAGCTCGCGCTGTCCGGCGACGGCAGCGGACCCGACGCGACGGACGGCGCCGGCCTCTACCAGGAGGACGGCACGATCACGGTCAGCGGTGTGCTGTCCATCTCCAGCCCCAACGCGCAGGGCGCCGGCGGGGGCATCCTCCTCGCCGCGGGCTCGATCACGACCGACGGAGCCGGCCGCCTGCTCGTCGGCAAGGCCCACGCCAACAGCGGCGGCGGAGCCGTCCGCGTCGACGGCGGCACGTTCACCGTGAGCATGATCGCCGACAGCAACGACACGTTCGCCTCCGGCGGCGGGCTCGAGGTCACCGGCGGCACGGTCGGCCTCGACCGCTCCGCGATCGTGAACGGGTCGGCCGGCCAGTCGGGCGGCGCGATCTCGGTGAGCGGTGGAACGGCCGTCGTGCAGAACACGACCGTCGCCCGGAACCTGGCGAGCACCAGCGGCGGCGGCGTCGCCGTGTCATCGGGCGGTGCGACGCTGCGACACGTCACCGTCGTCGACAACTCGACCGGGATCGACGGCGTGCCCGCCGGCCCGCCGGTCGTGCAGCGCTCGCTCCTCGCCCGCAACAACGGCCAGGACTGCACGGGCACCGTCACGCTCGGCGACTTCGACGCGGTCGACGACGGCAGCTGCGCCACGACCGGGACGGACCTCACGGATCCGGACCGCCTCGGCGACGTGGGCGACGACCTCAGCCAGTTCGGCGAGCTCGACTCCTTCGCCTACACGCCCACCAGCGGCAACCCGGCGATCGACCTGGTCACGGACGGCGGGTGCGGCACCCCGGCCGTCGACCAGGAAGGCAGCACCCGTCCGCAGGACGGGGACGGCGACGGCACCGAGACCTGTGATGCAGGTGCCATCGAGGCGGTGGCGGCGCCGCTCGCCGCCGAGCGCTCGATCCGCGGCCACGTGGCGAGCGAGACGACCCACCTGCCGATGTCGGGCGTGTGCGTGTTCGCCGGTCGGACGGACGGCTCGAACGGCGACGGCAACGACCACATGGCGATGACCGACGGCGCCGGGGACTACGTCCACGAGCTCCCGGCCGGCCACTACCTCCTCGCCTTCTTCCTGCCGGCCGGCGGTGCCCGGTCCGTCAAGGACTGCGGCGGTGACGACGGCGAGCTCGACATGTCCGTGCAGCCCGAGTGGTACCGGAACGTGCCGGTGCAGCTGAAGGATCCGGGTGATCCCGGGAGCGACGTCGAGTTCCCGTCGCTGTCCGACGTGTCGCTCGTGGACGTCACGGCGGTCGACGCCGCGGGCATCGACGCCTGCCTCGGCCCCGGTCCCGATGCGGGCGAGGACGCTCCGTGCCCGGTCGCGGCCTCCGAGGCAGCCGCACCGCCCGCCCCCGCGACGACCGTGCCACCGCCGTCGACCGGGTCGGGGTCCCACGGCTCGACGCCCGCTCGGCTCGCCTTCACCGGGACGAACCTGAGCGGCGTGTGGCTGGGGCTCGTCCTGATCGGCGCGGGCGCGGCCATGGCGATCGTCGCCGCCCGTCGCCCCCGCCGCCTGCTCGCCCGCTGACGGCCGCCGGTGGCCGGGTCGTCGGTTTCGACCCGTCCGCGAGGCGGTCCTAACGTGCCTCCCGAACCCCTCGCCCGGGCGTCGCAGCACCGGGCGCCGCCGACAACCGGGAGGATCCCCGTGGCCAACCAGCCCATCCGCGTCGCCGTCACCGGAGCAGCCGGACAGATCGGCTACTCGCTGCTGTTCCGCATCGCGAGCGGCGCCATGCTGGGCCCGGACCAGCCGGTCGTCCTGCAGCTCCTGGAGATCACGCCGGCGCTCGGCGCGCTCCACGGCGTGGCGATGGAGCTCGAGGACTGCGCGTTCCCGCTGCTGCAGGACGTCGTCGAGACCGACGACCCCGACGTGGCCTTCGGCGACGCCGGTGTGGCCCTGCTCGTCGGCGCCATGCCCCGCAAGGCCGGCATGGAGCGCTCCGACCTCCTCAACGCCAACGGCGGCATCTTCAAGCCCCAGGGCGAGGCGCTCGGCCGCTCGGCGAAGCGGGACGTGAAGGTCCTCGTCGTCGGCAACCCGGCGAACACCAACGCGCTGATCGCGATGAGCAACGCGTCCGGGCTGGACGACGGCCGCTTCACGGCGATGACCCGCCTCGACCACAACCGTGCGATCGCGCAGATCGCCCAGAAGCTGGACGCCCCCGTCGCCGACGTGAAGAAGATGACGATCTGGGGCAACCACTCCACGACCCAGTACCCCGATCTCTTCCACTGCGAGGTCGCCGGGAAGAACGCCGCCGAGGCGGTGGGCGACCAGGCGTGGATCGAGGGCGACTTCATCCCGACCGTCGCCAAGCGCGGCGCGGCGATCATCGACGCCCGCGGCGCCAGCTCGGCGGCCTCCGCGGCGAACGCGGCGATCGACCACGTGCGCAGCTGGCACCTCGGCACCCCCGAGGGCGACTGGGTGTCGATGGGCATCCCGTCCGACGGCTCCTACGGCGTGCCGGAGGGGATCATCTCGTCCTTCCCGTGCACCTGCTCGAACGGCGAGTACTCGATCGTCCAGGGCCTGGACATCGACGACTTCTCCCGTTCCCGGATCGACGCGTCGGCCGCGGAGCTCCAGGAGGAGCGCGACGCGGTCGCCGAGCTCGGCCTCATCTGACGACCTCCGTTCCCAGGTTTTGGCGGTGCTTCCCGTCGTCTGACGACGGAAGGCACCGCCGAAGCGCGTCCGGGGGCGGGAGCGGGGCCGGCGACGGCTACTTGAGGAACTTCGACGTGGTGTTGTCGGCGAGCACCTTGCCGCCGGTCTGGCACGTCGGGCAGTAGTCGACCTCGTACGCGTTGTACTCGACGGCCCGGATCGTGTCGCCGCACTCCGGGCACGTCTCGCCCTTGCGGCGGTGGACCGCGCCGGGCCGGTCCGCCGACTTCGACATGGCGTCGAGCGATCGCTCGAAGGCGAGCGCGTCGGCGATGCAGGCGCCCATGGCGGCGTACAGGTCGTCGACCTGCGCGTCGTCGAGCTTGGACGTGGTGGCGAACGGCGACAGCTTCGCCCGGTGGCAGATCTCGTTCGCGAGCATCCGGCCGATGCCGGCGACGCCGTGCTGGTCGCGGAGGAAGCCGTGCAGCCGCATCTTCGTGGCGGCGAGGAGCTCGCCGAGCTGCTCCCTCGTGACGACGTCGGCGTCGACGCCGAGCCCGCTGAGCGGATCCTGACCGAGCGGGTCGCCCGACAGCACCCAGACGCCGGCCTTGCGCTCCTTGCCGGCCTCCGTGAGCAGCAGCGCCGGCCCGTCGGCGAACACGAACCGGGCGATGCCGTTGCGGGGCCGGGCCGACTGCTTCTCGTCGGGGACGAGCCGGCCGCCCTGCATGAGGTGGACGACGAACGTGAGGTCGCCGAAGCGGAGGAGGAGGAACTTGCCCCGGCGACCGATCTCATCCAGCGGGCGACCGAACGCCTCCGAGGGCGCCGGCGTCGCCGTCTTGAGCGCCGTGAACGTGATCGGCGTGAACGTCTCGAGGGCGATGCCGCCGAACTCGCGGGTCAGGCGCTCCGCGTGGGCCTGGATCTCGGGCAGCTCGGGCACCGCTCCAACCTACGACGTGGCCGCCCTCGCCCCGCACCCTGCTGTCCTCCCGCACCGTGCTGTCCTCTCCGCACCGTGCTGTCCTCCCGTACCGTTCTGTTGTGCGGAACCGAGTGGATCCACTCGGTTCCGCTCAACAGAACGGGTCAGAACTCGGGAACGGGTCAGAGCTCGGGAACGGGTCAGAACTCGGTGTCGGCGCGGAGGTCGGCGAGCGCGTCGTCGATCCCGTCGAGCGCCGCGGCGTCCCGGATGAGGACCATGACGTCGCCGCCGAGCTTGATCCGCCCCTGCATGAACGCCGCCTGGGCGGAGAGCTCGCCCTGGGCGATCGCGGCCGCGGTGTCGTAGTCGAGCTGGAAGGACACCGGCGCGTCGGCCACGGCGCTGCGCTCGAGCGACGCGCTGCCCTCGTCGAGCCGGATCGCGTACTGGCACTTGCCCGTCGGCGCACCGGTGATCTCGTAGGCGATCGTCAGGTCCAGGTCGGCCGACGCCGCCGCGAGCGCGTCGCTCCCGGCGATCGCCTCGCCCGCCCGGTCCAGCCACTCGTCGCTCAGGTACCCGACCACGGCCGGACACCCTACAGGTGCCCGGAGTCCCGTCCCGGGGCCGGGCGGTCCCCCTACGATGCCCCGGATGCGCGAGATCGGGCGGGGTCAACCGGTGTTCACGACGGAGCCGGTGCGGGGTCGGCTGCGGGTGCTCGAGGGACCCGACGACGTGCTCGACCTCCTCGACGAGGAGGTCACCGACGCCATCGTCGTGGTCCGGGACGCCGGCGCCACCTTCCTGACGCCGATGTACCACGACCTCGTCGGCGTCATCTGCACGGCGGGCACGACGCGCAGCCACATCGGCATCGTCACCCGGGAGTTCCAGATCCCGTGCGTGATGGGCGCCGAGCTGGACGAGCTCCCGGAGCAGCTGGCCGAGGTGGAGCTCGACTGCTCGGGTGACGTGGGGTTCGTCCGTGCCTGACGAGGCGGCGATGCGCCGGCGGGCCGACGAGCTGATCGCCTACCACTCGCCGATCGCCCACCGGCTCACGACCGAGCGCACCAGCTACCAGTCGCAGCTCATCCCGGTCACGCCGTACATCCTCGTGGCCTGCGCCGAGGCGTTCCTCCGCTACCCCGACATGGTGCGGGCGATCGACGCGGCGATGCCGGCGGAGCAGGTCGGCGCCTCGGGCCGTCGCCCCGGCGCGCAGGTCAACACGGTGTTCCTGTGGTCGATCGCGAACTTCTTCCTGCTGGGCCGCAAGGTGTACACGCAGTTCGACCCCACCTTCGACTCGGTCGAGGGCGCCCACGCGATGCTCGACTTCTGGGACCGCGCCACCAAGGGGTTCCGGGGCGACGGCACCCGCATGGCGGACGACGCGGGCGGCGTGGTCCACGTGTACGACCACGACGTGGTGCACGCGCTGGCAGGGGGCGCCGTGCCCGTGGACGACGAGCTGCGCGGCCGGCTCCGGAAGTTCAACGCCACGCTCGTCAACTACCTCTTCCTGCTCTACTTCGACACCCGCGTCGGCGCCGGCGACACGGGCCCGTACGACCTCGGGGCGCTCGGGCTCGGGCCGGCCGGCCGGACGATGGTCGTCCGGGACTTCTACCGGATGGGCCGCAGCGACTTCTGGTGGTCGGACGTCGCCGAGGACGCGGGCGTCCCGTACCGCCACCTCGTCGCCGGGCTCGTCCTCGACGACGTGCGGGTCCGCATCACGGACTTCGGCACCTCCAACACCGACCCCGAGGACTACCTGGAGCGCCTCGTCGGCTTCAGCCTCTTCACCACCGACGACGAGCCGCCGGGATCGCTGCGTCCCGTCCCGCTCGACGAGATCGACGCGATCGCGTCGGCCTGCCGCACGGCCGAGCGCGCCCTCTACCGGCGCATCGCCCGCATGGAGCCCGACGAGATGATCCGCTGCGGCGCCGAGGTGTACTTCACGTTCCTCAAGCCGTTCGCCGCGGTGGCCGGCGTGGCCGACGAGCTCGACTGGAGCGTCCCGCGCGACGTGCCGCCGCACGTGTACGACCTGCTGGTCGCCATCGGCTCGGAGCTCGGCAGCCAGGAGATGCCCGACGAGGCCCCCGAGGACTACTACCTCCCGCTGACCTGAGCGGACGGGCGCACCTCCCGTTCTGTGATGTGGAACGGGGGCCCTGACCCCCGTTCTGCGACACAGAACGGTGTCGGGAACGGCGGGTGGAGCCGCCGGTGCGCGCCGCGGAACGGCAGGTGGACGCCGGGCCAGGACGGTCGCTGTTCACCGACGTTCACCCGCTCGTTCCCCGTCACGTCGATTCCGCGCCACCTTGGTCGGCCACACTCCGGCCGTGGCCGTGACGACCCCCGACCCGACCACGCCGGCCGAGCAGCAGCCGCGCGCCTTCAAGCAGACCCACACCCGCGGCGACCGCATCTTCCGCGGCCTGTCGAGCGGCGCGGCGGGCCTCTGCCTGCTGATCATGGTCGCCACCGGCGTCTTCCTGACCTGGAAGGCCGTCCCGGCGATCAGCGCCTCCGGGCTGTGGAACTTCCTCACCAGCTCGGAGTGGCGGCCGGACGAGGGCAAGTACGGCGTCGGCGGGATCCTCGTCAACACGATCATCATCGCCGTCGTCGCCCTGGTCGTCGCCGTGCCGATCGCGCTCGGCCTCGCGCTGTTCATCAACGAGTACGCGCCGGCCCGCATCCGTCGCCTGCTCACCAGCGCGGTGGACCTGCTCGCCGCCATCCCCAGCCTCATCTTCGGCATGTGGGGGTTCTTCGCCCTGCAGGACCCGCTGACCGGGGTGGCCCGCTGGCTGTCGGTCCACCTCAACGCGCTGCCCTTCTTCCGGCTGCCCGAGGCCGACGCCTCCCTGCGGCAGTCGAGCTTCGTCGCCGGGGCCGTCGTGGCCCTCATGTGCATCCCGATCATCACGTCGGTGTCCCGCGACGTGATGGCGCAGTGCCCGAGGGTCCAGTGCGAGGGTGCGCTGGCGCTCGGCGGCAGCAAGTGGGGGATGATCCGCGACGTCGTGCTGCCGTTCGGTCGCAGCGGCATCGTCGGGTCGGTGCTGCTGGGCTTCGGCCGGGCGCTCGGCGAGACCATCGCCGTCGTCCTCGTCATCGCCTTCATCTACGACGCGAACCCCAACATCCTCACGCAGGGGAGCAGCTCGATCTCCGCCCTGATCGCCACCAAGTTCGGTGAGGCGCAGGGAGCCGAGATCAACGGACTGATCGCCGCCGGCCTGGCGCTCTTCGCCATGACCCTCGTCGTGAACCTGGCAGCGCGCGCCATCGTGCGCCGCTCCCAGATCGCCGCCTGACCGATGCCGCACCGCGACCACCGAGGACGGCCATGACCCTCCTGATCCCACCGACGCCGGCCTCGCCGCCGCCGACGGACGGGGAGCGACCCGGGTTCGATCCCGACGCCCGGGGTGGAGACGACTGGCCGCCCCGCGCCCTCGAGCAGGAGCCGATGCGGCCCCGGCAGCTCACCGGCAAGGACCGCATGGAGCTGCTGCTCTGCGCCGGGTCCGCGCTCGGTGCCAGCTGGGTCCTGTGCCAGGTCATGGACTGGCAGGACCCGCTCACCTTCGGGATCTGGGCCCTCGTCTGGTTCCTGACCACCACGTACCTGATGGCCCGCGACCGCACCAGCAAGGTGGTGGCGCTCGACCGGCTGATGACCACGCTGATCTGGACGACCGGGGCGCTCGCCGTCGCGGTGCTCGCCTGGATGATCATCTTCGTCTTCATCAAGGGCGTCGGCGGGCTCAGCTGGAGCTTCTTCACCGAGGACATGGCGGAGGTCGGACCCCTCGATCCCGGCGGCGGGGCGTACCACGCCATCGTCGGCACCATCCAGCAGATGCTGATCGCCACCGTGATCTCGGTCCCGATCGCCATCCTGACCGCCGTCTACCTGCACGAGATCAAGGGCCGCCTCGCCGTCCCGGTGCGGTTCGTGGTCGACGCGATGAGCGGCCTGCCGTCGATCGTCGCCGGCCTCATCGTGTTCACGATCTGGGTGAACAGCGGCCACGGCTTCTCCGGCGCCTCGGCCGGCGTCGCCCTCTCGATCATGATGATCCCGATCGTCACCCGGACCTCGGAGGAGATCCTGCGGACGATCGACGACGGCCTCCGGGAGTCGGCGCTCGCGCTCGGCGCGCCCCAGTGGCGCTCGGTGATGCAGGTGGTGCTGCCCACGGCCCGCGCCGGCCTGATCACGGCCTCGATCCTCGGGATCGCCCGCGCGGTCGGCGAGACCGCACCGGTGCTGCTGACGGCGTTCGGCAGCTCCGTCACCAACTACAACCCGTTCAACGGGCCGCAGGCCGACCTCCCGCTCTTCATCTGGGGCCTGCTGCGCGAGCCGAACCAGGCGCAGATCGACCGCGCGTGGACCGGTGCGCTCGTCCTCATCATCATGGTGCTCGTCCTCTTCGTGACCGCTCGTGTCGTGGGGGAGCGGGGCGCCCGCAAGCGGGGAGCCGCACGATGACCGACCACCTGCAGGCCGTGCCGCCGCCGTGGCCGCAGACGCCGCCGCCCTTCGTGCCGCCGGTCGGGGTCGAGGTGCCCCCGGAGCTGCGCCACGACGCGGGCGGTGTCGCCACCGACCCGCCGGCGCCCGAGCCCGAGGCCGGCATCGACCTCACCGACGCCCCCGTTGGCCTCGAGGAGGCCGGGCTGTGGGATCCCGTCGACGCGCCGACCGACGTCGCGCAGCCCGTCGTCGTCGACGTCGGCCCGTCACCCGCCGATCCGGCGACCGGCGACGTCAGCACCGTCGGTCTCCGCGAGGACCAGGCGTCGGCGCGGCTCGACGCCCTCGACCTGAGCATGTGGTTCAGCGGCCGCAAGGTGCTCGACCGGTGCTCGCTGTCCATGGAGCCCGGTCGCGTGACGGCGCTCATCGGCCCCTCCGGCTGCGGCAAGTCGACGTTCCTCCGAGCCCTCAACCGGATGCACGAGCTCGTGCCGGGCGCCGCCCTCGCCGGGCAGGTGCTGCTGAACGGGACCGACATCTACTCCGAGGACCTCAGCCCCACCGAGGTCCGCCTGCGCATCGGCATGGTGTTCCAGAAGCCGAACCCCTTCCCGGCCATGACGATCGCGGACAACGTGCTGGCCGGGCTCGGCCTCAGCGGCACGTCGACGGAGGACCCCGAGGCGCTCGTGGAGCAGTGCCTGCGCCGGGCCGGCCTGTGGGAGGAGGTCAAGGACCGCCTGCACGAGGGCGGCATGTCGCTCTCGGGTGGCCAGCAGCAGCGGCTGTGCATCGCCCGGTCGCTCGCGGTCCACCCCGACGTGCTGCTCATGGACGAGCCGTGCTCGGCGCTGGACCCGATCTCCACCCGCGTCATCGAGCAGACGATCCGCGAGCTCTGCGACGACATCACCATCGTGATCGTCACGCACAACATGCAGCAGGCCCAGCGCGTGAGCGACGACTGCGCGTTCTTCCTCGTGGAGACGCTCGGCCAGCCCGGCCGGATCGTCGAGTCGGGCCTCACCGAGCGCCTGTTCTCGAACCCGTCCGACCCCCGGACGCTCGACTACGTCAACGGGAGGTTCGGATGAGGCGCACCGCCACCCTCCTCGCCCGGGCGCTGGCCGTCGTCGGCCTCCTCGCCGTCGTGGCCGGCGTGGGCGCCTCGCCCGCGTCCGCCGACGGTCCGATCGTCACCGGCGGCGGCTCGTCGTTCGTCGGCCTCGAGGTGTCGCAGTGGCGGGCGGACGTCGCCAAGCCGCCGTACAACCTGAAGATCAACTACACGTCCGCCGGCTCCGGCTTCGGTCGTGACAAGTTCAGCTCCGGCGCCATCGACTTCGGCCAGAGCGACATCCCGTTCCTCCCGGAGGAGCTCGGCGCCGCCCAGCGCCGGGCGCCGTTCGTGTACGTGCCGACGAGCGCCGGCGCGCTGGCGTTCCTCTTCAACCTCGTCGGCAGCAACGGGAGCCGGATCACCGGGCTGAAGCTCACGGCCGACGCCGCCTGCCGGCTGTTCACCGTCCCCGACATCATGTGGAACGACCCGTCGATCGCGGCGACCAACCCGGGGGTCCCGCTCCCGGCGCGGAAGGTGCGGCCGGTCGTCCGCTCGGACCGCTCCGGCACGAGCTACGTGCTGAGCGAGTTCTGCATCGCCCGTGCCGCGGCGGTCTGGAACCAGTTCAAGTCCTTCATCACGAGCGGCAACTACAACCAGGACCAGTACCTCGGGAAGGGCCAGCCGATCTCGCAGTGGCCGAGCGGCTACGGGTCCGTGTTCACCGCGTTCGCGTCGGACGGCATCGGCCGCTCCGTGGGTGCCAACGCCGACACGGTCACCTACATCGAGACCGGTTACACGAAGGTGACCGGCCTGCCGGCCGCGCAGGTGCAGAACCCGGCCGGCGTGTTCACGCCGCCGAACCCGGCGAACTCGACCGTGGCGCTCGGCTACGCCACGCCCGACCCGTCGGCGCCGGGCACCTTCAAGCTGAGCTACACGGGCGGTGACCCGCGGGCGTACTTCCCGTCGACGTACTCGTACGCGATCGCCCAGACGAACGGCTTCCCCGCGGACAAGGGGGCGGTGCTGGCCGGGTACCTGAACTACGCGGTGTGCAAGGGCCAGGACCGCGCGGAGCCGCTGCTGTACTCGCGCCTCTCCGTCCCGCTCGTGAACATCGCGCTCGACGCCATCGCCAAGATCCCGGGCGCCCCGCCCCGGCCGCCCACGGCGACCTGCAACGCGCCGCCGCCACCCACCCTGCACAACGCGCCCGCCGGTGCGGCCAACAAGGCCGGGGCCGGTTCGACCGCCGGGGGCGGCGGTACGGGCGCCCTCAACGGCACCACCGGGAAC
>JAEVZA010000025.1 GCA_023392475.1 Actinomycetes bacterium | reverse complement strand
CGCCGATGCGGCGCGCGGCCGGCTGCCCGGGCAGACCCTCGCCCCGCGGCCCGCCCGGGCTCGGCGTCAACCGCCGATCTCGCCCTCGCCCCGCACGTCGGCCCCGATCTCGCCCATCTCGCGGAAGTGCTCGCCGACGGACTCTTCGTCCACGTCACCGGCCGACCGCTCGGCGGCGCGCTCCTCGTCCTCGGTGGGCGGACGGTCGGCACCACCGTGCACGCCGGCCTCCTCGTCCTCGGCAGTCCGGGTCGCGTCGGTCACCCGGTCCTCGCTCGGATCGCTGTCGCTCGCCATGTTCGGTCCTCCGTCGGTCGTCCGGGGTGGCGGACCGGTCACCTACCCGGCGTGCTCGGGGCCGATGCCTCGCCGAGCCCGTCGCCGCCGGAGCCGCCGAACCGGCGGTTGTCCGCCTCCATCGTGTGGCGGAGGCGGGCGAGCGCGCCCCGGAGCAGGCGCGAGACGTAGGACTGCGAGATGCCCAGCGCGTCTGCGATCTCGGGCTGGTTGAGCTCGGCGACGAAGCGCAGCCGCAGCACCTCCCGCTCGCGCTCGTCGAGCCGCTCGAGGGCGGCGCCGAGGTCGACGTGGGACTCGAACGCGTCGTAGGAGGGGTCGACGGCGCCGAGCGCCGACGCCAGCGGTCCGTTGTCCTCGCTGCGCGGGCCGGGGTCCAGGTGCTCCGCGACCCGGGCGTTGCCGGCCTCCATGCCCTCGAGCACGAGGTCGGGGCTGACGTCGAGCCGCTCAGCCAGCTCGGGGACCGTGGGCGACCGGCCGAGCTCGTGGGACAGCTCCTCGGCGCAGCGGCTGATGCGCAGGTGCAGCTCCTGGCGACCGCGCGGCGGCCGGACCGCCCAGCTGCGGTCCCGCAGGTACCGCTTCAGCTCGCCCTCGATCGTGCGCGACGCGAACGTGCGGAACGACGCGCCGTGGTCCGGCTCGAACCGCTCGGCGGCGTGGATGATGGCCATCAGCGCGGTCTGGCGGAGGTCCTCGGAGGACGCCACCGCGCCGCGGCCGTAGCGCCGGACCTGGAACTCGGCCAGGTCGAGGTGCGCCTCCACCACGCGGTTGCGCAGGTGGCGCGACCCCGTGGCGCGGTACCGCCCGAGGAGGTCCTCGACCTCGGCCTCGCTCAGCGCCCGAGCGTCGGACGGCTCCGACATCGCGCTCCCGTACCCCGCCGCCGGTCGGCGCAGTCGCCCGATGTCCCGGACACGACCGCTCAGTCCGTCGCGCCGTCGCGCCCGCACCCGCCCGGGCGGGCGGGTGCGGGCTCGTGGGCGCCGAGCGCGAGGACGTCGGTGCCCCGCTCGAGGAGCAGGGTCGGTCCGCGACCACCGAGGAGCAGGGACGGGCGGGCGCCGTCTCGCAACCAGCGCAGCAGCGCGTCGCCGTCGCCGCCGGCGGCCCGGGTCTCGTCGAGGACCACGCCGACGGGGTCGCCCTCGAGCCAGCCGGACCGGGCCGGTCCGCCGCCGGTCCCGTCACCCAGGCACACGCGGGTGGCGATGCAGTCCAGCACCACCCGGCCGCCGGAGCGGTCGAGCAGCACGGGTTCGAGGTCGATCCAGCCGTCGGGGAGCGGGTCCACGGGCGCCTCCTACCCGTTCCGGGCGTCCGCAGTCATCGAACCCCGCTGCCGGTCCCGCCGTGCGGGTGCATCGGCGCAGCGGGCGTCGGGTAGGTACGGTTCCCCGACCGGGTCGCCTCCGATCGCCGCCCACCGGGGCGGCGGCTCGTCCGCCCGGCGCCCGAACGAGACCGACCACACCACCGACGCCGTGCCGCACCCGAACCCCACGTCACCCGAGGGCCCCGGCGGGCGCGCGCCGGGTGCGGACGGACCCGCGGCCGACGGGGCGACGGGCGAGCGGCCCCTCCCGGAGCGGCCCGCCCCCGACCACCTCGTCGTGTGGCTGGAGGGCCTGGGCAGCGCCGGCGCGGAGCCGGTGGTCCACGACGACGAGCTCGGCGCCGGGTTCCGCCACGAGGCGTGGGCGGCCGAGCTGCACGACGGGTACCGCGCCGCCACCGTGGCCGCCGTCTACCCCGGGCACGCCGCGCCCCGCGTGGACGCCGACCGGTCCGGCGGGACGGCGACGCGGACCGGCTGGCTGGAGCGCCTCGACGACGTCGTCGCGTGCCTCCGCGGCGGATCCACCGGCTTCACCGGCGACACCACGCCGACGTCGCTCGCCCGCCTCCGGGCCTGGACCCGCGCCGCGCTCGACCCCGACGGCGGCGCCCGGGCCGACGCGTCGGGCGCCCAGCTGCCGCCCGGGACGGCCTCCGAGGACCTCGTGCTCCTCGTGGACGAGCTGGCGAGTAACGTCGAGCGCCACGCACCCGGGTGGCTGACCGTGGACCTGCTGCTCCGGCCGGCCTGGACGACCGTCGTCGTGACCGACCCCCGGCCGTGGACCCTGCCCGCCCCGGGCGACCGCGACGACCCGGCGGACTCCGGGCGCGGCATGGTGATCGTGGCGGGGCTGTCCTCCGACTGGGGCGTGGTCGTGGGACCGAGCACCAAGTCGGTGTGGGCCGCGGTCCCGACCAGCTCGACCTGACGCCCGAGGCGGAGGGGGAGACCGATGAAGCTCGGCCGCCCGTCCCGTCCCACCACCGGCACCGTCCCGACCGGGATGGTGGAGTCATCGCCCCGTTCGCCCCATACTGGACCGACTGCGGACGGAGCCCGTCGTCGAAGGAGCGCGCCGTGGCACGTGCCATCTGGAGCGGATCGATCAGCTTCGGTCTCATCAACATCCCGGTGAAGCTGTTCTCCGCCATCACCGAGCGATCGGTCCGGTTCAACCAGATCGACACGCGCAACGGCGCCCGCATCCGGACGCGCAAGGTCAACGCCGAGGACGGCTCCGAGGTGCCGACCGACGTCATCGCCAAGGGCTACGAGGTCTCCAAGGGCCGCTACGTCCTGGTGACGGACGACGAGCTGGCCTCGCTGCAGCCCCGGGCCACCCACACCATCGACCTCCAGGAGTTCGTCGACCTGGAGGACATCGACCCGATCTACTTCGACGGCGCGTACTACGTGGCGCCCGACGACCGGGCCGGCAAGTCGTACGCGCTGCTGGTCGAGGCGATGGAGCGTGCCGGCAAGGTGGCCGTCGCCCGCTTCGTGATGCGCTCGAAGCAGTACGTCGCGGTGATGCGCCCGCGCGAGGGGCACCTGGTGCTGTCGATGATGGTCTACGACGACGAGATCAACCCCGTGGAGGAGATCCCGGAGTTCGACCAGCTCGAGGAGGTGGACATCACCGACAAGGAGCTGGGCATGGCCGAGCAGCTGATCGAGTCGCTGTCGGCCGGCTGGGAGCCCGACCGCTTCCACGACGAGTACCGGGACGAGCTGCTCGACCTCATCCACGCGAAGGACGCGGGGGAGGAGCGGGTCGTCGAGGCGGCCGAGGGCCCGTCGGAGGACACGGTCATCGACCTCATGGCCGCCCTGGAGGCCTCGGTGGCAGCGGCCCGGGAGGCGCGCGGCCGGCACCCGAGCACCGGCTCCGGCGCGGAGGTCGCCGACGAGGACGAGGCCGACGCCAAGCCCGCGACCCGGGCGAAGGCCGCGGCCCGCAGCTCGGCGAAGAAGCCAGCCTCCAGGTCCGGCGCGTCGAAGGCCGCGTCGCCCAAGGCGGGCGCGTCGAAGGCCGGGGCCAAGAAGGCGCCGGCGAAGCGTGCGAAGAAGGCGTCGGCCAAGAAGGCGGCGTCGAAGGCGCCGGCCCGCAAGTCGGCCTGAGCGCGCCGTCGTGGCCGAGGGCACGCCCGTCCAGGTCGACGGCCGTCGGCTGTCGCTGAGCAACCTCGACAAGGTGCTGTACCCGGAGACGGGCACCACGAAGTCGGAGGTCATCGACTACTACGCCCGCATCGGCGAGGTGATGGTGCGCCACACGGCGGGTCGGTGCATGACGATGCGCCGCTACCCGAACGGGGTGGACGGGAAGTCCTTCTTCGAGAAGCGGTGCCCCTCGCACCGGCCCGACTGGATCGGCACGTCCGTGGGCCCCGGCGACCGGAAGGGCGAGCTGCGCTACTGCCGGTTCGACGAGGCCGCCGCGCTCGTGTGGGCCGCGAACCTCGCGGCGCTCGAGCTGCACGCGCCGATGGCCCGCGCGGAGGACCTCGACCACCCCCTCATGTGCGTGTTCGACCTCGACCCCGGCCCCCGCACCGCGATCCCGGAGTGCGCGCAGCTCGCGCTGGAGATCCGCGAGGTCCTGGCGTCGGCCGACCTCGAGGCCGTGGTGAAGACGTCGGGGTCGAAGGGCATGCAGGTGTACGTGCCGCTGAACGTCACCGGCGCCGACGCGCCTGGCCACGAGGACTGCGCGGGGTTCGCCCTCGCCGTGGGGCAGCTGCTCGAGAAGCGGCACCCGGCCGGGGTCACCACGACGATGGCGAAGGTGGAGCGGCCGGGGAAGGTGTTCGTGGACTGGTCGCAGAACGCGCACCACAAGACGACGGTGTGCGTGTACTCGATGCGGGCCCGGCCGCGGCCGACCGTGTCGACGCCGGTGAGCTGGGACGAGGTGGCCGCGGCCGCCGAGGGGGAGGACCCGCTCGTGTTCGAGATCCACGACGTGCTCGACCGCGTCGACGCCCACGGCGACCTGTTCGCCCCGGCGCTCGAGCTCACCCAGGTCCTGCCCCGCCCGCGCGCCTGACCCTCGGGCGCCACGACCCCGGGCGACACGACCCGGACCCGAATTCCTGTGCGTGCGGAACGCTGAGCGTTCCGCAC
>JAEVZA010000017.1 GCA_023392475.1 Actinomycetes bacterium | reverse complement strand
CACGGACGCTGAGCGTCCGTGAGGACCCCTATATCCCTCCAGCGCGGGTTCGAGGGTGGCGAGGGCGGCGGACGCGTCGAGGTCGGGGGTGCGGACGACGACGCCGTGGCGCACCGCGTCCTGCGTGAGCGACTGCGGCGAGTAGAAGCCCATCGGCTGCGCGTTGAGCAGCGCCGCGCAGAACGCCGCCGGGTGGTGGTACTTCAGCCACGACGACGCGTACACCAGGTAGGCGAAGCTCACGGAGTGCGACTCGGGGAACCCGTAGTTCGCGAACGCGGCCAGCTTCTCCCAGATCGCCACCGCCACCTCCCCCGTGATGTCGTTGGCGGCCAGGCCCGCGTCGAAGCGCTCGCGCAGCTCGGCCATCCGCCGCACCGACCGCTTGGACGCCATCGCCTGGCGGAGCTGGTCCGCCTCCGACGGCGTGAACCCCGCCACGTCGATCGCCATCTGCATCAGCTGCTCCTGGAAGAGCGGCACGCCGAGGGTCTTGGTGAGCGCCGGCTCGAGGAGCGGGTGCAGGAACGTGACCGGCTCCTCCCCCTTCCGCCGCCGGATGTAGGGGTGCACCGACCCGCCCTGGATCGGGCCGGGGCGGATGAGGGCGACCTCCACCACGAGGTCGTAGAAGCAGCGGGGCCGCAGCCGGGGCAGCGTCGCCATCTGGGCGCGGGACTCGACCTGGAACACGCCCACCGAGTCGGCGCGGCAGAGCATGTCGTAGACGGCGTCCTCCTGGGGTAGCTCCGCCAGGTCGATGTCGATCCGCTCGTGGTGGCGCACGAGGTCGAGGCAGCCGTGCAGCGCGGAGAGCATGCCGAGGCCGAGGAGGTCGAACTTCACGAGCCCCGCCGCCGCGCAGTCGTCCTTGTCCCACTGCAGGACCGAGCGGTTCTCCATCCGCGCCCACTCGGTCGGGCAGACCTCGACCACCGGCCGGTCGCAGATGACCATGCCGCCCGAGTGGATGCCGAGGTGCCGGGGCAGGTCCTGGAAGCGGTCCGCCAGCGCCAGGACGGTGTCGGGGATGGTGACGTCCCGCGCCGCGGCCTCGCCCGGCCCGGGGACCCCGCTCCACCGGTCGATCTCCTTCGACCACGCGTCCTGCTGGCCGGCGGCGAAGCCGAGCGCCTTCGCGGCGTCGCGCACCGCGGACCGCGACCGGTAGGTGATGACGTTGGCGACCTGGGCGGCGTGCGAGCGGCCGTAGCGGTCGTACACGTACTGGATGGCCTCCTCGCGGCGGCCGGACTCGATGTCCAGGTCGATGTCGGGCGGGCCGTCGCGCTCGGGCGAGAGGAACCGCTCGAACAGCAGGCCGAGGCGGACGGCGTCGGCCTTCGTGATGCCGAGCGCGTAGCAGACCGCGGAGTTGGCCGCCGAGCCGCGGCCCTGGCAGAGGATGTCCTCGCGGCGGCAGAACTCGACGATGTCCCACACGATCAGGAAGTAGCCGGGGAACCCGAGCGCCTCGATGAGATCGAGCTCCCGGTCGATCTGGGCCCACGCCCCCGATACCCGCTCCGCGTGGCGGGGGCCGTACCGACGGGTCGCGCCCTCCTCGGTGAGCTGGCGCAGGTAGCGGGACTCGGTCATCGGCGAGCCGGTGGCCGGATCCACCGGGCACTCGCACGGCGGGAGGTCGGGGGCGACCAGGCGGAGGTCGAACGCGCACGCCGCGCCCAGCTCGGCCGCGGCCCCGACCACCCCCGGGTAGCGGGCGAAGCGCCGGGCCTGCTCGGCCCCGGAGCGCAGGTGGGCCTGGCCGCCGCCGGGCAGCCAGCCGTCGAGCTCGTCGAGGCTGCGACGGGCGCGCACGGCGGCGAGGGCGGTGGCGAGCGCCCTGTCCGCGGGCGTGGCGTAGTGGACGTTGTTGGTGGCGAGCGGCTGCACGCCCGTGCGCACCGCCAGCTCGGCCAGCGCGTCGTTGCGGGCCGAGTCGAGCGGCTCGCCGTGGTCCCACAGCTCCACGAACGTGTGCTCCACCCCGAACGCGGCGACCAGGCTCCGCAGCTCGCGCTCCGCGGCCGCCGGCCCGTGCTCGACGAGCGCGGACGCGACCGTGCCCTTCCGGCACCCCGTGAGCACCGCCCAGTGCCCGCGGGCCCGGCCGGACGCCGCCTCGGCCAGGTCCGCGAACGACACGAGCGGCCGACCCTTCTCCCCCGCCATCTGCGCCTCGGACAGCAGCGCCGCCAGCCGCGCGTAGCCGACGGGGTCCCGCGCCAGGACGAGGACGTGGTGGCCCCCCGGATCCGCGGGGCCCGGCCGGGCCTCGGGCGCGTTCAGCGTGAGCTCGGCGCCGAACACCGTGGGCAGACCGAGCTCGCGGGCCGCCTGGGAGAAGCGGACGACGCCGTAGAAGCCGTGGTGGTCGGTGACCGCCAGGGCCTCCAGCCCGAGGCGGGCCGCCTCCTCGGCGAGCGCCTCCGGCTGGGACGCGCCGTCGAGGAAGGAGAAGGCGGAGTGGCAGTGCAGCTCGGCGTACGGGACCCGCCCGGACGACGACGGGCGACCCGACCGGCCAGCGAGGTCCTCCGGGGCGCGGTAGTCCTCGCGGTGCCGCGACCAGGCCGGGCTGTCGCCGCCGTCGCCGGCGTGCTGCGGCTCGCGGTGGCGCCGGGCGAGCGGGTCGGTCGCCCACCAATCACTTGCCGAGCCCTGGCGGGCCGGGTCACTTGCCGAGCCCTGGTGGGCCGGGTCACTCGCCGAGCCCTGGCGGGCCGGGTCACTCGCCGAGCCCCGGCGCGGGGCGGGCGTCTCCTCGGCCTCGGGCGCCCGCCGTCCGCCGGGCCGGTCGGACAGCCGGCGCTCGATCTCGGACCAGGGGACGTCGGGGTTGTTGAAGCCCACGAGCCCCCACGGTACCGAACACCTGTTCGATCGACCAGTGCGGCCGGACGACCCCGGTCAGGTGACGGAGGAGCGGACCAGGCGGCGGGCGCTGAAGCCGACCACCAGCCACACGAGCCACGCCAGCCGCGGCGCCACCAGCGCGACGGGCACCGACGCGAAGAACCCGAGCGGCATGATCGCCGACTGGATGCGGGCCCGGCGCAGGCCGACCGCGTCGAGCGCGTCCGCGGTGAGCCGGTGGCGGATGGCGTACGACAGCAGCAGGTTCAGCGACACGCCGGTGCAGCCGGCGGCGATCGCGTACACCACCGTCGTCGACGAGATCGGGAAGTCGGAGAACAGCAGCGTGGCGAAGGGCAGCACGGCCACCGTCATCAGGTGGGCGAGGTTGTACGCGGGGAGCGCGGGCCCGTGCCGGTCGATCAGCAGGAAGTACCGGCAGTGCACGATCCAGAACACGCCGAGGATCACGAAGCCGAGCAGGTACCCGCTCACGGTCGGATCGGCGACGAGGCGGAGCTGGTGGAGCAGGTCCGCGTCCGAGTGCACCAGCGCCCGCGACGGCACGTGCAGCTGCAGGGCGAGGATGGTGAGCGCGAACGCGTACACGTTGTCGCTGAACCCGGTGATGCGCGAGATCGAGCTGAGCTGCCGCTCCCCCGGCCGTGCCCCGAGCGGCGCCTCGTCCGCGTCGACGTGGATCTCGTCGTCGAGCGCACCCACGTCGGCGCGGTCGATGCGCCCGAGCACGAGCCGCACCACCACCCCACCGGCGACGAGCAGGACCCACCCGATCGCCGCGAACCCGGGGTGCACGAGCGACAGCGCGGCCGCGGCGCCGAACGCGCCCGCCAGCACGCCGCAGCGCCACACCAGGATGCGCACGGCGTCGTCGGGCACGACGGGTGCGAACAGGCCGGCGCGCCGGCACCGGACGATCGTCGCCACGAGGAGGAGGCCGACGAGGAGGACGTCGATGCCCACGAGGACGTGCGGGGCCCGCAGCCCGGTGAAGTCCGACGACAGCCGGCCGAGGAACGGGAGCAGCACCACGAGCGACAGCGCGCCGAAGTTGAGCCAGACCGTCAGCCCGTCGACCCGGTGGAGCAGCCCGAAGACGCGGTGGTGCTGCAGCCAGATGTACCCGATGAGGACGAACGCGGCGACGAAGGCGCTGTAGCCGAGCACCTCGCCGTGCAGGAACTGGTCCACCTGCGCCGGCGTCGAGCCGGGCGCCGGGACCGCGGCGACGACGGCGAGCAGCGTGATGGCGACCGCGAACACGCAGTCGCTGAGGGATCGCAGGCGCGCGAGGTCGTAGCGGACGGGCGCCTCGACACCGGTGTCTGCAGGGGCGCCGGCGTCGGACGGGCGACCGAGCGCGCCACGGCCGCCCTCGGGCGGGCGCGTGCCGGCGGACGTGGCCACGGGTTCCACCTCTCCCCGGTCGGCCGGGACGACGGCCGAGTGAGGCGTCCCTAGGCTCCGCCCGGTGCGGATCACGACGGCACGGCCGGAGGAGGTGGCGGAGCTCGAGGCGCTGCAGCTCCGCGCGTCGCTCGTGTGGAACGAGCACCGGGAGGACCTCCTCGCGCACCCCGACGCGGTGCGGATCCCGATCGAGCAGGTGGCGGCGGGCGACGTGCGGGTGGTGCGCGGTGACGACGGCGTGGCCCTCGGGTTCTCGGCGGTGCTGCCGGGTGACGGGCGGGCCACCGAGCTCGACGGGCTGTTCGTCGAGCCCGACGAGCAGCGGGGCGGCCTCGGCCGGGCGCTGGTCGCCGACGTGGTCGGGCGTGCCGAGGCGAGGGGCGACGTCCGCGTCGACGTGACGACCGGTCCGGCGACGCCGTTCTACGAGCGCCTCGGCTTCGTGCTCGGCGGCGTCACGCCGACCCGCTTCTCGCTCGCCCGGCGCATGCACCTCCACCTCGGGCTCGAGCTCCCGGTGGACGACGCCGACGGCCGGGCCGTGCTCGACCTGGCGCTTCGGTACCCGTACGAGCGGCCGCTCGGACCCGTCCGCTTCGACGTCGCCACCGGCGCCGCGCCGGCCCTCCCCGCCACGCCGCCCGACCCGGCGCGGGGACGGACGGCCGTGCTCGCGGTCGGTTCGAACGCCGCACCCGAGCAGCTCGCGCGGAAGTTCCCGCCCGACGGATCCGTGGGCGGCACGGTGCCCGTGGTGCCGGCGCTGCTCCGGGACCACGACGTCGTGTACGCAGCGCGCCTCGCCCGGTACGGCTCGCTCCCCGCGACGCCGATCCCGTCGCCGGGCACGACGGCCGAGGTGCACCTCACCCTCCTCGAGGACGCCCAGATCGAGGCGCTCGACCGGAGCGAGGGCGTGCACGGCGACCACCCCGCGTACCGCGTCGTGGAGGTCGACCCCGGGCTCGTCGGGTCCGCCGTGCCGCTCGCCGGCGGTGGGCCCGACCGCGTCCTCGCCTACGAGGCGGTCGACGGGCCGTGGACGCCCGACGGCGACCCGGTCGCGCTCGCCGCCGTGCCGGCCCGGGGGCGACGATGGAGATCGCTCGACGAGCGGGCGGCGCTCCAGGAGCTGGCGGACGCGATCGGCGTGGGGCTCGTCGAGCTCGTGCGATCCGTGGTGGCGGACCCGTCGCGGCGTGCCGCGGCCTCGTCCGGGCTGCCCCGATCGACCGGCTGAGCGACCGCCGGCGGCCGCTCCGGGCGGCGGCCGCTCCGGCCGACGGTCGCGCTCAGCGCCGGCCGTACGTGCGCGGCGCGGAGTAGCCGGGGTTCGTGTCGGGCCGGCCCCGTCGCGACGTCCAGCGCCACTGCGCGGAGATCCGGTCCCGCACCGCCGCACCGCCGGTCACCTTGGGCACCGCGTGCAGCCAGGCCGCCTGGCACCGGCCGCCCATCACGAGGAGGTCGCCGCCCGCCGGGGACAGGTCGAAGGTGCTGCCCGCACCGGCCACCATGTCGTCGTCGTGGGCGGTGCGCCGCTCACCGATCGGCCGCATGAGGAACGGCCGGTGGGCGCCCGTGGTGAGCACGCCGATCACCGTCTCCTCGAGCCACCTGAGCTCGCGGTCGCGGTGGAAGCCGACGCTGTCCGCCGCGTGGCGGTACCGGGCGAGGGCCACCCCGTCGAAGCGCACGCGGTAGCGGTCGGTGATCCACGCCTGCGCCTCGGCGAGCGCCGGGTGCATCGAGTCGGCGCGCTGGAACCCGCCGAGCCGTGGCTCGTCGATCCACCGCTCGTACCGGAACACCCGGCCCTGCTGCCAGGACACGGTCGCCTCGAGCTCGTCGTGCACGCGCTGGTGGTCGAGCAGCAGCCCCCGCGCCACGTCCACCCACGCGCCGCTGCCGAGCTCGATCCGCTCGACCTGCACGTCGTCCGCCAACCGGCGGGGGGAAGACGTCGCCGCGTCCACGACGGCGACGGTAGCCCCGTAGCCTGACGGCGTGAGCAGCGACACCACCACCCCGAACGACACGACCACCACCGACCAGGACGAGGCCGACCTGACCGCCGCGTCGGTGGCCTGGGACCTCGAACCGCTGCTGGGCGGCGAGGGTGTCGACGCCCTGCTCGACCGGGCCGACCGGATCGGCGCCGAGCTCGCGAACCTGCGGGGCACGGTCGCGGAGCTCGACGCCGCGGCCCTCGCGGCGGCCATGCACCGCGCCGCGGAGCTCGAGGAGGTGCAGGGCCGCGCCGGCTACTACGCGATGCTGCGGTTCTCCGAGGACACGCAGGACCCCGAGCGCGGCGCCCTGATGATGCGGGTCCAGGAGCGCTCGACCGCGGTCGCCACGCAGCTCGTCTTCTTCGAGATCGAGTTCGCCGCGCTGCCCGACGAGCAGGTCGACGCGCTGCTCGCCGATCCCGCGCTCGACTTCTGCGCCCACCACCTGCGGTCCATCCGCCGCTACCGCGACCACCTGCTCACCGAGCCCGAGGAGCGCCTCCTCACCGAGAAGTCGGTGAGCGGAGCGGGCGCGTGGGTCCGGCTGTTCGACGAGCTGACGTCGGCCATCACGGTGGACCTCCCGACCGACCTCGGCGGCACGCCCGGCGGCGAGGTCGGCCTCGAGCAGGGGCTGTCGCTGCTCCAGCACCCCGACCGCGAGGTGCGCGAGGCGGCGGCCGCCGCCGTGACCGAGGGCCTCGAGCCCGGCCTGCGCACCCGCGCCTTCGTCTTCAACACGCTGCTGCTCGACAAGTCGACCGACGACCGCCTGCGGAGCTACCCCTCGTGGATCTCGTCGCGGAACCTCTCGAACGAGGCGTCCGACGACTCCGTCCAGGCCCTGATCGACGCGGTGGTCGGCCGCTACTCGATCCCGCAGCGCTGGTACTCGCTCAAGGCGAAGGTGCTCGGCATCGACCGGTTGTCGGACTTCGACCGCATGGCCTCGGTCGCCGAGGACGAGTCGTCGATCGGCTGGACCGAGGCCAGCTCCCTCGTGCTCGACGCGTACGGCAGCTTCTCGCCCGAGCTCGCCGACGTCGTGCGGCGGTTCCTCGACGAGGGCTGGATCGATGCCCCCGTCCGCCCCGGCAAGCGGCCCGGCGCCTTCTGCGCCTACACCGTGCCGTCGCACCACCCGTACCTGCTCCTCAACTGGACGAGCCGCAACCGCGACGTGCTCACGCTCGCCCACGAGCTCGGCCACGGCCTGCACGCCTACCTCGCCCGCGAGCAGGGCATCTTCCACCAGAGCACGCCGCTCACCCTGGCCGAGACCGCGTCGGTGTTCGGCGAGACGGTCACCAACAACGCGCTGCTCGCGCAGCTGGACGACCCCGACGAGCGGTTCGCGCTCCTCGCGTCGACGCTCGAGGACTCGATCGCGACCGTGTTCCGCCAGGTGGCGATGAACCGGTTCGAGGACAGCGTCCACACCGCGCGGCGGGACGAGGGCGAGCTGTCGGTGGAGCGGTTCGGCGAGCTGTGGGCGGCGTCGCAGGAGGCCATGCTCGGCGACTCGGTCGAGATCACCGAGGGCTACCGCACGTGGTGGAGCTACATCCCGCACTTCATCGGCACGCCCGGCTACGTGTACGCCTACGCGTACGGCCAGCTCCTCGCGCTGTCGGTGTACGCGCGCTACCAGGAGCGCGGCGCGTCGTTCGTGCCCGCGTACCTCGAGCTGCTGCGGGCCGGCGGCTCCATGGAGCCGGCCGAGCTCGGCCGCATCGTGGACTGCGACCTCGAGGACCCGGGCTTCTGGGACGCAGGGCTGGCGATCGTGGAGCGCCAGCTCGACGCCGCCGAGTCCGCGGCGCGGGACGCCGGGCGCATCTGAGCGGCCGGTCCGCCCTCCGGTGAGCGCGACGGCGGCGCCGGGGTGCGTGACGGGTGCCGGCGCGCCGTCCGAGGTTGCCCGTTCCCACCCCGGGGGTCCGGGAGTAGCGTGCACCCAGACGTCCTCGAGTGAGGGGGGCGACGTCGACGAAGCAAGGGGAAGGCCATGCTCGTCTGCACGACGTGGAAGGCACGTCCGCTGTCACCCGACCAGGCGCAGCGGATGATGGACACCTGGGCCAAGACCGAGGCCAAGGAGGCCGAGGACACCTCCGGCGAACGGCTCTGCTGGTACATCGCCGCCGACGGCTCGAGCGGCGTGACCGTCTCGAAGGTGACGGATCCCGACGCCGCGACGGCCCTGATGCTCGAGACCGCCCTGGCACTGGGCGAGTTCATCGAGCTCGAGTCGAAGGTCGTGCTCGACCTCGACACGGCCATGCCGCCGATCACGGCGGCCATGGCCTACGCGCAGTAGCCGCTGCGCGCCGCTGCACCCGGCCCTCCGTGACCGGGTGCAGCCACCACCTCAACCGATCGGGGTCACGCTGCACCACGACACCGGCGCGGCCACGCCGCGGAGCGCCACCGGGTCGCGCTGCCGCACCTCCCACCGCTCGGGCGGGAGCTCGTCGGCCGCGTCCGCGGTCACGGCGAGCTCGCCCGGCTCGGCGGCCTTGACCATGCGGGCCACCTGGTTCACGAGCGGGCCGAAGTAGTCGCCCTCGCGCGACGAGACGACCCCCACCCCGACCGCGGCGCGCGCCGACGGGAGCACGGGGTCGGCCGCGGCCGCCGCGCACAGCTCCGAGGCGATCCGGCAGGCCACGTCCACGGTCGGCGCGGAGAAGAACGCCTCGTCGCCGATCGTCTTCACCACCCGCCCACCTGCCAGCACGGCGCTCGACCACGCGGCCGACTCGAACCGCGACAGCGCCAGGCTGTGGTCGCGGAGGTTCAGCTCCTCGGCCCACGAGGTGGAGCCCACGAGGTCGACGAAGCCGAGGGCGACGATCTCGGCCGGGCCGTCGACGGCGGGATCCGGCCCGTCGCCCGAGCGCAGCGACCACCCGCGGTACTGGATGGCGCGCCGCGACGTCCGGTCGAACCGGGCGAGCAGGACCGACGACAGCACATCGGGCACCGAGGCGAAGGCGAGGGTCGCCGCCTCGGACAGCGCCGCCCGCGTCACCTCGTCCTCGCCCTCGCGGGCGGTCCCCGGACCGAGCTCCGCGTAGAACAGCGCGATCGCTGCCTCGGCGATGTTCGCGGCGGCCGCTCCCAGCACGCGGGTGAAGGCCAGGATCGCCTCCTCCCCCATCAGCGCCGCGCCCGACTCGAAGGCGCCGACGAGGACCGCCAGCCGCTCCGGCACCTCCGTGTCGTGCCGCACGGGGAGCCCCGCGGCGAGGAACACGCGCTCGACGAGGTCGAGCGGCACGCCGCAGCTCGCGGCGAGCTCGTCGACGCGCACGGTCGTGACCGAGCGGCGCCGCACGAGGTCGCCGGCCACCGCCGGGAGGCTGCCGAGGAGGTGCGCCTCGACCATCTCGTCGATCGTGGCGCCGCGGTCGGTGAGCAGCCGGAGCACCGCCAGCCGGTCCTCCCGGGTCCCGCCGTCGTCGGTGTCGAGGAGCCCGGCGCGCGCCCACGCCGCCTCCTCGGGATCCGTGCCGTCCACCACGCCATCGTCGCACGCCGACCGGGCCGACGACCGTGTCCCGGCACACGCCACGGCGTCGTCCCGATCGGCCCGCGGGTCCACCGGCGGCGCGCGGCGCGCTCGTAGGGTTGGTCGCCAGTCAGCCACCGATCGTCCGACCCCCGAGGAGCCCAACGCCCGTGCCCGGTGCGACCGCCGACCTGGCCACCGCCGTCGTCCACCTGCTCGAGGACGGTGTCTGGGTCCTGGACCCCGACGACTCGACCGTCGTCGAGGTGAACCCGGCGGGTGCGGCACGGATGGGGATGACCCCCGATCGGCTGATCGGCCGGCCGTTCCGGGACCTCGTGCACCCGGCGATGCCGTCCGAGGGTTGGCGCCTGCTCGTCGACCACGCCGGCGGCGGCCGCCGCCACCGCGTGGCGGTGCAGCTCCGCACGGCGCCCGGCCCGCTCGTGGCCGCCGATCTGACCGTGGTCCGGCACCGCACCGTCTCGCACGACGTGCTGCTCGTCACCGCGCGGGACGTCTCGGCGCGCACCCTCGACGAGGACCGGCTCCGCGGCGCGCACGACCTGCTCGGCGCCACCATCGACGCGCTGGACGAGGGCGTCGCGGTCGTCGACGCCGGCGGTCGCATCGATCACGTGAACGCGGCGTTCTGCCGGCTGGTCGGCCAGCCTGCGGACCGCCTCCTCGACCGCAGCGTCTTCGATCCGCCGTGGGTCTCGCTGGACGAGTCCGGCCGTGCGCTCGAGCCGGAGTCGTCCGCCGCGGCGGGCTGCCTGCGCACCGGCTCCGAGGTGCAGGGAGACATCGAGTGCGTGCAGCTCTCGCGCAGCGATCGCTCGTGGTTCCGCACCACCGCGCAGCCGCTGACCGGCGCCGGCGGTGCGCTCGACGGCGCGGTGGTCGTGCTGCACGACGAGGCCGAGACGATCCGGACCGAGGCGGCGCTGCGCCACCTCCTCCACACCGACGCGCTGACCGGGCTGTGGTCCCGCGTCCGGATCAACGAGCACCTCGAGTCGGCGGTCCGGGAGCCCGGCGTCGGCGCGCTCGCCCGCGTCGGCGTGCTGCACATCGACCTCGACAACTTCCGGACGGTCAACGACACGTTCGGCGCGCTCGTCGGCGACGAGGTGCTGTCCGAGGCCGCCCGCCGGCTCCGCGAGCTCGGCGACCCGCGGCTCGAGATCGGGCGCGTCGGCGTCGACGAGTTCCTCGTCGTGCTGGTCGGCGACGGTCCGAGCCTCACGTTCGACGCGCACCTCCGCCACCTCGCCGAGGAGATCCAGCGCCGGCTGCAGCGACCGGTGCAGACCCACGGCCTCGAGGTGCGCCTGACCGCCTCCGTCGGCGTGGCCCGCTCCCCCGGCGACGCCCACACCGCGGTCGAGCTCCTCGCCGCGGCCGACCGCGCCCTCGCCGCCGGCCGCGTCGACGGCCGCAGCCGCCTGCGCTTCTACGAGCCGACGCTCGACGAGGCGACCCGCACCGGCCTCGCGCTCGACCGCGACCTCCGCATCGCGGCCGCGTCGCGGTCCCTCGAGGTGCACTACCAGCCGATCATCGACCTGCGCACCGGAGCGGTGGCGATGGCCGAGGCGCTCGTGCGCTGGCACCACCCCGAGCAGGGGCCGATCCCGCCGTCGGTGTTCATCCCCACGGCGGAGGCGACCGGAGCGATCGGCGCGGTGAGCGACCACGTCATCTCGACGGTGGCCGAGGACATCGCGGGCTGGACGCGCGACGGCGTGCTGCCGTCGCAGGCCCGCATCGCGATCAACGTGTCGCCGACGGAGTTCGAGCAGCGCGACTTCACCGAGCGGCTCGCCGCCACCCTCGCCGACGCCGGGGTGTCACCCGCGCAGCTCGAGCTCGAGATCACCGAGAGCCTGCTCGTGCAGGACCTCGCGGCCGCGGCCACCCGGCTCGAGGAGCTCGACTCGCTGGGCTTCCTCATCGCGCTCGACGACTTCGGCACCGGCTACTCGTCGCTGTCCTACCTGCACACGCTGCCGTTCCACACGCTGAAGATCGACCGGCGCTTCGTCAACGACCTCCGGGACGGCCGCTCCGGCACGATCACCCGGGCCATCCTGACGCTCGCCCACAACCTCGGCATCGTCGCCGTGGCGGAGGGCGTGGAGACCGACGTGCAGCGCCGGTTCCTCGACGAGGCGGGCTGCGACCTCGTCCAGGGCTTCCTCTACGCGCCGCCGCTCCCGCGGCCGGCGTTCGAGCGGTTCCTGCGCCAGCACCGGGCGGTCGAGCCGCCGCTGCTCCAGTACGTCAGCTGACCGGTCGCACCAGCTCGTCGCCGCCGCCGCCCGTCGCGGTCACACCGTCGCCGGCAGGTGCCGCGCCGCCGGGCGCCGGGGTGACGTCGGCG
>JAEVZA010000479.1 GCA_023392475.1 Actinomycetes bacterium | reverse complement strand
CACCGACGCCGCGCCGAGCCCGCACCGGGCCCGATCGACGCCGCCCGCGACGACGTCGGCCCGGCCGCGCGACGGGCGCCGGGGGCACGGAAGCCGTTGGGGCCGCCGCGCCCCCGGGACGTACCATGACCGGACCATGGACGCCACCTCCTCCGCCTACCTCGACGCGCTCGCGGACCGGGTCCTCGTCTACGACGGGGCCGCCGGCACCTGGCTCCAGGAGCAGGGGCTCACGATGGAGGACTACGGCACGCCCGAGCTCGAGGGCTGCCCGGAGATCCTCGTGGAGACCCGCCCCGAGCTCGTGAAGCAGATGCACGCCGAGTACCTCGAGGCCGGCGCCGACGTCGTCGAGACCAACACGTTCGGTGGCCTGCGGGCCACGCTCAACGAGTACGGACTGGCCGACCGCACCGTGGAGCTGAACCGGATCGCGGCCACGCTCGCCCGCGAGGTGGCCGACGAGTTCTCGACCGAGGCGAAGCCGCGGTTCGTCGCCGGCTCCATCGGCCCCGGCACGCGCTTCGCGTCGCTCGGGCAGGTCCGGTACGCCGAGCTGCGGGACCAGGTGGCCGAGCAGGCGCGCGGCCTCCTCGAGGGCGGCGTGGACCTGCTCCTGCTGGAGACCCAGTTCGACCTCCTCGGCATCAAGGCCGGGATCAACGGGTGCCGCGCCGCCATGGCCGAGGTCGGCCGCGAGGTGCCCATCCAGACGCAGGTCACGATCGAGCTCACCGGCCGCATGCTGCCGGGCACGGAGATCGGCGCCGCGCTGGTCGCGCTCGACGCGATGCGCCCCGACGTGATCGGCATCAACTGCGCCACCGGCCCGGAGGAGATGAGCGAGCACATCCGGCACCTGAGCCAGCACTCGCGCATCCCGATCTCGGTGCTGCCCAACGCGGGGCTGCCGTCGGTCGTCGACGGCCACATGCACTACGACCTCACGGCCGAGGACTTCGTCTCCTACCAGCGCCGGTTCATCGAGGAGTTCGGCGTCAACGTCGTCGGCGGCTGCTGCGGCACCACGCCGGAGTACATCCGCCAGCTCGCCGCGGCGGTCGCCGAGACCACGCCCGCCGTCCGCACGCCCGAGTTCGAGCACGGCCTCGCGTCGATCTACTCGCCCGTCACGCTGTCCGAGGGCACCGTCGAGGACGGCGGCTCGGCATCGACGAACCTCATCCTGATCGGCGAGCGCACCAACGCGAACGGCTCGAAGAAGTTCCGTGAGGCGATGCTCGCCCAGGACTGGGACACCTGCGTGCAGATGGCGAAGGACCAGGTGCGGGAGGGGTCCGCCGTGCTCGACGTGTGCGTCGACTACGTGGGCCGCGACGGCACCGCGGACATGGACGAGGTCGCGCAGCGCTTCGCCACCCAGAGCTCGGTACCCCTGGTGCTCGACTCGACGGAGCCGCCGGTCATCGAGGCCGGCCTGCAGTGGGTCGGCGGCCGGGCGGTGCTCAACTCCGCCAACCTGGAGGACGGCGAGGGCGAGGGCTCGCGCTTCGACCGGGTGATGACGCTCGCCCGCACGTACGGCGCGGCGGTCATCTGCCTGCTCATCGACGAGGAGGGCCAGGCCCGGGACGTCGAGTGGAAGCTCCGGGTGGCCCACCGCATCCACGACCTCGCCGTCGGGCGCTACGGGCTCGAGCCGCAGGACCTGATCTTCGACGCGCTCACGTTCCCGCTGTCGACCGGCGACGACGACCTCCGCCGCGACGGCATCGCCACCATCGAGGCGATCCGCCGCATCAAGGCGGAGCTCCCCGGCGTGCACACCACGCTCGGCCTGTCGAACGTGAGCTTCGGCCTGTCCCCCGCCGCCCGCCACGTGCTGAACAGCGTGTTCCTGCACGAGTGCACCCAGGCCGGCCTGGACTCGGCGATCGTGCACGCGTCGAAGATCATCCCCCTCAACCGCATCCCCGACGAGCAGCGCGACGTGTGCCTGGACCTCGTGTGGGACCGTCGCGGCGCCGAGGGCGCGCTCTCGGGCGGCGACGACACGTACGACCCGCTGACGAAGCTGCTCGAGGTGTTCTCCGGCGTGCAGGTCACCACGACCGTGCAGGAGGACCGCAGCGGGTGGCCGGTGGAGCAGCGCCTGAGCCAGCGCATCATCGACGGGGACCGCGAGGGCCTGGTGGATGACCTGGACGAGGCGCTCGCCGCGGGGCTCAGCCCGCTCGCCATCATCAACGACGTGCTGCTGGCCGGGATGAAGGTCGTCGGCGACCTGTTCGCCACCGGCGAGATGCAGCTGCCGTTCGTGCTCCAGTCGGCCGAGACCATGAAGGCCTCGGTCAGCCACCTGGAGCAGTTCATGGAGAAGGCGGACGACGACTCGGGCAAGGGCCGGATCGTGCTCGCCACCGTGAAGGGCGACGTCCACGACATCGGCAAGAACCTCGTCGACATCATCCTCACCAACAACGGCTACGAGGTGCACAACCTCGGCATCAAGATCTCGATCACCGAGATGATCGACAAGGCGCTCGAGGTCAGGGCCGACGCCATCGGGATGTCGGGCCTGCTCGTGAAGTCGACGCTCATCATGCGCGACAACCTCGAGGAGCTGAACGAGCGCGGCCTGGCCGAGATCCCCGTCCTGCTCGGCGGCGCCGCCCTCACCCGCACCTACGTGGAGCGCGACCTCCGCGGGGTCTACGAGGGCCGGCTCTTCTACGGCAAGGACGCGTTCGAGGGCCTCCGGGTCATGGACCGGCTCGGCGACATCCGCCGCGGCGGCGAGGACGACCCGGGCTGGGGGCGCGAGCCGGGCGGTCGGGACATCCCGGCGCGCACCACGCACCAGGACGTCGACGACGACGTCGTGCTGCCGGCACGCTCCCCCGAGGTGATGACCGACAACCAGGTCTTCGTCCCTCCGTTCACGGGCTCGCAGGTGGTGAAGGGCCTCGCGGTGGACAACATCGCAGCCTTCGTGAACCCCACGGCGCTGTACCGCAACCAGTGGCAGTTCCGCCCGGAGACCCGTGCCGACGGCACGGTCGAGACCGACGACGAGTTCAAGGAGCGGCTGCGGCCGATGTTCCGCGAGCAGCTCGCCGCGGCCAAGTCCGAGGGCCTCCTGGTGCCGCAGGTCGTGTACGGCTACTTCCCGGCCAACGCCGACGGCGACGACCTGGTGATCTGGACCGACGAGTCGCGCGCCGAGGAGCGCATGCGGTTCTCGTTCCCCCGCCAGCGCAAGGAGCCGTTCCTCTGCATCGCCGACTTCTTCCGGCCCGTGCGGACCGAGGACGGAGCCGAGGGCGACCTCGACTACGCGGCGTTCCACATCGTGACGATGGGCGAGGCCGTGTCGGAGCGGACCGCCGAGCTGTTCGCGGCGGACAAGTACCAGGACTACCTGCTCCTGCACGGCCTGGGCGTCGAGATGGCCGAGGCCCTCGCCGAGTACTGGCACCGCCGCATCCGCGAGGAGTGGGGCTTCGCCGACGAGGACCCGACCGGTGCGGACGCCGCCGCCCCCGACCAGGGCGCGCTCAACGGGCTGTTCCGCCAGCGCTACCGCGGCGGGCGGTACTCGTGGGGCTACCCGGCGTGCCCCGACCTCGAGGACAACGAGCAGGTCGCCGAGCTCCTCGGCGCCGACCGCATCGGCGTCACCTGCGACGAGGACACCGGCTACCAGTACCAGCCGGAGCAGACGACCTCCGCGATCATCTGCCACCACCCGCGGGCCAAGTACTTCGTCGCCCGCTGAGCCGGCCGCGGCCGCGCCGGCCCGCGTCGGCTCACTTCACCTGCGCGCGCCGGAAGGCCTGGAGCGGGTGGTACCGCCCCAGCGCGGTCGTGTTCGCGTCGTACAGGCTCCCGCCGATGGCGCCCGTGTCGAACATCGCCCGCGCCATCGCCTGCACGTCCGCGTCGGTCGTGCCCGCCGCCTCGCCGCCCACCGGGTGCACCGGCAGGTCGGGCCGGCCGGTGAGGGCCCGGAGCCGGACGACCGACTCCGAGACGTACCGGTACGGGTCGCCCCACTCGGGGAACGAGCCCGACCGGCGGAGCGTCCAGTAGGCCATCGGCATCCAGGCGTCGACGTAGCGGGCGAGCTCGCGGTACGGGAACGACGGCCACCAGCTCCGGTTGAGCGTCTCCCAGATCACGGGCGTCACGGGGATGGCGGCGATCGGCGTGCGCGGGAAGGTCGTCCGGAGGAACACCGCCTCGTCGACCAGCCGCTGCGAGCGCTGCGCCACGTCGGGGTTCGACGTGGACTCGATGTCGATGCCGAGCCCGTCGACGCCGGTGCGGATCGCCGCCGACATCCTGGTGAGGTCGAGGCCCACGTCGACGAACTCCGGCAGGTACCACGCCACCACCTTCATGCCCCGCAAGTGCGCGCGGGCGATGATGAGCCGGAGGAGCGACGGGTCGAGCACGGTGTCGGGACGGCGGTAGCTCGCCGTCTGGATGTAGAGCGTCTGGACCCCGGCGAACGCGAGGACGTCGATGTCGCGCAGGCCGACCGACGCCGCGCCGTTGGTGAACGTGGGCGACCAGTCCCACACGTCCCACCACGCGCCGAGCCCCTTGAACACCGTGGTCCGGGCGGGGTCGGGACCGGTCCCGATGGCCGGTGGCGCGGGCTGGCACCCCGCCGCGACGAGCGCCACCACACCCGCCAGGCAGAGTGCGACGGCGGGTCGTCGCAGCTGCATCCCGGCCAGCGTACCGACGGGTCCCGAGGATCCTGCGCGGGCCGGCCGGCGGCTCCGCCGTCCGCCCCGACCGCCCGCGGGTACCGTCCCGGCCATGAGCGACGAGATCAGCGAGCAGCGGCGACGGGGCCTCGAGCGGATGGGCGAGGTCTACAGCTTCGAGGTGATGGACGGGCCCGGCGACTTCTTCGGCTACACGGTCGAGCACCTCTTCGGCGACGTCTGGGAGCGGGAGGGCCTGTCGCTCCGGGACCGCCGGCTCCTGCTGATCGGGCTGATGGTGGCCGAGGGCCTCGACGGGACGCTCGGCATCCAGCTCGACTCGTCGCTCGACAAGGGCGACCTCTCGGCGGACGACCTCCGCGAGATCGTGATCTTCCTGTCGCACTACGCCGGCTGGCCGAAGGGCGCGGGCCTCAACTCCATGGTCGAAACGTCGATCGCCCGGCACGAGCAGGCCCAGCGACGCCTCGCGGAGGCGGACGGCGCGGCCGAGGAGGTGTGACCGTGGCCGGGGGCGTGGTCGACCGCAGCCGCCTCGACGACCTCATGGCGGCGGAGCGCGAGCTGTTCGGACGTCGCACGCCCCGCTCGGCCGAGCTGCACGGCCGGGCGCAGCGGTCCCTCCTCGCCGGCGTCCCGATGAGCTGGATGACGCGCTGGCCGGGACCGCACCCGGTGTTCGTGGCCGACGCGTCGGGGTCTCGTTGCACCGACGTCGACGGCAACACGTACATCGACCTCTGCCTCGGCGACACGGGCGCCATGACCGGCCACTCGCTGCCGGCCACCGTGGCCGCGCTCGACGAGCAGGCGCCTCGGGGCATCACGACGATGCTGCCGTCGACCGACGCCATCGCCGTGGGCGACCGCCTGCGGGAGCGGTTCGGGCTGCCGATCTGGCAGCTCGCCATGACCGCGACCGACGCCAACCGGTTCGCCCTGCGCCTGGCCCGCCACGCCACCGGTCGCCGCAAGGTGCTCGTCTTCAACTGGTGCTACCACGGCACGGTCGACGAGGCCCTGCACGTGATCGGCCCCGACGGCCGTCCCGTCCCCCGGCCCGGGAACACGGGGTGGGCGGTCGACCCCAGCACCTTCGTGGAGGTGGTGGAGTTCAACGACGTCGACGCGCTCGAGGCCGCGCTCGCCCCCGGCGACGTCGCGGCCGTGCTCGCGGAGCCCGCGCTGACGAACATCGGCATCGTGCCGCCGGAGCCGGGCTTCCACGACGCGCTCCGCCGGACCACCCGGGACACCGGCACGCTGCTGATCATCGACGAGACCCACACGATCTGCTGCGGTCCCGGCGGCGCCACGCGCGAGTGGGGGCTCGACCCCGACCTGTTCGTCATCGGCAAGCCGATCGGTGGCGGCGTGCCGTGCGCCGCGTACGGCATGACCGAGGAGGTCGCGGCCCGCGTCGCCGACGTCGTCGAGGGACCCGACAGCGACGTCGCCGGCATCGGCGGGACGCTGACCGCCAACGCCCTCTCGCTGGCCGCCGTCCGCGCCACCCTCGACGCAGCGCTGCGGGAGGAGGACTTCGCCGTCGCCGTGCCGCTCGCCGAGCGCTGGGCGGACGGGGTCCGCTCGGCCTTCGAGGCCCACGAGCTGCCGTGGACGGTGCAGCGACTCGGCTGCCGCGCCGAGTACTGGTGCTGCCCGGCGCCCCGCAACGGCGGCGAGGCCGCGGCGGCGGTCGACCACGAGCTCGACGCCTTCCTGCACCTCTGGTGCCTGAACCGCGGCATCCTGCTCACGCCGTTCCACAACATGGCGCTGCTCTGCCCGTCGCACGGCGACGCCGACGTGGACCACCACACCGAGGTCTTCGCGGCCGCCCTCGACGCCCTCGTCGCCTGACCCAGGCATCCCTGCAGACCGAATTCCTGTGCGTGCGGAACGCTCACCGTTCCGCCCGCACAGGAATTAGGGTCCGGGTCGTGTCGCCCGGGGTCGT
>JAEVZA010000460.1 GCA_023392475.1 Actinomycetes bacterium | reverse complement strand
CCCCCCCCCCCCCCCGGCGCGGGGGGGCCCCGCCGCGGGGCGCCCCCCTACTCGTTCCAGGTGCGGTGCCGGCCGCCGCTACCGTTCGGGCCCATGCTCGACGTTCGCCTGTTCCGGACCGATCCCGACGCCGTGCGGGTCGGGCTGTCCCGGCGCGGCGAGGACGTCGAGGTGGTCGACCGGGTCCGCGCGCTCGACGCCGACGTCCGCGACCTCAGCGCCCGGCGCGACGCGCTCCGGGCCGAGGTGCGCACGCTCTCGAACGAGGTGGGGTCGCTGTTCCGCGACGGCCGCCAGGACGAGGCCACGGAGCTCCAGGAGCAGAGCCGCCTCCTGGGCGCGGAGGAGAAGGAGCTCGACGCCCGGGCCGAGGACGTCGCGGTCGAGCTCCGCGAGCTCCTGCTGCGCATCCCGAACCTGCCCGCGGACGACTGCCCCGACGGCGCCAGCGAGGAGGACAACGTGGTGCTCCGCGTCGAGGGGTTCGACCGCGACGCGTACGACGAGCACCAGCGCGTCGCCCACTGGGAGATCGGCGAGGAGCTCGGCATCCTCGACGTCGAGCGGGCGGTGAAGCTCTCGGGTTCGATGTTCGTGATGTACCGGGGCGCGGGCGCCGCCCTGGTGCGGGCGCTGTGCCAGCTCGCCCTCGACCGCAACGTCGACCTCTACGAGGAGGTCCGGCCGCCCACCCTCGTGCGCACCGACACGATGATCTCGACCGGCCACCTGCCGAAGTTCGTCGACGAGGCGTACCACATGGAGCGCGACGAGCTGTGGGCGATCCCCACGGCGGAGGTCCCGCTCACGTCGCTCGGGCGCGACGAGATCTACGACGTCGACGCGCTGCCGGCGAGGTTCTGCGCGCACACCAGCTGCTTCCGTCGCGAGGCCGGCTCGGCGGGCAAGGACACGCGCGGGCTGCTGCGCGTCCACGAGTTCGACAAGGTCGAGCTGCTCTCGTACTGCACGCCCGAGCAGGCCCAGGACCTGCACGCCGAGATCCTCGCCCGCGCGGAGGGCCTCATCGCCGACCTCGGGTTGCCGTACCGGATCCTCGACCTCTGCACCGGTGACATCGGCAACTCGTCGGCCCGCACGTTCGACATCGAGGTGTACGCGCCGGGCGTGGACCGCTGGCTCGAGGTCAGCTCGGTGTCCTGGTTCCGCGACTACCAGGCCCGGCGGGCCAACCTCCGCTACCGGCCCGAGGGCGGCAAGGGCACCGAGGTGCTCCACACGCTCAACGGGTCCGCGCTGGCGGTGCCGCGCGTGTGGGCGGCGCTGGTGGAGACCAACCGCCGGCCCGACGGCACCGTCGCCGTGCCGGAGCTCCTGCGGCCGTACCTGCGCGGCCTCACGTCGATCGGCTGAACCGGCGCGGTCGCGGGTACCCTGGGCGGCCAGGCGATGGGGCTCGCCTTCGACCGCCGGTCTCCCGGCTGATGGCTCCTACCGTGTGCGCAGGTCACCTGCGCTCGGACGGTGGGTGCTGTCCGGGTGCACGACGTGCGCACCACCCGACGAGGAGGTGGCATGTCCGAGATCGACGACGTCCGGCCGGGTTGGCCCGGCCGCGCGTACGACGCCGTCCGTGACCTGATCGGCTTCGACCCCGGCGAGCAGCTGGCGCTGGTGCGCCACCTGCTGCGTTGGGTGGCGCTCGGCTGCCTGGTCGGCGTGCTCTCGGGCGTGGCCTCCACCGTGTTCCTGGTCTCGCTGCGCTGGGCGACGGAGGCGTTCGACACCCACGGCTGGCTCCTCGCCATCCTGCCGCTCGCCGGCCTCGCCATCGGGCTCGCGTACCACTACGGCGGGGGGCGCTCGGTCGAGGGCAACAACCTGATCATCGACGAGATCCACGACCCCCAGGACTGGGTGCCGCGGCGCATGGCCCCGATGATCCTGGTGGGCACCATCGTCACGCACCTGTTCGGCGGCTCGGCGGGCCGCGAGGGCACCGCGATCCAGATGAGCGGCAGCCTCACGGACGCGGCGAGCCGCGTGCTCCACCTGGACGCGGCCGACCGCCGCACGATGCTGATCACCGCCATCGCCGGTGGCTTCGGCTCCGTCTTCGGGGTGCCGCTCGCGGGCGCCGTGTTCGCGCTCGAGGTCCAGGCCGTCGGCCGGGTCCGCTACGAGGCGCTGGTGCCGTGCCTGACCGCGTCGGTGGTGGGCGACCTCGTCGTGTCGGGCCTCGGCTACCACCACGCGCCCACGCCCGACCTCGGGCGCGTCGACCTCTCGCCCGGGCTGCTCGCCAAGGTCGCGGTGGCCGGCCTCGCGTTCGCGCTCGTCGGGATCCTGTTCTCGGAGCTCACCCACGGCCTCAAGCGGCTGTTCGCACGGACCGTCGGGTGGGCGCCGGCGCGACCGCTGATCGGCGGCGCGCTCGTCGTGGCCATGACGCTGGCCGTCGGGAGCCACCTCTACAACGGGCTCTCCACCGGGCTGGCCGACGCGAGCCTGTTCGGCGCCGACGTCCCGACCTGGGCGTTCCTGCTGAAGCTGCTGTTCACCGCGGTGACCCTCGGCTCCGGGTTCGTCGGCGGCGAGGTGACCCCCCTGTTCGTGATCGGCGCCACCCTGGGCGCGACGCTCGCCGGCCTCCTGGGCGTGCCGGTGCCGTTCCTCGCCGCGATGGGGTTCGTCGCCGTGTTCGCCGGCGCCTCCAACACGCCGCTCGCCTGCACGATCATGGGCGCCGAGCTGTTCGGTGCCGGCGTGATCCCGTACCTCGCGGTCGCGTGCGTCGTGAGCTACGTGTTCTCCTCGCACCGCGGCATCTACGGCACGCAGCGCGTCGACGTGGCGAAGCTGCCCGGCTGGCGCGGGTCGTCGACGCTGCACGGCGTCGCCGGCGAGCGTCGGCGCTGGTTGCCCGAGCGGCGGACCGGGACGTCGGACGCCCCGCGGTCGGACCCGTAGGCTCGCGACGTGGACCTCGACCGGCGTGCGGACTACGACTGGGGCGTCCTGGTGGAGTCCGAGGCATCGCACGACCCGGCCGTGCAGTTCGCCCGCTGGCTCGCCGACGCCGAGGCCGCCGGCGAGGTCGAGTTCAACGCGATGGCGCTCTGCACGGTCGACGCCGACGGCCGCCCGACGGCGCGGAACGTCCTGCTGCGGGGCGTCGGCGACGACTCGTCGCTCCGCTTCTTCACGAACCGCGACAGCCGCAAGGGCCTGGAGCTCGCGTCGCACCCCGAGGTCTGCCTCCTGTTCAGCTGGCTCGCCCAGCACCGACAGGTGCGCATCGAGGGCGTGGCCGCCGAGACGTCGACCGAGGTCGACGACGCCTACTTCGCGTCCCGGCCGCGGGGCAGCCAGGTCGGAGCGTGGGCGAGCCCGCAGTCGTCGGTGCTCGAGGACCGCGCCGAGCTCGAGTCGGCCGTCGACGCGGTCGAGGAGCGGGTCGGCGACGGACCGGTCGAGCGGCCGCCGAACTGGGGCGGCTACGAGGTGCGGCCGACGTCCTACGAGTTCTGGCAGGGCCGGCCGAGCCGGCTGCACGACAGGCTGCGCTACCGGCGCCCGGGACCGGCCGAGGTCGCCGGCCCGTCGGGCTGGGTGCGCGAGCGCCTCGCCCCCTGACCCGGGACGGTCCTCTGGCACAGGGGGACGGTCCTCTGGCGCAGGGGGACGGTCCTCTGGCACAGGGGGACGGTCCTCCGGCGGCTCAGCGGCCGCCCGGCGTGACGGAGCCGGCGGCGAGGAAGGTGAAGATCACCACGTCCATCACG
>JAEVZA010000443.1 GCA_023392475.1 Actinomycetes bacterium | reverse complement strand
CGGTACGGCGGTACGGTGGTGACGATCATCTCCCTGGCGGGCCCCGGTCCGCACGACCCCCAAGAGCCGGAGGACCTCACGTGACGGTGGTGCTGTACCCCGGATCGTTCGACCCGATCCACAACGGCCACGTCGAGATCGTCCAGACCGCGGCGCGGCTGTTCGACCGGGTCGTCGTCGCGGCGATGCGGAACCCGCAGAAGGGCGAGCCGCTGTTCACCCTCGAGGACCGCCAGGAGCTGATCGAGGAGTCGCTCGCCCACCTCCCCAACGTGGAGGTGACGATGTTCTCGTCGCTCGTGGTGGACCTGGCGCACGAGGTCGGCGCCCACTTCATCGTCAAGGGCCTGCGCGCCGTGTCGGACTTCGAGTCCGAGCTGCAGATGGCGCAGATGAACCGCTCGATCTCGGGGGTCGACACGCTGTTCATCCCGTCGGCGTCCAAGAACTCGTTCCTGGCGTCGCGGTTGATCCGCGAGATCGCGCGCTTCGGCGGCAACGTCGACACGATGGTGCCCGACCCGGTCGTCCGGCGGCTGAAGGAGCGCTACGGAGGGGAGACGGGGTCCGCATGACGGGCACCGGGCCACGACACACTGGAGCCGTCCCATGAGCACCAGACCTCCCGACGACGTCGAGCACGAGACCGGCCAGCGCCCCGCGGCGCGGCGGTCCGCCTCCGCCGACGCCTACCGCATGCCCGAGGCCGAGCAGGTGCTCCGCCGGGTCATCGAGATCGTCGACTCCGCGCCCGGCATGCCGATGTCGGCATCGGTGCGGGTCAACAAGGAGGAGCTGCTGGAGCTCCTCGACGAGGCCGTCTCCCGCCTGCCCGACGAGGTCCGCTCGGCGCGCTGGCTGCTGAAGGAGCGCGAGGAGTTCCTCGCCCGAACCCGCCGGGAGGGCGAGGAGCTGATCGAGGACGCCCGCTCGCGGGTGGCCCACATGGTGCAGCGCACCGAGGTCGTGAAGGCCGCCGAGGCCCGCGCCCGCCAGATCGTCGAGGAGGCGGACGCGGCGGCCCGGCGCATGCGCCGGGAGACCGAGGACTACTGCGACCAGAAGCTGGCCAGCTTCGAGAACGTGCTGGCCCGGGTGCACAAGGCCGTCGCCGCCGGTCGGGCCAAGCTCGCTGCGCCGACGATCGAGGAGGCCGAGCTCGGCGACCTCGAGGACCCGCCCACCGGGTCCACGGCCGCGGTGTACGACCAGGAGTCCTGACGGGAGGTCTGCCGTGACGGGCACGGTCGCCGGTCTGCGGATCGGCGTCAGCGAGCTGCGCCGCCGACCGGGGGAGCGCAGGGAGGAGCACCGGCGGGTGCCGATGGGCGGCACCGCCATCTCGACCGCGTCCGTGCCCGAGGGCGCGGAGGCCGAGGTCGACCTCGTGCTCGAGTCCCTCAGCGACGGCGTCACCGTGAACGGCACGGTCCGCGTGCCGTGGGTCGGCCCGTGCCGGCGCTGCCTGGAGGAGACGAGCGGCGTGGCCGGGGCCGAGATCGCCGAGGTCTTCTCGGACCACCCCGTCGGCGCGGACCTGCTCGCCTTCGACGGGGACGCGATCGACCTGGGTCCCGTGGTGCACGACGCGGTCGTGCTGGCGCTCCCGCTCGCCCCGCTCTGCCGGGAGGACTGCGCGGGCCCGGACCCCGACCACTTCCCGGTCGTGACCGGCGCCGACGACGCGCCGCCGACCGACCCGCGGTGGTCGGCCCTGGCGGACCTGCGCTTCGACCCCGAGGACACCGATCCGCTAGAGTGACCCGTTCGTCGTCGCAGGTCCTCCCCGTCGGGGAGCCGCGCCTGCCCCCCGAGAAGAAGATCGACCGATGGCAGTTCCGAAGAAGAAGACCTCCAAGGCCAAGGGCCGCAGCCGCCGGGCCGCGAACTGGACCCTCAAGGCGCCGTCCCGGAGCCTCTGCCCCCGCTGCAACGCCGTGAAGCAGCCGCACGTGGTGTGCGGCAACTGCGGCTGGTACGGCGGGCGCCAGGCCATCGACGTCGACTGAACGCCCCTCACCTACCGACGGTCACCGACCGCCGGTCGACCAAGGTCGCCCGTGCGCCGTCGTCACGGCGGTAGGGTGCCCCCCACAGCGCCGTGGCCCTCCAGCCCGGCGAACGACCGAGGAGCGCAGATCCGATCGTGCCTGCCGAGACGCACGTGCAACAGGGCCCCATCGAGCGGGACGAGGTCCTCCAGCTGGTCAAGGACCGGCTGGCCGACATCCTGGAGATCGATCCGGGGACCATCGGCGAGGGGGACTCGTTCGCCGAGGACCTGCACGCGGACTCCCTCGCGCTGATCGAGCTGGTCGAGGCGCTGGAGGAGGAGCTCGGCGAGCGCAGCGTCGGGTTCCGCATCGAGGACGAGGACCTCGAGGACCTGAAGACCGTGCGAGATGCCGTCGACTACGTCCTCGCACGACTCTGAGCAGGTCGCCGTCGACACCGCCGACGAACCCCGGCAGACCCTGTGCCGTCGGATCGGCTACCGGTTCGACGACGAGGAGCTCCTCGATCTCGCCCTCCGGCACCGCTCCTGGTGCGCGGAGCACGGCGGGGTCGACTCCAACGAGCGCCTGGAGTTCCTCGGTGACGCGGTGCTGGGCGTGATCGTCACCGACCACCTGTTCCGCACGTCGCCCACCTCGAGCGAGGGCGTGCTCGCCCGGCGCCGCTCCGAGTTGGTCAGCGCGAACGCGCTCGCCGGCGTGGCCCGCGCGGTCGGGCTCGGCGACGCGCTGCTCCTCGGCAAGGGCGAGGAGGCCACCGGCGGCCGCGCGAAGACGTCGATCCTGGCCGATGCCATGGAGGGCGTCCTCGGCGCCGTCTACCTCGACGGCGGCATCGACGCGGCCACCACGGTCGTGCTCGGCCTGCTGGACGAGCGCATCGACGGCGTCGTCTCCGGCGACGTGGCGAGCGACCACAAGTCGCGCCTCCAGGAGGTGGCGGCGCACCGCTTCGGCGAGCTGCCCCGCTACGACCTCACCGAGGACGGCCCCGAGCACGAGAAGCGCTTCCGCGCCGTCGTCCGCCTCGGCGGCGCCGACTGGGGCGAGGGCGAGGGTCGCACCAAGAAGGAGGCCGAGCAGGCCGCGGCCCGCGAGGCCACGGTGCGGCTCGGGCGCGACGACGCGGACGGCGGGTCGTCCGACGAACACCAGGAGGCGGGACGGACCGGGGGGGACCGCCATGCCTGAGCTGCCGGAGATCGAGCTGGTCCGGAGGGACCTCGAGCGCGAGGTCGCCGACCGCAAGGTCAAGTCCGTGGAGGTGCCGCTCGCGGGCCTCGTCAAGCAACCGACCAAGAAGGCGTTCATCACGGCGCTCACGGCCACCAAGATCACCGGCGTGACGCGGCGCGGGACGCTGCTCGTGCTGACCGTCGACGGCGAGCAGCAGCTGGTGATCCAGCTCGGCGACCGCAGCCGCCTCCGCCGGAACCAGGCCAAGGACGAGACCGTGACCGGCACCGGGATGGTCATCACCTTCACGCAGGGCGGCCAGCTGCGGCTGGTGGACCCGAAGAAGGAGGCCAAGGTCGAGCTCGTCTCCGACGAGGAGCTCGCCGAGCGCCACCCCGAGCTCGCCACGCTCGGCCTCGACGCCGTCGACGAGCCGATCTCGTGGACGACGTTCGGCGAGCTGCTGCTGCGCCGCGACGGCAAGCTCAAGTCCGTCCTGATGGACCCCACCTTCCTGGTGGGCATCGGGCCGATGTACTCCGACGAGATCCTGTTCCACGCCGGCCTGCGCTACGACCGCATCACCACGAGCCTGTCGGCGCAGGAGATCCGCCGCCTCTACCGGGCCGTCGTCGAGACGATCCACGAGGCCGTCAAGTACGGCGGCACCACCCTCGGCGAGGACGGGTGGGTCGGCCTGACCGGCAAGCCGGGCGAGTACCAGGAGTACCTCGCCGTCTACAAGCGCGACGGCGAGATGAGCCCGCGTGCCCGCGGGCCGATCGTGAAGGCCCGCTTCGGCAGCGGCTACACCTACTACTGCGAGCAGACCCAGGTCTGACCCCCAACCGGGAGAGCTGTGTTCCTCAAGACGCTGCAGATCAAGGGCTTCAAGTCGTTCGCGGACGCCGCCACGTTGGGGCTGGAGCCCGGCGTCACCGTGGTGGTCGGCCCCAACGGCTCGGGCAAGTCGAACGTGGTCGACGCGATCGGCTGGGTGCTCGGGGCGCAGGCGCCGTCCGCGGTGCGGTCCCAGAAGATGGACGACGTCATCTTCGCCGGCACCACGAAGCGGCCCCAGCTCGGCCGCGCCGAGGTGTCGCTGACCATCGACAACTCCGCCGGCCTGCTGCCGATCGAGTTCACCGAGGTCACGATCACCCGGCTGCTGTTCCGCTCGGGTGACAGCGAGTACGCGATCAACGGCGTGCCCTGCCGCCTGCTCGACATCCAGGAGCTGCTGTCCGACAGCGGCGTCGGTCGCCAGCAGCACGTGATCATCTCGCAGGGCAACATCGACGCGGTCCTCAACGCCCGCCCCGAGGAGCGGCGGCTGATCATCGAGGAGGCGGCCGGCGTGCTCAAGTACCGCCGCCGCAAGGAGCGCGCCGAGCGCCGCCTGTCGGCCACCGAGGCGAACCTCACCCGCATCCAGGACCTGCTCCGCGAGGTGCGGCGCCAGCTGCGCCCGCTCGAGCGCCAGGCCGACGCGGCCCGCCGCCACGGCGACCTCGTCGCCGAGCTCGGCGCGCTGCGCATCCACGTCGCGGGGCGCGAGCTCTCCCGCCTGCGCAAGCAGCTGGAGCAGTCGTCGCAGGTCCAGGCCGACCTCCGGGGCCAGGACCAGCAGCTCCGGGCGGCCCTCGCCGACCTCGACGCCCGCACGATCGCCGCCGAGGCCGAGCTCTCCGCCCTCGGCGGCCGCGACGTGGGCGACGTGCTCGTCCGCTACGAGAAGCTGCTCGAGAAGGGCCGGGGCCAGCTCGCCCTGCTCGCCGAGCGCCGGCGGAACGTCGAGCGGGAGCTGACCGCCGCGGTGGACGCGGCCGTGATCGCCTCGCTCGAGGCCGAGCACCACCAGCTCGGCGAGGAGGCCGACCAGATCGAGCGCGACGGCGCCTCGGTGACGGCGGAGCTGACCGAGCTCGACGAGGCCGAGGCCGAGGTCGCCCGGGTCCGCGCGGACTTCGAGGCCGAGTGGGGCGAGGGCGTCCCGGCGCCGAGCGGCGAGGCCTCCGCGGTCCGCGGCGAGCTGGCCGCGCTGCGCTCCGCGATCGAGCGGA
>JAEVZA010000416.1 GCA_023392475.1 Actinomycetes bacterium | reverse complement strand
GGGCAGGGCGGCGGGCGGCGGAGCGGCGGGGGGCAGGCCGGCCGGGGGCGGCGGGGCGACGGGTCGGGACGGGGGCGGCGGCGCACCCTCCGGGGCCTCGTCGGGGGGCCCGGTGGGTCGGTCGTCGGTCATGGTGGGAGCTCCTCGGGGGGACGCGCCGATGCTACCGACGTGCACTTCACGGAGCGTTCACCGGACGGCCGCCCGAATGCCGCGGGCGCCCGCGCGCGCAGGGGTACGGTCGCCGGATCGACACGCGCACCTTCGTCCTCGACACGTCGGTGCTGCTGGCGGACCCGGCGGCACTGGAGAAGTTCGACGAGCACGACGTGGTGGTCCCACTCGTGGTGCTCACGGAGCTGGAGGCCAAACGGGCCCACCCCGAGCTGGGCTGGTCGGCCCGGGAGGCCCTGCGGGCCCTCGAGCGGCTCCGCGACCGGCACGGCACGCTGACGGAGCCCATCCCCGTCAACGACACCGGCGGCACGGTGCGGGTGGAGCTGAACCACATCGACTCGTCGTCGCTCCCCGAGGCCTTCTCGTCGTCGGTGAACGACCACCGGATCCTCGCCGTGGCCCGCAACCTCGCGGACAAGGGCGTCGACGTCGTGCTCGTCACGAAGGACCTGCCCCTGCGCCTCAAGGCGGGGGTCGTCGGCCTCGACGCCGAGGAGTACCGCCACGAGATGGCCGACCTCGACCCGTGGCCGGGCATCGTCGAGCTCGAGGTGCCCGCCGAGCTGGTCGACCGCCTCTACCAGGAGCGGGCCGTCACGCTCGACGACGGCGCGGACGTGCCGGTGAACGTCGGCATCGTCCTTCGGTCGGCCGCGGGTTCCGCGCTGGCCCGCCGCCACGCCGACGGCCGCGCCCACCTCGTCGACGGCGACCGCCACCTGTTCGACGTGCGGGGCCGCTCCGCCGAGCAGCGCGTGGCGCTGGACCTCCTCGCCGACGAGTCGCTGGGCATCGTGTCGCTCGGCGGGCCGGCCGGGACCGGCAAGTCGGTGCTGGCGCTGGCCGCCGGGCTCGAGGCCGTGCTCGAGCGCCGGACCCACCGCAAGGTGATCGTCTTCCGGCCGCTGTACGCGGTCGGCGGCCAGGAGCTCGGCTACCTGCCCGGCAGCGAGGCCGAGAAGATGTCGCCCTGGGCGGCCGCGGTCACCGACGCGCTCGAGGCCATCGCCGGGCCGGAGGTCATCGAGGAGGTCGTCGACCGCGAGCTCGTCGACGTCCTGCCGCTGACCCACATCCGCGGGCGAACGCTCACCGACTGCTTCGTGATCGTCGACGAGGCGCAGAACCTCGAGCGCATGGTGCTGCTCACCGCGCTCACGCGGCTCGGCGAGGGGAGCCGCGTCGTGCTGACCCACGACGTCGCGCAGCGGGACAACCTGCGCGTCGGGCGCCGCGACGGCATCGCGTCCGTCGTCACCCTGCTGCGCGGCAACCCCCTGTTCGGCCACGTCACGCTCACCCGGTCGGAGCGGAGCCCGGTCGCGGCGCTGGTCAGCGACCTGCTCGACGCCGGCTGATCGTCAGCGGATCCCGAGCACGGCGAGCGTCGTGATCAGCGCCACGACGCCGACGAAGTCGACCGAGGCGGTGACCACGGGGATGCCGTAGGAGTCGGGGTCCACGTCGAAGCGCCACGCCGCGATCGTCGAGTAGTACGCGAGCGCCACGACGAACGCGATCGTGGCCGCGCCGCCGAGCAGCGACGCGGCGACCATCCAGCCGATGCCCGGCGAGGCCTGGCCGAGCAGGCGCGCGACGAGGTCGCTCCCGATGCCGTTGAAGAGGAACACCGGCAGGCCGAGCGCCACGACCAGGAGCGCGTCGCGCGTCACCTCGCGGCCCGGCCGGACCGTCGGCTCGACGAGGCCGAGGTGGAGGTTGGTCGCGACGCGGCTCGACAGGATCCCGCCGAGCGCACCGGCGGAGCTCACGAACGCGGGCTGCAGCACCAGGAGCGCCGGGAGGGCGGCGAACACCGCGAGCTGCTTCTGGACCGCGATGCCGGCGAGCGTCGACAGCACGACGGCGGCCGACAGGACGGGCAGCGACTCCCAGATGATCTCGCGGAGCTCCCGCAGGCGCGTCCGGATCGAGGCGAGGAACACGACGACGGTCAGCGCCACCATCGACCACGCCAGCACGGTGGACACCGAGCCGTGGCCGACGAGCTTGGTCGCGAGGAACAGCGACGGGATCGTGATGACGTCGCCCAGCGTGGACACCGTCGGGGCGACGAGGTTGTCCATGTCCCAGCCGCGGCGGACGGCGCCGATCGACAGCAGGATCGTGGCGCCCAGCACGACGAGGCTCGCCAGCAGGCCGCCGGCCACCGAGATGAGGGCGAGGTTCAGCACGCCGATCGTGTTCGTGACCCCGAACACGACCGACACCACCTGCGCCACGACCGCCAGAAGCAGGGAGAGCGCGAACGTGAGCGAGATCGAGGCCAGGACGTTCTGGCCCAGCACGGTCTCGCGCCGGAACGAGAGGCGGAACGTGCCGGTGTGGATCGACGTCGAGATCCGGTTGCCGAGCGTCCCGAAGATGTTGCCCCGCAGCCCGATGGCCGCGGGCACCATCACGAGCAGGCCGGGCAGCGCCTCGAACGTGCCCGTGATGGAGCCGAGCACCGCGCCGGCCACGAAGCTGGTCGACGAGTTGAACAGCAGCGCGACCAAGCTCTGGCGCGCCGCGTCCGCGGTCGGTCCCAGGAGGGCGACCAGGCGGCGGCCCAGCTCGAGGGGCCGTGGGATCCAGGCGGGCGGCCGACGGATCGGCTCACCCTAGTGGGGCTCCCGTGGGGCTCAGCCGACCTCGTCCATGACGTGGTCGAGCAGGACGGTCGCCACGTTGTCGTCCTCCGGGAAGCCCTCGATCTCGGACAGCGCCTCGGCCTGGCAGATGCGCATCATCACGAGTGCGTACCGGTACGCGCCCCACGCGAGGTACCAGCCGAGGTCGCCGACCTCGCGCCCGGAGCGCGACTCGTAGCGGGCCACGACCTCCTCCTGCGGCGCGAAGCCGGGCAGGTTGGGCGTGCCGAGCTCCTGCGAGAAGAAGCGCTCGAACAGGCAGTACCAGGCGAGGTCGACCTGCGGCGGGCCGAGGGTGGCCATCTCCCAGTCGAGGACCGCGACCGGCTCGTGGTCGCGGAACATGATGTTGCCGATGCGGGCGTCGCCCCAGTTGAGGACCGGCTCGGGCTCGGGGTCGGGCGCGTTCGCCCGCAGCCAGCCGGCCACCTCGTAGAAGCGCTCGTGCGGGTGGTCGCCCCGGCCCCACTCGAGGAAGGCCTCGTAGAAGCCGAGCTGCTGGTCGAGGCCGGTGCTGCCGTACCGGCGCTGGTCGAGGATGTCGAGTCCGGCGGCGCGCCAGTCGATGGCGTGGAGCCGCGCCAGCACGTCGACGCCGTTCATCTGCAGCCGCCGCTGGTCCTCGGGCGAGGACTCCTCGAGGAGCCAGCCCTGCATCGTGTACGGCAGCCGGTCGGGCGGCACCTTGCCCTCGACGCGGCCCATCACGAAGAACTCCTTGCCGATGTGCGCGGGGTCCGCCTCGTACCAGCGCAGCGGCGGCAGCGGCACGTCGGGCGCGGCCGCGCCGACGCGCTGCATCACCTCGTACTGGAGCCCGAGGTCGTACGTGGGGAACACGGTGTGGCCGCTCGGCGCGGTGCGCAGGACGAGGTGCTCGGTGACGCGCTCGCCGCCGGCGGTCCACGTCGCGTCGAACAGCACCGTCTCGCTCGAGTGGCCGGTCTCCCCCGGCGCGTCGAGGTCGCTGACCGTGACGTCGTCGGCGCCGTCCAGCCGGCCCGACAGCCAGGGCTCCAGGCGCCCCTGCAACGACTTCGGATCGAACCCCGAGCTGCTCGGCATGTGCTCCCCCTGGTGCGCCCCGGCCGGTCCCTGCCGGGTGACGGCCGAGCGTACCGCCGGCGTTCACCCGCCGTTCACGGCCCCCGGACGTCGGCGCGGGCGGTCAGGGTCGCGGCGGGTCGGGCCGCTGGACGGCGCCGCCGGGGGTGGCCCGGTGGTTCGCGAGCCGTGGGTCGGTGTGCTCCATCCGGAGGCGGAGGAGGCGCTGCGCGTAGTCGAGGAGGTCCGCCGTCCGGGTCGGGTCGGTCGAGCGGTCGACGAGCTCGCCCGGGTCGTCCTCGAGGTCGAAGAACAGGGGCGGCATGTCGCCGGCGAACTGCACGTACTTGCCGCGCCGGTCGCGGAGCACCGACACCGCGCACTGGTCCTGGCGCAGCCCGTAGGCCCCCTCGATCGCGCGCGTGGTCGGCATGCGGAAGTCGTACTCGGTGTGCACGGCGTCCCGCCACCGCTCGGGCGCGTCCAGGCCCTCCCGGTCCGAGTCGAGGAAGGGGCGCAGCGACGCGCCGTCGCAGAACGCGGGTGGCTCGCCGCCGCAGACGTCGACGATCGTGGGGAGCACGTCGACGTTCTCGGTGAACGCGTCGACGGCGCGCCCCGGCGCCCCGGTCATCCCCGGCCAGCGCACGAGGAGCGGGATGCGGTAGCTCTGGTCGAAGAACCCGAGCTTCTCGATGAGCCAGTGGTCGCCGAGCTGCTCGCCGTGGTCCGAGGTGACGACGACGATCGTGTCGTCCCGCTGGCCGAGGGCGTCGAGACCGTCGAGGAAGACGCCGAGCTGGTGGTCGACCTCGGCGATCATGCCGTAGTAGGTGGCGCGCAGCTGGTCCTGGTCGAGCCGGTCGGCGGGGGAGGGGACCACCCCGAGCGCCCCGGCGAGGAACGGGTGCAGCTCGGCCTCGGCGGCGGGGTCAGCTCGCCGCACGGGCTCCGGGACGTCGGCCGGGTCGAACATGTCGTTGTACGGCGCCGGCACCACGTACGGCGGGTGGGGCCGGAGGTAGGAGAGGTGGGCGCACCACGGTCCCTCGTCGGCAGCGACGGTCCGCTCCAGCCAGTCGAGCGCGTGCCGGGTGATGAACGCGGACTCGGTGTGCTCGGCGTCGTAGATCGGCGGAGCCCACGTGGCGCCGCGCCCGGGCGGCACCGGCACGGGGGCGGGGTCGTAGATGTCGAAGTAGCGCTCGGGGACGTCGACGCCCTCCTCGGCCAGCCACGCGAGCCACGGGCCCACGAGGTCGTCGAGGTGCACGCCGACGTCGAAGCCGCGCATCGGCTGCTCCCACGCCAGCAGCTCCGGCGCGCCGGGTTCGAGCGTCGCGGGGTCGTACGTGGTGTCCGTGTAGCCGAAGAGGGTGGGGCGGTAGCCGAGCGCGCGCAGGGCCACGGGCAGGGTGGGGAGGTGGTCGGCGAGCGGCGCGCCGTTGTCCGTCACCCGGTGGTTCATCTGCCAGAGCCCGGTGAGCAGCGACGCCCGACCGGGCGCGCACGGCGCGCAGTTCGAGAAGTGGTGGGTGAAGCGGACCCCGTCGGCCGCGAGCCGATCGAGGTTCGGCGTCCGCACGAGCGGGTGCCCGGCGGCGCCGAGGCACTCGGCGCGGAACTGGTCGAGCGTGATCAGGCACACGTTGGGGCGCACGGCCGACATTCTGCTGGCTCGGCGACCGGACGGCCGTCGTGGACGAGAATGAGAACCTGGTTCTACTCCTCGGTTAGCGTGTCGGCGACGGCCCGGACGAGGGGAGCACCCATGGGGACGATGCCGAGCGGGATCGGGATCATCGACACGATGATGGACCTGCCCTTCGCGGACGTGCGGAGGGTCTACGAGTTCCTGACGCCGCAGCTCCGGGACAAGGACTCCCAGGAGGAGTTCGAGTTCCCGGTCGAGTACATGTTCAAGGACGTGCCGAAGGCGGCGGCCGAGGCGGAGGACCCGGTCGACCACACGCTCGCCCTGATGGACCACTACGGCATCGAGCGGGCGTTGATCGGCGCCGGGTCCGAGGACCAGCACCGGGCGCTGAAGCAGCACCCCGACCGCTTCCTGCCCTCCATCGGCGTCGACCCCAACGAGGGCATGAAGGCCGTGGAGCAGATCGTCCGGTCGTACGAGACGTACGGGCTCAAGGCGCTCGCCGGCTTCCCGGCCGGCTACTCGCCGCAGGTCCCGATCAACGACAAGCGCTGGTACCCGGTCTACGCGAAGTGCTGCGAGCTCGGGATCCCGGTGTTCATGTGCACCGGGGTGCCGGGACCTCGCGTGCCGATGGCCTGCCAGAAGGTGGAGCACCTCGACGAGGTGTGCTGGTTCTTCCCGGAGCTCACGATCGTGATGCGCCACGGCGCGGAGCCGTGGGAGGAGCTGGCCGTGAAGCTCATGCTCAAGTGGCCGAACCTCCACTACTCGACCTCGGCGTTCGCGCCCCGGTACTACCCGAAGGCGATCATCGACTACGCCAACACGCGCGGCGCGGACAAGGTGATGTACGGCGGGTACTTCCCGATGGGGCTCACGCTCGACCGCATCTTCCGCGAGCTGCCCGACCTCCCGCTCAAGGACGAGGTCTGGCCCAAGTTCCTCCGGGAGAACGCGGCGCGGGTGCTGCAGCTCGACTGACGGGCGGCCGGCGGCTCACACGACGGTGACGGCGGTCGCCACGACCTCGCGCTGGAGGTAGGGCTCGACCTCGCCCGCGAGGTCGAAGGTCGATACGGTCGCGGGCGCGCCCGCCCACCCGCCGACCTCCACGCGGAACACCCCCGGCTCGCAGACCCACCGGAAGTCCTCGTCGATGAACGCGAGGCGGCTCGGGTGGATCCCGAACGTGACCCGGCGCGCCTCACCCGGCCCGAGGTCCACGCGGGCGAACCCGACGAGCTGGCGCTCGGGTCGCGCCACCGACGCGGTCTCGTCGTGCACGTAGCACTGCACGACCTCGACCCCGGCGCGGTCGCCGGTGTTGGTCACGGTGGCGGTGACCTCGGTCGGCGAGCTCGTCGAGCCCTCGGCCACGTCGAGCGGCGAGTAGGCGAAGGTGGTCGTGCTCAGGCCGAACCCGAACGGGTGCAGCGGCGACGACGGCGAGTCCGTGTAGTCGCCCCAGAACTGGCTGCGGCCCCCGCCGGCGCGGTGGTCGTAGTGGACCGGCACCTGGCCGACGGTGCGGGGGAGGCTCACCGGCAGCCGCCCCGAGGGCGCCGTCACACCGAGCAGCACGTCGGCGAGGGCGGCGCCGCCCTCCTGGCCCGGCACCCACGCGAGCAGCGTCGCCGAGCTGAGCTCCTCCACCTCGCCGAGGGTGTGCACGCGGCCCGACACGACGACGGTGACCACCGGCGTGCCGGTCGCGGCCACGGCACGCAGCAGCTCCGGCTGGAGCCCGGTGAGGCCGAGGTCGGTGGCGTCGCGCGCCTCGCCCACGGTCGCGTCGGGCGTGAGGCCGGACCGCCCGCCGACGCAGAGCACCAC
>JAEVZA010000382.1 GCA_023392475.1 Actinomycetes bacterium | reverse complement strand
GTCGCGCGCCGCGCGCCGACGGCCACCGCCGCGGCGCCGAGCGACGGCGGGACGGAGGTCATGCCCGTCGTCGTCCCGCGCACGCCGATGAACCCCTGGCTCGCCCGCACCTGCGTGTTCTCGTTCGTGACCGTCGGGTGGATCTTCTTCCGGTCCGTGGACCTCCCGACGGCGATCAGCTACCTCACCGGGCTGCTCACGAACTGGGGCGTCGGCACCCTCGTCACGCCGACGGTGCTGCTCGCGATCGCGGTCGGCATGGTCGGGCAGTTCGTGCCGAAGCGGTGGGGCGACGCCGTCGAGTTCCGGGTGTCGGCCCTGCCGCCGGCTCTGATCGGCCTCGGCGTCGGGCTCTGGCTCGTCGTCATCAACCTGCTCGGTCCGGTGGGCGTCGCGCCCTTCATCTACTTCCAGTTCTGATGGGCGCACCGACCCGACCCCGCCCGCCCGACGGCCACCGACCGGCCGCCACGCGCCCCGCTCCGGGCGCCGCCGGGCCGCCGCGCCGGCGGAAGCGGGTGCGCCGGACGATGTCGGCCGACGGCGCGTGGAAGGGCACGATGCTCGCCATCGCCGTGTTCGCGGTGCTCGCGTCGGGCGGCATGGTCGACTCGGCGGAGGGCATGCCGCTGGGCTGGCAGCGCACGATCGCGCTGGGCGTGGCCAGGAGCGTCGACCGCGTCGCCAACCTGCTGTCGCTCAACCGGCCGTACGACTGGGCATCGGACGAGCTCGGGCGCACGCAGGCCGACCAGGACTTCGAGTTCCCGGCGTCGACGACGACCTCGCCGACGACCACCACCCTGCCCGCCCTCCGGGTGCCCACGGCCGGCCAGCCGCTCAAGGTGGTCATGGCCGGCGACTCGACCGCCATCGGGGTCGGCGACCGGCTGAAGGTGGCCGTCGGGGACGACCCGACCCTGGACGTCGACGTGGAGGGCAAGGTCGCCACCGGGCTCACGCGGTCCGACTACTTCAACTGGGGTGCACGCACGAAGGAGCTGGTCGACACGCTCGACCCCGACGTCATGCTGTTCATGGTCGGCGCGAACGACAGCCAGTCGATCCTCCAGCCCGACGGTGAGGTCGTCGCCCGCTACGGCACCCCCCAGTGGGCGGACGAGTACCGCCGCCGCGTGGCGGGGATCATGGATCTCGTCCACGACGGTCCCCGCCGGATGCTGTGGGTCGGCCAGCCCCACGTCGGCGACCCCGACGTCCAACGGACGGTGGCCCTCGTGAACTCCATCATCGAGGAGGAGGCCGCGGCGCGGCCGTGGGTGTCCTACTTCGACATGGCCTCGGTGGTGGGCGGCACCGGCGGGTCGTTCTCGGAGTACGTCACCTTCGAGGACGGGAAGACGGTCAAGTGCTACGCCTCGGACGGCGTGCACCTCAGCCTGCAGTGCCTGGACCGGTCGATGACGAAGCTCGTCCCGGCGGTCCACGCCCTCTACACGTCGGCGACGACGCCCTCCGGCGGCACCGCCTCTGCAGGTTCGCCGGGCGGAGCACCGTCGACCACCGCCCGGTCGACCACGAGCACCACCGCGCCCGACGGCTGAGCGGCGGTCAGAACCCGAGCGGCTGGTGGAGCCACACGGCCACGAGCGCGCCCAGCGCGAGGGCCGGGCCGAAGGGGAACCGGCTGCTCCGGTCCACGACCAGCGACGCCACACCCATGAGGATGCCGATGACGCTGCCGAAGAGCAGCCCGTAGATCGGCAGCAGCGGGTTGAGCCAGCCGAGGTAGAGCCCGAGCAGCAGCACGAGCCGCACGTCCCCGAACCCGAGCTTGCCGGGCGCGATGAGGAACATCACGAAGAAGAGGACGAAGCAGCCGACGCCGCCGATCAGCGCGTACAGGATGTTCTGCGGGCTGTCGTACGCGAGCGAGACGGCGCAGATGAGCACGAACCCGACCGCGGCGCCCACCCACGGCATCCACCACGGGATCAGCCAGATGCGCAGGTCGATCACGGCCACCGCGGCGAGCACGACGACCAGCCAGAGGTAGGGCACCGCGACCCAGTGGTTGTTGAACATGGCGACGGTCAGCACCATGGCGAGCGGCACGAACAGCTGGACCAGCGGCACGGTGAAGGGGAGCGCCCTCCCGCAGCCGGGGCAGCCGCGGAACCAGGACGCGACCGGGGTCACGTCGGCGGACCGGTACACGTGGTGGCAGTCGGGGCAGCGGGCCTCGCGGTACTCGGCTCGGATGACCGGCGCCGGGTGGTCCACCGAGCCGACCTCGGCCGCGACGTCCCGCGGCGTCATCGGGCGCAGCTCCTTGTAGCGGTGCACCGGCACCGTGATCGCCCACCCCGCGGCGATGCCGGCGAGCGCGGTGGCGAGCAGCAGCAACCCCGTGGTCATGGGGTCCCATCGGCGGCGGGGTGGCCGATCTGAACCTTCGGCACGCCCGACGTCAGGTCGACCAGGTCCCGATCACGGGCTGCGCGAGGCGGAGCCGCTCGTCGTAGCCGTCGTCCCACGGCAGCAGGCCGGCGCGGTCGGGCCAGAGGAACTGCACGACGCGGAAGCCCGCGTCGCCGTAGAAGGCGGCCGCGTCGGGGAAGAGGGTGCGGTAGGCGTCGACGTCGACGGGCAGGAGGGAGCAGGGGAGCTCGTTCTCGAGCAGCCCGACGAACACGTTGCCCACCGGCAGCTCCACGCCGCCGCCGTGCTGGTCGGCGATCATGCCCAGCAGGCCGCGCGCCGCCACGCCCTGCAGCCCGAAGATGACGACCTCGGGGCGGCCGTACGTCCGCTCGAACCCGATGGAGTAGGTGTACCCGGGCCTCGGCTCGGGCTCCTCGACGGGGGCCACGGGTTCCGCCGCCCAGCCGTTCTCCTCGACGATCCACGCGATCTTGTCCCGGTGGTCCATGTCCCGGTCGGGGAACACGTCATCGGCCACGGTGGCCCTCCTCGGTCATCCCGGCTCCTCGATCAGCGCGGCCAGCGCGGCGCGGTCCACCTTCGACACCGTCGTGAGGGGGATGGCGCCGACGAGCACGAGGTCCTCGGGCAGCTTGTGGCGGGCGAGCCGCTCGGCACCGTGGTCGCGGAGCGAGTCGAGCGTCGGCGGGTGCTGCGGGTCGGCCGGGACGACCACCGCGACCCCGACCTCGCCCATCACGTCGTCCGGGCGGGGCACGACCGCCACGGAGCCGACGGCGGGGTGGTCGGCGAGCACCGACTCCACCTCGATCGGGAACACGTTGTACCCGCCGCGGATGTACATGTCGGTGCGCCGCCCGGCCAGCACGAAGCACCCCGCGTCGTCGACGCGGGCGAGGTCGCCCGTCCGGAGCCAGCCGTCGTCGGTGAGCGCGGCGGCGGTCGCGTCGGGGTCCCGCCAGTAGCCCGACATCACGGCGGCCGAGCGCAGCTGGAGCTCGCCGACCTCGCCGTCGGGGAGGGGACCGCCCTCCTCGTCGACCACGCGGGACTCGATGCCGGCGCGCGGGCGGCCGATCGTGTGGAGCGCCTCGTCGTCGGGCGCGTCGAACGCCGTGCCGAGCCCGACACCGCCGGACTCGGTCGACGAGTACCGGATCGAGTACGCGGCGCCGAGGCGGCGGCGGGCCTCCTCCACGAGCGCCGGCGGCGACGCCGCGCCGCCCGCGATGATCGACGTGACCGCCGACAGGTCGAGCTCGTCGAGGAGCGGCGACCGCAGCATCAGGGCGAGCTGCGGTGCCACCACGCCGATGGTGGGCATGCGCTGCTCGGCGATCGTCCGGAGCGCGGCGTCGGCGCGCCACGGGTCGAGGACGTGCAGGGTCGCCCCGACCCGCAGGTACCAGGGGAGCTTGAGCGCCATGCCCACGTGGGCGAACTGCGTGGACGCCAGCATCGGCGCGCCTCCGTCCCAGCGCTCCTCCGCCCCGGACCCGAGGTCGAGCGCCTGCACGGCGAGCTGCTGGCGCACGGTGAACACGGCGCCCTTCGACCGGCCCGTCGTGCCCGACGTGAAGCAGATGGTCGTGGCGCGGTCCGGGTCGTCCGGTCCGTCCGCCTCGCTCCGGTCGTCGGAGGTCGCGCCGGCGGCCAGCTCGGCCCCGCGACCGCCGGCCGCGACCACGGCGACCTCGGTGCGCAGCGGGAGGCCGTCGACGAGGCCGGGATCGGCGACGACCAGCGCCGGCCTCGCGAGGTCGACCAGCGCGGCGCGCTCCGGCGGCGCCAGCTTGGGGCTGACGGTGGCGAGCACGGCGC
>JAEVZA010000355.1 GCA_023392475.1 Actinomycetes bacterium | reverse complement strand
CGAGTACCGCAACACCGGTGTGCCCATGCTGCGCATGCGTCCAGCGGTCGACATCCTGCGCCGGGAGTTCGGTCCGTACCCGCTCGCTCGCTCGAAGCCGTTCACCGACTCGCGGGACCTCATTCTGATGGTGCAGGACGAGTCAGCGCTCGATCGACGCATGCGCTTCGTCGTGGTGCGTACGGGGCAGATCGTCCTGTCCGAGGAGATGGCTCGCTATCTCGACCACGTCAGCTTCGACGACCACGATGCTCCGACGGCGGTCCACCCGCTCGGCAACGAGGCGTCCGTTGCGATCGACCCGCTCGTACGGGGTGGTGCGCCGATGGTCAATGGGGTTCCGACCGAGGTGCTGGCGTCGTTGCATCGCGGTGGCGACTCCATCGCCGATCTCGCGCGCTGGTACGACTTGAGCGAAGCGGACGTCGGCGCGGCGATCACCTACGAGAAGACGCTCGCAGCCTGAACCCGTGACCGCCCAGGTCCACTACTACATCGATCAGAGCCTGATGGGGTCTGGCATGAGTGGGGCAGGGACCGCGACGACGTCACGGTGGTCGGCGAGCTGGCCGGCACCGCTCCGGGCGACAAGGACGAGCACTGGATCCCCGTGGTCGCTGCGGCCGGCCTGGTCGTCATCGGGCGGGACAAGCGCATCCGCACACGCCCTGCCGAGGTCGCACTCCTGCGGTCGTACGGACTCCGCTACCTCTGGCTCGGCGGCAAGCAGGACGAGCCGACGGCGACCTACGTCGAACGCATCGAGGAGCACTGGTCAGCGATCGAGCGGCTCCGCGAGCACCGGCCGGCTGGGCCATGGTGGTTCTCGCTGACCGCGTCGGGCTTGAAGGAGCGGGTGATCCCGGACGTGTAGTGGGCGGCGACCCCGAGGCTCCTCGGCCCAGCACGATGTATGCAGGATGTATGCAGACTCGCCACGACGGCCCGGACTTCTGCTGCTCAGCCGGATTGGGATCCCCCGAGAGCCCCGGAATTTCAAGGCTCCTGACCACTGCCCGGACCCGGCAGCACTAGCTCGAGGTGACTGGGGGTCAAGAGGTCGGGAGTTCGAATCTCCCCAGCCCGACGGGAAGAACCCCCTGCCGAGGCAGGGGGTTCTCCGCGTCCGCCGGTCGGTTCCCCCGGCAGGGTCTGTGGCCGAGGCCCATCGGCAGGTCGGTGGCCGAGGTCCGTCGGCAGGTCGGGACGTCCTCCGTCAGATCGACCAGGAACGAGCTCCCGGTGCGTGGTGGAGGTGGTACCGGAACCCGGTTACACCTCCGTAACCCGCGCGCCGGCGGTCGGACGGGGAGCGGCTGGGTACGTCCCACGGGTGATGGCGCGATCGAGCGATCCGCAGAGCACCGGGATGCCACCGGGCACGGCGCCGGGGCGACCCCGTCGCCGCCGGCACGGCGCGTTCGGGACGAACCCGACACCGGTCCGCTCCGACGTCTCCATCCGCGAGCGCCACTGGACGAGCCGTCTGCTCCACCACCTCGGCGCCTCCATGGCGCACTCCGGCGCCGGCGCGACGGCCGCCGTCCTGCTGGTCTCGTGGATCGTCGTCGGCGTCGCCACGCGCTTCCCGCACTGGTGGGAGGTCGTGCTCTACGTCGTCACCTCGGGGATCACGTTCCTCATGGTGTTCGTCATCCAGCACACCCAGTCGCGGCAGACGGCGGCGACGCAGCGGAAGCTGGACGAGCTGATCCGGGCGTCAGCAGGCGCGGATCCGACCTACATCGCCGCCGAGGAGGCACCGGACGACGACCTCGAGCTGCTCGCGGCGTGGAGCGAGTTCCAGCGGTTCCAGGCGCAGGAGCGCAGGCTCGATCAGCCCCGCGACCGCGACGACAGCGCCTGACCGACGACGCCGCGGCGGCCGTTCCACCGAGACCGGGCGGCGCCCGCCGGGCCGCCGGATCAGGCGTCGGCGGGGCGTGCGGATCGATCGTGCGCCTCCCAGCGCCGGACCAGCGCCCGAGCCGCCGCTGCGGCGATGATCGGCACCACGGCGAACGCCACCTTCTTCGTGATCCGTGCCATGGCTCCGTCCTTCCCCGGCAGGGGTCCGACGATGCGCACCGATCGTCACCGAGCTGCGGGAGTCCTCGGGACCACCGGGTCGAGGCCGTGTCGAGCCCGCTGCTTGACTGTCGTGATGGCTCGACTCGAGGGCAAGGTCGCCATCGTGACCGGGGGAGCGGGTGGCATCGGCTCGGCCACGGTGGCGGCGCTGGTCCGCCACGGGGCGTCGGTCATGGTCGTCGACGTCGACGGTGAGGGCGCCGAGCGGGTCGCCGCCTCCGCTGCGGCGGGCGCACCGGCCGGACCGGTCGACGGCACCGCCGACCGCAGCAACCGCGGCGGCGACCACCCGGGCCGGACCGCGTGGTTCGCCGCGGACCTGTCCGACGAGGCGCAGGTCGCCGCCGCGGTGGCCGCCACCGTCCACCGCTTCGGCCGGCTGGACGTGCTCCACAACAACGCCGCGCTCACGGCGAACGACTTCCTCGAGCGTGACGTGATCGTCACCGACCTGGACGTCGAGGTCTGGGACCGGACGCTCGCCGTGAACCTGTCGAGCCAGATGCTGCTCTGCAAGCACGCCATCCCCGAGATGGTGCGGACCGGCGGCGGGTCGATCGTGAACATGTCCTCCGGGGCGTCGCTCAGCGGCGATCGCACTCGGACCGCCTACGGCGTGTCGAAGGCGGGCGTCAACGCGCTCACGCTCTACGTGGCCACCGGGCACGGCAAGGAGGGCGTCCGGGTCAACACGATCGTGCCGGGTCTGATCATCACCGACGCGGTCCGCGCCCACATCCCGGAGCGGATGCTCGACGGGCTGGGCCGGGCGACGCTGACGCCGGAGCTCGGCCGCCCCGAGGACGTCGCCGACCTGGTCGTGTTCCTGGCGTCGGACGAGTCCCGCTACATCACCGGCCAGATGATCGTGATCGACGGGGGCGCCACGGCGAAGGCCGGCCACGTCGGCCAGGGCTGACGGGTCGAGCCGGCGAACCGGGGGTCAGGCGGGCCCGAGGACGTAGTGGCCGTCCTCCGGGTGGTGGTACCAGCCGCCGGCCGCGTGCGTCCCGCCGTCCACGTGGATGGTCTGCCCGGTCACGTACGACCCCAGGTCGGACGCGAGGAAGACGGCGGCGCCGGCGAGGTCGGCGACGTCGCCGACCCGACCGAGCGGCACGACGCGCTCGAAGCGCTCCTCCGAGCCGGGTGCGGCCACGGCGGCGAGGCCCTCGGTCATCGTGATGTCGGGAGCGAGGGCGTTGACCCGGATCCCGTGGGGAGCGAGCTCGAGCGCGGCCGTCCTCGTGAAGTTGATGACGCCCGCCTTGGCCGCCGCGTACGCCGCGAAGCCGGGTGCGGCGCGCACGCCCTCGATCGACGTCACGTTGACGATCGACCCGCCGCGCCCGGCCTCGACCAGCGGCCGTGCCACCCGCTGCGTGCACAGCATGACGTGCGTGAGGTTCGACCGGTGGAGCGCGTCCCAGCCGTTCTCCGACGTCTCGAGGATCGGCGACCAGAACACGCCGCCCGCGTTGTTCACGAGGATGTCGACCGTCCCGAGCTCGCTCGCGGTCCGCGCCAGGGCCGCGTCGACCTGGTCGGCCTCGCGCACGTCGGTGGTGATGCCAAGCGCGCCGATCTCCTCGGCCGCCGACGCGCAGGTCGCCGCGTCGCGCTCCCACACCGCGACCCGCGCCCCGAACGCGGCGAGGCCCCGAGCGATGCCCCGGCCGATGCCCGAGCCGCCACCGGTGACGACGGCGACGCGGCCGTCGAGCTGCAGCGATGAGGGTCCGATCGACGTTCCTGCGGTCATGGACGCCACCTTGGCACATACTGTTGACGACCTGACGCCCGTGTCAGGTCGAAGGGGGGCCGCCATGCCCAGGATCGAACCGATCCCGATGGACCAGCTCGCGGAGGACTCGCGGCGGATCGTGGAGGAGGGGGTGGCGGCGGGCACGTACGCCACCCCGGTGCCGCTGCAGATCTTCGCCTACAAGACGGACCAGCTGGTCATGACCAACCTGGCCCGGTCGGTGTGGGGCCGCAACAGCCTGCTCGGCGGCCGGATCCTGGAGCTCATCCGCATCCGCAGCGCCCAGCTCGGCGAGTGCCAGCCGTGCATGCAGTCGCGCAAGCACGACTCGATCACCGACCAGGACGTCGCGTGCCTGCTCGCGCCCGGTCACGACGAGCTCGACGACCAGGAGCGGATGGCGGTCGAGTTCATCGACCTCCTGTCCGCCGACCACCACGCCATGGACGACGAGTTCTACGCCCGCCTGTCGGAGGTCTTCACGGCCGCGCAGATCATCGAGCTCGGCTTCATGTGCGCGCAGACGATGGGCGTGCACCGGTTCATCCACACGCTCGACCCGTACGGCACCGGCGCGCCGGTGATCCCCTACGCACCCGACCAGGTCGACAGCGTCCACCCCCGGGGTGCCGACGGGGACGCCGCCACCGATCCCGACGCGACGTCGGACGGGACCGCGGGGACCCGCGCATGACCGAGACCGTGCTCGTCACCGGGGCGACCGGGCTCGCCGGGGCGAACGTCTGCCGGCAGCTCGTGGAGCGCGGCGACCGGGTGCGCGCGCTGGCCCGACCGTCTGCCGACGTCGGTCCGCTCATCGAGCTCGGCGTCGACGTGGTGGCGGGTGACGTCACCGACGCCGACGACGTGCGCCGCGCCGCCACGGGGAGCGACTCGGCCATCCACTGCGCGGCGCTGCTCGGCGGCGCGAGCCAGGACCTCGACGACTTCCGGGCGGTCAACGTCGAGGGCACGCGCCACGTGCTCGACGCGGCCGAGGCCGTCGGCCTGCGGCGGGTCGTCGCCGTGAGCACCGGCACGTTCTTCGACACGTCGGGCGGGCTGGACCGCGAGGACGCGCCGGTCTCCCGGGAGCCGAGCGACGACCCGTACACCATCACCAAGATGGCGGCGTTCCAGGACGCGATGGCGCGTGCCGCCGCGGGCCAGGACGTCGTGAGCACGCACCCCGGGGCGATCTTCGGCCCATCGCCGGTGGTGAGCAACGCGCTCGGCATGACCAGCTTCAACCGCGTCCTGCTGTCCGCGCTGCGGACCCGGATCACGGCGTACCTGCGGTTCCCGGTGAGCTGGGTGTTCGCGGACGACGTCGCGCGGGGGTGCATCCTGGCGCTCGACCGGGGCGTGGCGGGCGAGCGCTACATGCTCGACGGCCGGCCCGAGGACGTCGTCAGCATCGCCGAGGCGTGCAACCGGATCTGCGAGCTGGCGGGCGTCGACCACCGGGTGACCGATCTCGTCCCGTCGGACGATCCGGAGCTCGCCGCCGTGTTCGGGCCCACGCTGGTGGCGATCGCCGAGAAGGCGGCGGCCGAGCCCGAGCCGGCGCGCAAGGACCTGCAGGACACGCCGACCTTCAAGCTGCTGGGGTACGACCCGATCGCCCTCGACGACGGCCTGGCGACCACGGCGGGGTGGTTCACCGCCATCGGCAAGCTGTCCTGAGCCCGTCCCTCAGGAGACGGCCGCGGCCGCGCCGCAGGGCGACCGTGTCAGCCGAGGGTGAACTGCGCGTTGATGACCTCGTCCGAGTCGAGCACGACGGAGTGCGAGCGGGCGCCCCCGTCCGACCACGTCCCGAACACCTGCGTGATCCCGCCGAGCACCTGCGGGCTCAGCGCCGACACGACGATGTCCGAGCCCTTGATCAGCTGGATCGACGTGGGCGTGCGGTACGTCTCCGACCCGATCGCGACCGCCGCGCCGGAGGGCGAGCTGCGGACCGTGAGCGTCGCCACGGCGGGCTCGAGGCGCTGCGACACCGTGGTGGCCTCGCCGCGCGAGTCCGTCGCCGTGGCCGTGAGCCGCAGGTACGACGGGTACTCGTGCGACGGGCCCTCGACGCTGCCGCCCCCCGTCCCGCTGCCCAACGGGTGCAGGTGGCAGCTCGTCTCGGTGGCGCAGTGCTCCAGCTGCGTCGTCCAGGTCACCGACGAGCCGGGCAACGCGCCGTCCTCCGCGTCCGTGCCGCTGACGCCGAAGGTGACGTCCTCGTGCGCCACCCAGGGGATCGCTGCGGTCACGTCGACGTCGACCACCGGTGCGGTGTTGCCCGGGTACACGGTGAGGCGCCGCTCGGAGGAGTCGCCGCCGGAGGTCGTGACCCGCAGGCCGACGGTCACGTTCTCGGGCGTCGTGAAGGTCGCCCCTGCGGTCGCCCCGGTCGCGTCGTCGTACGCCCCGTCGCCGTCGAGGTCCCAGGCGTAGGTGAGGCCACCACCGGTCGGGTCGGTCGACCCGGACCCGTCGAACGTGACGTGCAGCGGGAGCGGTCCGTCGACCGCGCTGGCGGAGACGACGGCGTCCGCCCGGCGGTGCGCGTCGACCAACCGGTCGACCGTGCCCTTCGCGATGTCGACCACGTAGAGGTACCCGTCGGGCGCCTGCTGGAGGTCCACGGCGGTGACGCCGTCGGCGGCCACCTCGGTCTCCTTCGGGTCGATCGTGTCGCCGTGCCGGTGGACCGTGTACACGCGCTGGTTCACGTAGTCCGCGAACGCGAGGTGGTGGTCGAACTCCGACGGGTACCGGCCGGGCTCGATGACAGCGATGCCGGAGAGGGCCGCGCCCACGTGGTTGTGCCAGTACGCGGCCATCGGCCCGGTGAGCTTCGTGGGGGCGTCGGCGGCGCGTGCGGTCGCGCACAGGTTCATGTGCAGCGCCGTCCACGCGGACTGGTGGTACGGGCCCTCCTCGCAGGGCCAGCCGAAGTTGCGCACGAACCCCTCGTGCACGTCGAACCGGTCGATCTCCTCGTAGGCGTTCCAGCCGACGTCGCCGACGAGGACCGCGCCGGTGTCGGGGTCGACGGTGAACCGGTACGGGTTGCGCAGCCCGTGGGCGACGATGGCGTCGTCGTCGGTGTAGGCGTCTCCCTCCAGCGCGTTGCCGGGCGCCGGTGCCCCGGTATCGGGGTCGAGGCGGACGATCGATCCGTTCCACCCGAGCGGGTCGCCCCGCGTGAGCAGGTCCTGTGCACGGAGGGCGCCGCCCTCGCTCGTGGGGACGCGACCCGCGACGCCCACGGCGCCCGGCGGGTCGCCGCAGGCGTTCTTCGGTGTGGTCGGGCCGACGGGGTAGGTGTTGCCGAACTGGCCGTAGTCGGTGTCGCTCCAGCTGCTGCCCTCGCCGCTGCCCGACAGCAGCGTGCCGTCGGGGAGGAACTTCAGGTCGCCGATGGCGTGGCTCGAGAACTGGTAGCACCATCGGTCGTCCACCAGCGTCTTCCGCTCGCCCGTGGCGACGCCGACGGCGTCGAGCGTCAGCCGCTCGAGCCGGGCACCCGTGACGCACCCGTCGGTGAACGCCGTGGGGCAGCTGTCGCCCCACCTGCCCGTGGTGTCGATCGTGTACTGCACGTAGAGGTACGGCCGTGCCGGGTACTGCGGGTCGATGGCCATCCCTAGGAGTCCGTGGTCGCCGTAGATCCGCACGTCCGACCGGATGTCGATCGCCAGGGTGGGGGTCGGGTCGTCGATCGAGTCGAAGGTCTGGATCGTCCCGTCGTGCTCCGCCACCCAGACGCGCCCGTCCTGCGCGAACTCGACGTTCGTCGGTTCCTGCAGGCCGGAGAGCATCGTGACCGCCCGGAACGCCGGTCCGTCCGGCGGCGGTGCCGTCGGCTCCGGTGTGCCGGCCGGCGTGCCGACGTCGTGGTTGGTCGGCTGCTGGACGCAGCCGACGGCGACGATCGCGGGCACCGCGACCGCGGACGTGAGCGCGCGCAGGCGCGTCGTGAACCGCATGGAACCCTTCCCTTCCGTCGGCGCACCCGCGCACGGGTGCCTGACGAGCGCTCTCCCAAACGCTCGTGGGGCGCTCGGGCCCCGGGGGACCTCGAGGGCGGTCCCCGATCGGAGTGTCCTCGACGCGCTCGACGCGCACCACCCGGGACGACTCCCCGGTCGGGGACGTGGTGGCCGGGGTCAGCCCGTCGGGGCTCCGGTGAGCTGCGGCAGCCGCTCGGGGCACTCCACGCGGACGCCGACCTCGAGCGGTGCCCGCATCGCATCGGTGAGGTTCGCGGTGATGTCGGCCGGCGCCGCCGTGCAGAACGTGTGCACCGCGACGCGGATCTCGTCGGGGATGGGCGTCTCGTAGCCGGCGGCGTCGTAGGCGACGTCGAGGGGGTCGGTCGACGCGGTCGTCGGGGGCACGCTCGACGTGGCCATCGTGGTCCGTGGGTGCGCCGACGTGGTCGGCGACGCGGCGTCGTCGGAGCTGCAGGCGGCCGTGAGGGCGGCGAGCGCCACCAGGGCGACGGCGGCGAGCCACCGGGCGGGGGGTCGTGGCATCGGCGGAGAGCCTCTCACCCCAGGGGTCGGGTGCGGACGTCGGGCGCCCCGTCCCCGCCGAGGCGGAAGCGGGCGATCCGCCGCCCCTCGGCCTCCACGCGCGCCAGCGACCGCTTCGGTAGCGGTGCGTGCTCGACGACCACGGCGGTGGTCGGCCGATCGATCCACCAGACGCCCTGCACGAGGCCGTCGACCAGGACCGTGCCCCGGGGGCGGGCGTGACGGCGTGCCCCGGAGGCCGCCCGGCCGCTCGAACCGGCCGCGATCGGCGTGGGAGAGCAAGACGTTGTCGTACTCCGGGAGGAACCGGACCGGCGCCGGTGCCTCCGCGTCGGGACGAGGGGCGTCAGGGAGGTCGTGCAGCTCCCGGCCGCGGTCGTCGCGGGAGCGACGTAGCTGAGGTACGAGCCGCTCCAGGACCTCGCCGACGCCCGTCAGCCGGCACCACGCGGCCACGTCCGCGGTCGTCGACGGCCCGAACGCGGCCAGGTACCGCAGCACGAGGTCGTCCACCGTCCCGTCGCGGCGCACGGGCCGGCCGGTCCAGGTGTCGAGCGGCGACAGGGTCACCTGCGCGGAGCGGCCCCACATGCCTCGCGGCGGGACCTGCACGAGCGGCAGGTGGCAGCGGCACGCGTACGCGAGCGCCGGCGCGTCGAGGTCGGGGAACTGCTCGGCCAACGCGGCGCGCAGCGCTCCGCCCGCCATCGGCCGGGTGCCGAGCAGGCCGTGCACGAACGCCAACACCGGGTCGAGGTCGACCCCTGCGAGGTTGGGCGCGTGGTCCGGGTGGCGGGCGATCTCGGCGTCCAGGACGGGCTGGACCAGCGGCCGGATCCAGCGGGCGTCGTCGGCACCGATCAGGTGGATCGTGCCGCGCATGATCACGATCCGCACGAGGCGGCGGTCCTCGAGCAGCTCGCTCGCCGCGACCGGGTCGTAGGCGACCAGGCGGGACCACAGCGCGAGGTGCGGGTCGAGCGGGTTCTGGGCCTGGAGCCCGACGAGGTGCGCCACCGCGGCGTCGACGGGCAGGTCGCTCCGCTCCAGCAGGAGCTGCCGGGCGAGCGTGGCCCGGTTGAGGGCCCGGTCGGAGATCGGGTCGGCGGCCACCGATCGGGAGTCTGGCACCGGCCGGGGATCGCAGCTCCGTCCGGCGATTCCGTCGCCGCTCCGCAACAGGTCCGGGGCCCGCCCGGCCGATGATGTCCACACGGGCCTCCGCGGCCCGGGCCCCGTCCGCGAGCAGACTGACCGGACGGGGGAGCGCCCCCGCAGACCACGCCCGGGCCCCGGGCGACCGACGGAAGGTTCCACCCATGCGACGTGCACTCGGATTGCTGATGGCGACCGGCCTCGTGCTCGGACTCGCCGTGTCGTGCGGCAACGACGACAAGGCGGACAGCACCACGACCACCGCGACGGCCTCGTCCTCGTCCGACTCCGGTTCGAGCTCCGGCTCGTCGGACACGGGCAACGCGAAGGTCGACGCCTACTGCAACCAGGTCGACAAGGTGGCGACGACCGCCAAGAAGGCGTTCGACGAGAAGGACACCGAGCTGGCCAAGGAGGCGGCCGACCAGTCGAAGGAGCTGGCCAAGCAGGCGACCGGCCTGGCGACGGAGGTCATGAAGGACCCGTCGCTCGGCTCGAAGATCCAGGAGTGCACGAAGAAGCTGACCCAGATCGGCTCCTGAGCACCCTCCCGCGGGCCCCGGCCCGGTGGACGTGATCGGCCCCCGCCACGGCGGGGGCCGATCCGCGCCCGCGCTGTGGCGACCGTCAGGACGCGGGGAGGCTGAAGCGCTGGAAGAAGTCCCAGGTGAGCGCGGTGGCGTCCACGTCCGTGTTCGTGGGCCCGACGATCTTGGCGATGCCCTGGCTGAACGTGCTGCCCGGCCACGAGTGCCCGCCGCCCTCCAGCACGTAGAACTCGACGTCGGCGCCGCTCGGGCACGTGTACACCCGGTGCACGACGGTCGGGCTCACGTGCGTGTCCTTCGGCGTCGGGTCGCACCCGTTGTGCGCGGCCCACGAGCGCACGTTCGCCGGGTAGCCCGCGCCCTCGAGGTCGGCGGGCGGCAGCTTCGCCTGGTCGGCCGTGGTGCGCCCCGCCATCAGGCCGCCGAGGTCGCCGACGCCGCCGTTGAAGTAGAGGATCGGATCCGCGGTCCCGTGGAACGCGAGCACCGGCACGGGTCGGTCGGTCTGGCACCCCTCGGGGAACGTCACGCCGGCCACCGGCGCCACGGCGGCGAACCGACCGGCATCCGCGCACGCGATCGTCGAGCTGATGAACGCGCCGTTCGACAGGCCCGTGGCGTACACGCGGGAGGTGTCGATGCAGGCGTCCTGCCCGATCCGGTCGAGCATGGCGTCGACGAACGTCAGGTCGGGGTTGTCCTGCAGCGCCACCTTCCACGCGACGGGGGCGCCGGTGCCGTTGGGCTGTGCGACCACGAAGCCGTCCCGCTGCCCGAGCTCGGCGTAGGAGCTCATCTTCGAGTGCACCTCGGCACCCTCGGCGAGGCCGTGGAAGTCGACGACGAGCGGGAGCGGGGTCGACGGGTCCCTGCCGGGCGGCGTGCTGAGCAGGTACCAGCGCTCGGTCCCGCCCACGTCGATCGTCCGCTTGTCGTGGAGGACCGGGGTGCCCGCCGTCGCCGTGCGGCACCCCGGCGACGGGACGGGCTCCCGGGCCGCCGCGGTGGTGGTGCTCCGGTCCGACGGGCTCGTGGTCGTCGTGCCGTCGGCGTGGTCGGTCCCCCCGCACCCCGCGACCGCCACGAGGGCGAGCAGGGTCGTGGCGGTCAGGAGCAGCTGGCTGCGGCGTGGCATGGCGACGGACGCTAGCGGCGCGGTCCGCGCGCTGACACGTCCGTCAGGTGGCTTCGTCGCTCAGCGCTGGCGCCGGCGCCACAGGTAGGTCGAGTTCAGGTACCAGTTCACGACCAGCGCGACCGTGGCGCCGATCAGGTTCTGCGCGACGCGGGACCACGTCGAGCCGAGCACCGACAGCAGGAACCCGATGCTCTGCAGGTACTTGAACACGGCGACGTGCACGAGGGTGCCGATCAGCGACATCCCGAAGAACACGCAGAACGCCGGGGTGAGCCGCCACCCCTCGTAGCGCTCCTCCCAGAACGTGAACTCGTTGTTCAGGAAGAAGAGCACGACGATCGACACCATCACGCTGAGGACGAACGAGCCCTCGATCGGGTCGATCGCGGCGTTGAGCCCCGTCGTGATGCGCGGGACGCCCGCGGCCTCGGCGATCGTGAACACGAGGGAGTTGACCCCGAGGCCCACGATGCCGACCAGCACGTACAGGAGGAACACCGGATCGACCTGCCGACCGAGCCGGAGCTCGGCGACCGCCAGGAGGTACGAGCGGATGACGGAGCGGTTCAGCTTCGTCTCGCCGTGGACGCGGTTGCGGAACTCGTAGCCGACCTCGGCGACGCGCAGCGACCGGTCGCGCCCGATGAACTCCAGCAGCACCTTGAAGCCGCGCGGGTTCATCCGCGGCGCCGCGTCCTCGTAGGCGCGGCGCGACACCACGAAGAACCCGCTCATCGGGTCCGACACCGGGACGCGGAGGAGCAGGCGGGCGATCAGGGTCGCGACCCAGCTGACGAACCGGCGGGAGCTGGCCCAGTCGCCGTAGCCGCCGCCCTCGACCGAGCGCGAGCCGACGCAGACGTCGGCCGATCCCGAGCGGACCTCGTCGAGCATCTTCGGCAGGATCGTCTCGTCGTGCTGCAGGTCCGCGTCGATGACCGCCAGGTAGTCACCCCTCGCCACCGACATGCCGTCGAGCACCGCGGCGGAGAGGCCCTTGTCGTGGAACCGCCTCATCACCCGCACGTCGGGGTCGACGGCCGCGATCTTGTCCGCGACCTCCCAGCTGCGGTCGGGGCTGTCGTCGTCCGCGACCACGATCTCGTGGGGGACGCCGGCCAGCGCGGCGTGCAGCCGCTCGACGAGGACCGGGAGGTTCTCGGCCTCGTTGTAGGTGGGCGTGACGACCGAGATGACCGGTCCGTCACCGTCGGCACCGGGGGAGGGGGACGGTCCCCCTGGGGAGCTCATGGGACCCGTCAGCGTACCGGGCCGGTCCCCGCGGCCCGCGTACGCTGGGGCCGATGTGCGGCCGGTTCGTGTCCTCCTCGCCCCCCGACGAGATCGCCAAGTACTTCGACGTCGACGAGACCGCCGAGCAGGCGATCGAGCAGCAGCCCAACTACAACACGGCCCCCTCCACCGACGTGTTCGTGGTCTACGAGGACGGCAGCACCCGCCGCCTCGACACCTTCCACTGGGGCCTGGTGCCCGTGTGGGCGAAGGACCTGTCGGTCGGCAACCGGATGATCAACGCCCGGGCCGAGACCGTGACGGGCAAGCCGGCGTTCAAGCGGGCGTTCGCCCGGCGGCGGTGCATCCTGCCCGTCGACGGCTTCTACGAGTGGAAGGCGACCCCCGGCGAGAAGCGCAAGCAGCCGTACTTCATCCACCGGCCCGACGGTGAGCCGTTCGCGTTCGCCGGCCTGTGGGAGCAGTGGCACGGCCGACCGGACGAGGCCGGCAAGCTCGTGAAGTCCCACCGGGACGAGGACGGCAACCACCCCGACGACGAGATCACCGTCCGGTCGGTCACGATCATCACCGGCGCGGCGAACGAGACGATGTCGGCGGTGCACGACCGGATGCCGGTCATCCTCCCGCCGTCGGCCTGGGAGACCTGGCTGTCCCCCGAGCAGCAGGACGTCGACGCCCTCGGGAAGCTCCTCGTGCCGGCCCCGAACGAGCTGATCACGTTCCACCCGGTGTCGACCGAGGTGAACAGCGTCCGCAACAAGGGCGAGCACCTCGTCGAGGAGGTCGATCCGCTGGTCGACGAGGGCCGCCTCCTCTAGCGGCCGACTCGACCCCCACGACCGTTCTGTTCGTCGGAAGCGGTGGAAAACCCCCGCTTCCGACGAACAGAACGGGCAGCGGGAGGGGGCAGGACGGGTTCCGGGCCTCAGTCGGGGACGTGGGCGCCGTGGCCGGCGTCGCGCAGGGCGGCGCGCAGCCGCTCCGCCGCGTCGTCGAGCACCGCGGGGTCGGGGTCGTGGTCCGCGGCGGCGAAGCTGAGGTCGGACTCGAGGTCGATCGGCACGAGGTGCACGTGGCAGTGGGGCACCTCGAGCCCGGCGATCACCGAGCCCACCCGCGTCGGGCGGAACGCGGCCATCTGCGCCTGGCCGACGGCCATCTGCACCTCGCAGATCCGCGACCACAGGTCGGGCGGCACGTCGGTCCACTGGTCGATCTGCTCGATCGGCACGACGAGCGTGTGCCCGGTCCGCATCGGGGCGATCGTGAGGAAGGCCACCACCCGCTCGTCCCGCCACACGAAGCGACCGGGGAGGTCGCCGCGGATGATCAGCGTGAACACGGACGGATCGGCGGGTGCCATGCGGTCCTCCAGGGGCGGGGCGGAGCATCGGTCGCTGCAGCGCGGGAGCCTACGATGAGCCGATGGCCGACGTGACCGCCTCGGGCGCCGAGGTGGGCGAGGACCGGATCCTCACCCTCCCGAACCTCGTCACGCTCGTCCGCCTGCTGTGCATCCCGTTGTTCCTCTGGCTGCTGTTCGGCCTCGACGCCCGGGCCGGCGCGGCGCTGCTCCTCGCGTTCCTCGGCGCCACGGACTGGGTCGACGGCTACCTCGCCCGGCACCTGCACCAGGTGTCCTCGCTCGGCAAGGCGTTCGACCCGCTGGTCGACCGCCTGCTGCTCATCGTGGGCGTCGTGTCGATCATCGTCGCCGACGGCTGCCCGCGGTGGTTCGGCATCGTCGTCGTCGTGCGCGAGGTCCTGCTGTCGGCGTGGGTGCTCTCGATCATGGCGTTGGGCGCCGAGCGCATGGACGTGACCTGGTTCGGCAAGGCCGGGACGTTCGGGATGATGGTGGCCTTCCCCGCGTTCCTCGCCTCGACCGACACCGGCCTGTCCTCGGGCGTCACCACGTTCTTCGAGGTCGTCGCCTGGTGCGCCGCCATCCCGGGCCTGGCGTTCAGCCTCATCGCGTTCGCCGGCTACTTCCCCAAGGGAGTCGTGGCGCTCCGCGAGGGCCGAGCCGCCCGGGCAGCCGCCGGCACGTGACCGCGCCGCTGCCGGGCCCGACAGGTGCTGGCCGCGCACGGAGGCGGGAAGGGGGCGGTAGCGTCAACACGTCCGTCCCCGCCGCACGAGAGGACCGCCAGTGAAGGCCGTCATCATGGCCGGGGGTGAGGGCACACGGCTCCGCCCGCTCACCTCCAACGCCCCCAAGCCCATGCTCCCGCTGGTGAACCGGCCGATGATGGAGCACATCATCGGGCTGCTCCGGCACCACGGCGTCGAGGACATCGTGGTCACGGTGGCGTTCATGGCGAACGCGATCCGCAACTACTTCGGCGACGGGTCCGAGTTCGGCGTCCGCATGGTCTACGCCTCCGAGGAGACGCCGCTCGGCACGGCCGGTTCGGTCCGCAACGCGATGGACGAGCTCGACGACACGTTCCTCGTGATCTCGGGCGACGTGCTCACCGACGTCGACCTGGGCGCGATCGTCCAGACCCACCGCGACCGCGAGGCGCTCGCCACGATCGGGCTCGTGCGGGTGGAGAACCCCCTCGAGTACGGGATCGTGATCACGCAGGACGACGGGTCCATCGAGCGGTTCCTCGAGAAGCCCACGTGGGGCCAGGTCTTCTCGGACACGATCAACTCCGGCATCTACGTGCTCGAGCCGGAGATCTTCGACTGGATCGCGCCGGAGCAGTCGGTCGACTTCTCGAGCGACGTGTTCCCGCAGCTGCTCGAGGACGGCAAGCCGCTGATCGGCGCGGTGTCCGAGGGCTACTGGGAGGACGTCGGCACGCTCCCGGCCTACGTGCGGGCCCACAAGGACATCCTCGACGGCAAGGTCGACGTCCGCATCCCGGGCTTCGAGGTGTCCGACGGCGTGTTCGTCGCGGAGGGCGCCGAGGTCCACCCGGAGGCGATCCTCACCGGCCCGGCCGTGATCGGCGACAACTGCTTCGTCGACGCCGGTGCGCGGCTGGGGGAGTACGTGGTGCTCGGCATGGGCGTGCGGCTCCGGAGCAACGCGGAGCTCGAGCGGACGGTGGTGCACGAGAACGCCTACCTCGGCGAGAGCGTCAAGCTGCGGGGCACGGTCGTGGGCCGGGCGGCCGACCTCCGGCGCAACGTGCGCACCGAGGAGGGCGTCGTCCTCGGCGACGAGGTGTTCATCGGCGAGGACGCCGTCATCTCGACCGACGTGAAGGTGTACCCGTTCAAGACGGTCGAGGGCGGCGCGGTCGTCAACTCGTCGCTGATCTGGGAGTCCCGGGGGGCGCGGAGCCTGTTCGGCCGTGGCGGCGTGACGGGGCTGGCGAACGTCGACATCACGCCGGAGCTCGCGGCGAAGGTGGCGCTCGCGTTCGCCACGTCCCTGAAGCGGAGCGCGACCGTGGTCGTCTCGCGCGACTCGAGCCGGGCCGCACGCATGCTCAAGCGCGCGATGATCGCCGGGCTCAACGCCGGCGGCGTGAACGTGATGGACCTCGAGGTCGCGAGCGTCCCGCTCACCCGGTTCCACTGCCGCGCCGCGACGGTGTCCGGCGCCGTGTCGCTGCGGCTCAGCCCCGACGACCCCGACGCCGTCATCATCCGCTTCTTCGACACCGACGGCGCCGACATCGTCGAGGAGCAGCAGCGCAAGATCGAGCGGCTGTTCGGGCGGGAGGACTTCCGCCGCGTCCGGCCGGCGGACATCGGCGACATCGACCTCGTACCCCGGGCCCTCGAGCAGTACGCGGTGGCGCTGGAGCAGACGATCGACGTGAAGGCGGTGGCCGAGCGGCGCTTCAAGGTGGTGATCGACTACTCCTACGGCTCCACGAGCTTCGCCATGCCGAACGTGCTCTCGAAGCTCAAGGCCGAGGTGCTGGCCGTGAACCCGTACGCGTCGACCGCGGGGCTCATGGAGTTCGACCGGGAGGCCCACGCCGCCGGGGTGGCCGACCTCGTGCGGGCCTCCGGCGCGGACCTCGGCGCGGTGCTCGATCCGTCGGGCGAGCAGCTCACGCTGGTGGACGACACCGGCGCCGTGCTGCGCGACGACGAGCTGCTGTTCTGCTTCCTCGACCTCGTCTGCGACCGCCTGCTCGGCGACGCCGTCGCCCTGCCGGTCACGGCGCCCCGGGCCGCGGCCGAGATCGTGGAGTCGCGTGGCTACCACGTGCGCTGGACCAAGACGTCGGCCGCGGCGCTGATGGAGGAGTCGGCGGAGCCCGGCGTGGGCTTCGGGGCGAACCGCGACGGCGGGATCATCCTCCCCGGCTTCCTGCCCGCCTTCGACGCCGCCGGCGGCCTGCTCAAGATGCTCGACCTCCTCGCCACGCGCGGCTCGCAGCTGAGCGAGGTGCGGGCCGCGGCTCCGACCGCGCACCTCCTGCACGAGGAGGTCGTGACCCCGTGGGAGCAGAAGGGCACGGTCATGCGGAGCCTGGTCGAGCAGACCCACGGCCGCGACGTCGACCTGATCGACGGGGTGAAGGTGCACCACGACCGGGGGTGGGTGCTGGTGCTGCCCGACCCGGAGGAGCCGGTGACCCACCTGTGGGTGGAGGGCGACAGCGCGGCGGAGGCCCGCACCCTCGTCCAGGAGTACGCGCGCCGCATCCGCCAGATGCTGCGCTGACGTTCCCGAGGTCGTTCGCCCGGCGGATGCCGGCCGGGCGATCGCATCCGCCAGATGTTGCGCTGACGTTCCCGAGGTCGTGCGCCCGGCGGATGCCGGCCGGGCGATCGCATCCGCCAGATGCTGCGCTGAGCCCGCGGAGGGACCGCGCGGGTGGTCCCGGCCGTCGGGTAGCGTTCGCGGCCATGAACGTGCCCGACGACCTCCGGTACTCGTCCGACCACGAATGGGTGCGGGTCGAGGACGGCCGGTTCCGCATCGGGATCACGGACTACGCGCAGGACGCGCTGGGCGACGTCGTGTACGTGCAGTCCCCGGAGGTGGGCACGGAGTTCTCGGCGGGCGATGTGCTCGGAGAGATCGAGTCGACCAAGTCCGTGTCCGAGGTGTACGCCCCGGTCCAGGGCAAGGTCGTCGAGATCAACGGCGACCTCGAGGCGAGCCCGGAGCTGCTGAACAGCGATCCGTACGGCGCGGGCTGGCTCGTCCTCGTGGAGCCGGGGGACCTCCGCTCGACGGAGGACCTGCTGGACGCCGCCGCGTACCGGCAGCTCACCGAGGCGTGACCGAGGGCGGTCCGATGGGATCGGACGGCACCGTCTGCCCCGTCTGCAGCGTCGCCAACGCGCCGGGCGCCAACTTCTGCGCCGCGTGCGGGGCGGAGCTGCCCGTCGAGGAGGAGATCGCCACCGGCGCGCTGCCGCAGCTCGGCGTGGACGTGCCCGGCAGCGGCGAGGTGGGCCAGCTGGTCGTGACCCGTGGCGCCACCGCGGGGGCCCGCTACGCCCTGACCGACGCCGTGACCACGATCGGCCGCCACCCCGACAGCGGCATCTTCCTGGACGACGTCACGGTCTCCCGGCGCCACGCCGAGGTCCGCCGCGGCGACGACGGCCAGTACCGCCTCACCGACGCCGGTTCGCTCAACGGCACCTACCTGGACGGCGACCGGATCGAGGAGGCCGTGCTCCGCGAGGGGGCGCAGGTCCAGGTGGGCAAGTTCCGCCTGGTGTTCGTGATCGGCACCCTCGGGGGCGCGGCGTGAACTCGGACAGCGGGGCGCCGCTGCACCTGTCGATCGGGGAGGTGCTCTCCTTCCTGCAGGAGGAGTTCCCCGACGTCACGATCTCGAAGATCCGGTTCCTCGAGAGCCAGGGGCTGATCCAGCCGGACCGCACCGCCTCGGGCTACCGGAAGTTCTACGAGTCGGACATCGAGCGGCTGCAGTGGATCCTCCGCCAGCAGCGCGACCACTTCCTGCCCCTGAAGGTGATCCGGAAGATGCTCGACGAGGGCGTCGACCGGTTCGACCCGGGCGGGGGAGCCCAGCCCACGCTGTGGACCCCGACCGCCGAGGAGGAGCCCGGCGAGTCCGATCCGGAGCCGGCCGCGTTCTCGCAGGGCCCGCCGCGCTCGCCGGCGCACCCCGCCGTGG
>JAEVZA010000346.1 GCA_023392475.1 Actinomycetes bacterium | reverse complement strand
GACCGAGACCGTCCGGCGGTTCGGGGCGGCGGCGCCGACGGCGGACGACTGCGACGAGGCCGAGGCGGCGGCCGAGGTCGTGCGGCAGGCCGTGCGGGCGGCGTCGAGCCGCGCCGAGCGGATGCGGCACCTGGTGGGCTGAGCCGGCACGTCGCCGGCCCGGGCTCACTCCTCGTCGGGCTTCTTGAACCGGTCCCGGGCGCGCTGGCCGGCGTCGTTGAAGTAGTTCCGCAGGCCGTTGGCCCGGAACACCTGGCCGGCCTCGCCGATGCCGGCCTTCCCCATCCGGCCGGCGGCCCGCACGCAGATCACGGCGGAGCCGAACATGGCGAGGAAGCCGAGGAACGCCAGCACGAAGTTGACGGTGAGGAGGAGGATCGACAGCGCCAGGCTGGCGACGAAGGCGACGACGCCCCAGCGGAGCTGGCGGAGGGCGTGCGTGTAGATCGTGGTGGAACCCACCTGCCGGGCCAGGTCGGGGTCGCTGGCGCGCAGCTGGTTCTCGATCTCGCTCAGGATTCGCTGCTCGTCCTCAGAGAGCGGCATGAGCCCGGTCCCCCTCGGTCTTCGACTCCAGCATGCTCCCACACGCTACCGGCTCCCGTCACGACCCGGCCGGTCAGGTCGGGGCTTTTCCACCGGCGCGCCGGGGATCGCGGGAGGGTCGGGTGCCTGCGGACCCCACGGTCGGGTGCCGGGACGCTCCGGGGAGCCGACCAGCCGGCCCGGCCGGATCACGTCCGCACCGAACCGCGACCGGATCGCGTCGACCACCTCGTTGGCCGCGTCCCAGTCCTCGGCCGGCGGCTCGCCCGATCGGTCCTCCCCCGCCACGTCCTCGAGGGTGAGCTGGCGGGCCGGTGCCTCGTGGGTCAGGTTGCTGACGCCGACGCCGAGCAGGCGCACGCCGCGGGACACCGGCAGCGCGAGGAGCAGGTCCCACGCGTGCTCGACGATCTCGGTGCCGCGGTCCGTCGCCGCCGGCAGCGTGCGGGACCGCGTGATCGTCGTGAAGTCGCCGTAGCGCAGCTTGAGCTGCACGGTGCGCCCCCACGCGGCGTGGGCCCGGAGCCGGGCGGCCACCGAGTCCGCCATGCGCACGAGGTCCCCGCGCAGCGCGTCCGGGTCGTGGCGGTCGGTCGCGAACGTCTCCTCGTGGCTGATCGACTTCGCCTCCTGGTCGGGCACGACCGGGCGGTCGTCGCGGGCCCAGGCGAGGTCGTGGAGGTGGGTCCCCTGCGCGGCGCCGAGCGAGCCGGTGAGGACGTCGACCGGCAGCGCCGCCAGGTCGCCGACCGAGCGGACGCCGAAGCGCGACAGCTTGGCCAGCGTGGCGGGGCCGACGCCCCACAGCGCCTGGACCGGCAGCGGGTGCAGGAACGCGAGCTCGCCCCCGGGCTCGACCACGTGCACGCCGCTGCCGTACCTCGGGCCCGCCGCGGTGACCTCGGGCTTGGCCGCCTCGGACGCGAGCTTCGCCAGGAACTTGTTCGGCGCCACGCCGACCCCGCACGTCAGCCCCTCCCGGTCGAGGACGCGGGCGCGGAGCTCGGCCGCGACCTGCGGCGCCGGGCCGAGCAGGCGCCGGGTGCCGGTGACGTCGAGGAACGCCTCGTCGAGGGACAGCGGCTCGACGAGCGGGGTGACCGAGCGGAAGAGGTCCATGATCCGCCCCGACACCTCCGCGTAGTGCGCGTGGTCGCCGGGCAGGAACACGAGGTCGGGGCACAGCCGCCGCGCCCGCACCGACGCCATCGCGGAGCGGACCCCGAACGCCCGCGCCTCGTACGACGCCGCCGCGACCACGCCCCGGTCCCCGGTCCCGCCGACCGCCACCGGCCGGCCGCGCAGCTCGGGGCGCCGGAGCAGCTCCACGGACGCGAAGAACGCGTCCATGTCCACGTGGAGGATGGTCCGCTCGCCGGGGTCCACCGACCCAGTCTCGCGGCCGGTCAGGGCTCGAGGCGCTGCACGTCGAGGCCCTCGAGCGCGGTGCCGAGGATCCGGTACCGGTACCGGCGAGGCGCCTCCCACCGCTCGGCCAGCCAGTCGAGGAGCGGCTCCCGCACCCACGGGTGCGCACCGTCGAGGAGGCGGACGCACCCACCGTGGGCCGCCCACTCGGCCCCGACGACGATGCCGTCGGGATCGGCCCCCACGGCCACCACGCCCTCGGCGGCCGCGGCCCGGTGCACCTCCACGCGGAGGTGCCAGCCGAGATCGGGCGCCTCGGCGTCGATCTCGTACAGCAGGCCGTGCCAGCTGGTGACGGCGAGGCCGGTCTCCTCCACCACCTCGCGGGCCAGGCCCTCCACGAGATCCTCGCCCTCGTCGATCACCCCGCCGGGCGGCGTCCAGTCGGACGTGCCGTTGCGGCGGAGGTTCTCGACGAGGAGGACCGCACCCGGGTCCTCCGGCGCGCCCGCGCCGGCCGCCGGCACGTCGGCGACCGCGGCGACCTCGATCACCGCTCCCCCGACCAACCACGCACGCACGCCCGCCACCGTCAGCCCTTGACGACGATCTCGGCGTTCATCCCCTGGGTCGGGGAGCCGTGCAGCGAGCAGTAGTACGGGTACGCGCCGGTCCCGTCGAGCGTGACGGTGGCCCGGTCGCCGGGCATGAGCTGCTCGGTGTCGATGTCGGGGAACGCGCCCTCGTCGACGGCGAGCACGTTGTGCGGGTTCGATCCCGCGTTCCGGAACACGACCTCGGTCCCCGGCGACACCTCGACGTACCGCTGCTGGAACTCGTCGTCCACGGCGTCGATCGTGACCGTGCGGTGGCCGGTCAGGTCCTGGAACTGCGACGCCGGCACGACCGGCGCGGCGTCGGAGCCGTGGGTGTCGGTGCCGCCGCACGCCCCCGCCAGGACCGTCGTGCACGCGAGCAGCGCGCACACGAGCGGGACGGACGGACGGCGCACGCCCGGCACGATAACAACGTGCCGGGAGCCGTCAGCCCCCGCGGGTCTCGACCGGACCGGGGGTGCCGTCGGGCAGGCGCCCCTGCACCGCGGCGTTGCCGATCTCCACGTCCGGGTTGTCGGGGTGGACGACCTCGCCGGTGGGGTGCGCCTGGTCCGCGGAGGAGTCCTTCGACTGCACGAGCACCAGCGTGCCACCGGCGGTGGCGGCGACGAGCACGCCCACGACGGGGACGAGCAGACGGCCGCGGAGCATGCGGAAGCGCTTCCGGACCGGTTCGGGCGTGGCGACCATGAGGTCGACCAGCTCGTCCTCGACCGAGCGCCGCTGTGAGGCGAGCGCCTCGGCGAGCACGTCGAGGTCGTTGAGCCGAAGCGTCACCGACGAGCCGGGCTCCTGGCCGCGCATCGAGTAGACGAGCGCGAGGTACTTGCTCAGGATCTCGCGGCGCTCGGCCTGCGGCGACACGTCGATCGACGAACCGCCGGCCTGCAGGAGGCCGTCCTCGACGTCGATCTCGAGCTCGCTGCGGCCCGGCACCATCGTGGAGGTCTCGACCTCGTACAGCTCGGCGAGGAACTGCAGCTCCTGGTCCGTCATCGGCCGCCGGCCGGTCTCGATCTCGAGCACGTCGACCTCGGTGAAGCGGCCGTCGAGCTCCTCGCAGACGTCCTCGAGGCTGAACCCGTGGGCCACGCGCGCCTGCGCCAGCAGGCGACCCAGCCGGCGGGGTGGGACCAGCAGCTCCGGGGGCGCCACGTCGGCCTCCACGCGCGCCGGCAGGTGCCGGGTCTCGTCGCTCTTCTTGCGCTGCTCGTCCACGGGTCGTGCGTCCTCCGTCGGGGTGGGAGCCCCTTCCTCGATGAGCCATCGGCGTCCCGGCCGCGCTCTTGAGCATTCGCGGTCGGGCCGTATCATCCGTGCCATGTCGACCCCCAGCGCCGGTGCGGACCCCGAGTCCGCCCTGCCGTCCGTGACCGCCCGGGTCCTCGCCTTCGCGTCGATCCTCGTCGGCGGCGTCGCCGGCGGGTTCATCGGCTACGCCTTCGCCGACATCGGCGGGTTCGGCGGCGCCGCGGTGGGCCTGCTGACCCTGCTGTGCGCCCTGATGGGGGCGGGCGGCGTGGCCGTCGTCGCCGTGCTCACCCTCCGGGCGCTCGGCGAGTGGGAGACCATCCGACGC
>JAEVZA010000311.1 GCA_023392475.1 Actinomycetes bacterium | reverse complement strand
GTCGTGATCCGACCACGGGGGACGCCGAACGTGCGGTGCGGGTGGGTGGGTGGGCGCGGTCAGGTGGCGAGGCGGTTGACCTGGCCGTCGGCCGTGAGGCGCACCGGACGGCCGACCCACTCCTCGTCCTCCCAGGCCGCGAGGACCTCCGCCTCGTCGGTGCGGGCGTAGGCACGCGACCCGTCGTCGAGGTCGCAGACACCGAGGCCCCACTGCGGCGCGCCGTCGCGGCCGTGGACGACCGAGTACGCGGCGAGCGTGGCCGGGCCGGTCCACGTGTCGGTGATCCGGCGGGGCGGGTTGGCGGCGTCGAGCGCCGCCTGCGCGGTCGCGTCGTCGGGCACGGACACCGGCCCGGGGGTGGTGGAGTACGCGGCGTACACGTGCTTGGTCAGGTGCATCCCGACGCCGCTCACCAGCCCGACCGCGCCCGGGTCGGCCCGGAGGCGCCCGACCATCGAGGCGACCGCGTGCGACAGGTAGTTCGACGCCGGACCACCGGCGTACGGGAGCCCGCCGGTGACGGTCATCGACCGGCCGTCGCCCTCGCCGATGCCCAACCCGTCCCGGGCGAGGTCCACCGACGAGGCGAAGCACGAGTAGAGGTCGAGGTGGGCGACGTCGTCGACGCCGACCCCGGCCGCGGACAGCGCCCGGCCCGCCGCGGCCGCCATCGCGGGTGAGCGACCGAGGTCGCCGTGCTCCGCCACGTAGACGGGATCGGTGAGGTACGACCAGCCGCGGAGGACGACGCGCCGGTCCGTCGGCACGCCGAGGCGATCGGCGGCGGCCCACGACGCCACGACGGTCGCCGCCGCCATGTCGACGTCCATCACCGAGACCATCAGCTTCGTGTACGGGTAGCCCACCATGCGGTTGTCCGCGGTGGGCGTGATGAGCTCCTCGGCGCTGCGGACGACCGGGAACCACGCGTGCGGGTTGGCGGCCGCCACGTCCGTCATCGGGGACAGGAGCGCGCCGAGCCGCTCCCGGTGCGCTGCGGGTGCCTCGTCGTGCGCGGCGCGGCGCGCCACGTCCCGGATTGCGAAGGTCAGCCACGCCTGGAACAGCTCGTGGGCGACCTCGGCCGGGTGGAACGGCGCTTCGAACGGCATGCCCGGCGGCTCAGGGTGCCGGTGCGACCACGCCGGTCGCTCCCCCGCCCTCTTCAGGCGCCGCTTGGTGTCGAGCGCCTCGGCGCCGACCACGACCTGCACGTCGGACTCGCCGCGGAGGATCCGCTCCGCGGCCGCGTCCAGGAGCTGCTGCGGGACGGTGCCGCCGATCCCGGAGTAGTGGCGCCGCGCCGGGTCGATGCCGAGCGCCGCGGCGAGGCGGCCGACGGGGTCGTCGTACGGCCAGGACATGCAGTACACGACGTCGAGTCCGTCGACTGCGGCGAGCACGTCGCCCGAGGCCGACGCGTCATGCGCGGCGGCGCGCACGACCTCGGCCTGCATGTCGAGCGGTTCCGGCGCATGCTCGTCGCCGGACAGGTGCCACGTGCGCTGCGAGACGCCGATGATGCACGGCGTGCGCGGGTCGACGGCCATCAGCGGTGCCTCCGGCTCACTTGGCCTGCCACCGCGGCTCGCGCTTCTCCTTGAACGCGAGCGGGCCCTCCTTGGCGTCCTCGCTCGAGAAGATCAGCTGCGACAGCTCGTGCTCGATGCCGTAGGCGTCGGCCAGCGTGACGTTGAGGCCCCGGATGACGGACTCCTTGGTGGCCTGCACGGCGAGCGGCGCGTTGGCGAGGATGCGCCGCGCCCACTCGCCCGCCCGCGGCAGCAGCTCCTCGGTCGGCACGATCTCGTTCAGCAGGCCGAGCTCCAGCGCCCGCTCCGCCGGGAACGCCTCCGCGGTGAGCAGGAACTCCATCGCCGCGGGGAAGGCGAGCTGCCGGGGCAGCCGCGCCGTCGTGCCGCCGCCGGCGAACAGGCCCCGCTTCGGCTCCATGACGCCGAACGACGCGTTGGGGGTGGCGATGCGGATGTCCACGCCGCCGAGCATCTCCATGCCGCCGGCCACGCACGGGCCGTCGATGGCGGCGATGACGGGCTTGTAGAGCTGGACGTCGCGCAGCACGGCCTTCGTCCCGTCGGACAGGCGGCAGCCGTCGATCTCCTTGACCTCGCCCTTGCCGATCTCCTTCATGAGCTCGGTCACCTGCGGGATGTAGGTCTTGAGGTCCGCGCCGGACATGAAGTTGCCGGGGACGCCGGTGACGATCCCGAGCCACAGGTCGTCGTCGAGGCGCAGGTCCCGCCACGCGCCGGCGAGGTCCCGGAAGTGGTACAGGTCGAGGGAGTTGCGGGCCTCGGGGCGGTCGATGGTGATCAGGACCGCGTGCTCGATCGTCCGCCCGTCGATGGTCGGGTTCCGCTCGACGTGGATGGTCATCCCGGTGCCTCCGCTCCAAGGTGATCGGAAACCTGACACGTGCGTCAGGTGCAGTGGCAGGATCGTAGCGTGACGTGGACACCGCCACCCCGGGCGCCGTGGGTCGACAAGCTGGCGGTCACGGGCCGCTCGCTCGGCGACGACGGCGCCGCGCTCGTGCCCCTCGACGCCCCCACCCTGCTCGCCACGGCGGAGGCGACCACCGGCCTCCACGACTGGGGCGACGACTGGTTCCGCGAGCCCTTCGAGGTGCTGCTCGGCTCGCTCGAGGAGGACGCGCGGCTGCACCTGCCCGGACGCCTGCGGACCCGCACCGAGCTGCAGCGCATCCTCCAGAACCGGCTGCGACTCGTCGACCTGTGGGCCCGGGAGCCCTCGGTGCTCGCCGGACCGGTCGAGGCGCCCGTGTTCGTCACCGGCCTCGGCCGCTCGGGCACGACGCTGCTGCACGAGCTGCTCTCGCTCGACCCCGACGTGCGCTCACCGCGGCTGTGGGAGCTGATGTACTCGGTGCCCGTCCCCGAGGCGGCCACCTACGAGGACGACCCCCGCGTCGCCGCGTCCGACGCCGAGATCACCGTGATGGACGAGATGGTCCCGGCGTTCACCGGCATGCACGAGAACCGCGGCTTCCTGCCGACCGAGTGCATCTTCGCCTTCGCGCACCAGTTCTCCACCGATATGTTCACCGGGCTGTGGAACGTGCCGTCGTACGTGCTGCACCGGGCCGGGGGCGACCACGCCCCGGAGTACGCGTGGCACCGGCGGACCCTGGCCACGCTCCAGTCGCGCCACCCCGGCCGCTGGGTGCTGAAGGCGCCGTCGCACCTCTCCGCGCTCCCCGCCCTCTTCGCCGAGTACCCCGACGCCCGCGTGGTCATCACCCACCGCGACCCGCTCCGCGTGATCGGGTCGCTCGCCGACCTCATGGCGACGCTCCACTGGATGCACTCCGACCACGTCGACCACGACGGGATCGCCCAGCTCCTCGGCTTCGGGCTCGGCTTCCTCATGGACGAGGTCACGACGGTGCGCGACGCCGGCACGCTGCCCGAGGACCGGATCTCCGACGTCGTGTACGCCGACCTCGTCGCGGATCCGGTCGCCGTGGTCCGGCGGCTGTACGCCTCGTGGGACCTCGAGCTGGGACCGGCGCACGAGGAGCGGATGCTCGCCTACGTCGGCGAGCGGCACGAGGGCCGCGGCCCCACCCACGACTACCGCTTCGAGGACACCGGCCTCGACCTCGCCGAGCACCGGGAGCGCCTCACCCCGTACCAGACGCGGTTCGGGGTGCCGTCAGAGGTCTGACGGCACCCCGAGCGCTGGGGGTCGGGAGAGGCGGGAGATCAGTCGGGGGGACCCTCGGTGAGGGTCACCGTGGCCGTGTGGCTCTGGCCCGAGGCGTCGGTCCAGCCGAGCTTCACCTTGTCGCCGGGCTTGTGGTCCTGCATGGCCGAGGTGAGGCCCTCGGCCGAGGTGACCTGCTGGCCGTCGAGGGTGGTGATGGTGTCGCCGGAGGTGACGCCGGCCTTCTCGGCGCCGGACCCGGAGGCCACGCCGGCCACCTGGGCGCCGCCGCCCGTCGTGCCGCCGCCGAAGTCGCCGGAGGAGGCCGGGACGACCTGCACGCCGAGCACGCCCCGCACGCCGATGTGCACGGTGTCGGTCTCGTGGCCGGCCACGATCTGCTTCGCGAGGTCGAGCGCCGTGTTGATCGGGATGGCGTAGCCCTCGGAGGTGGCGCCGGACTGGTTGCTCGCCGAGGCGGCGCTGTTGATGCCGATGACCTGGCCGTCGGTGTTGGCCAGCGGGCCGCCCGAGTCGCCCGGGACGATCTGGGCGTCGATCTGGATGAGGCCGCTGAGGCGCTGCGCCTCGGCGCCCGACTCGTCGCTCGCCGTGATGCTGCGGTTGAGCGCCACGACGCTGCCGGACACGACCGTCGGCGTGCCGCCCTTGCCACCGGCGTTGCCGATGGCGACCACGCCGTCACCCGTGCGCACCTTGGAGGAGTCGCCGGTCTTGACGGTGTCGAGGCCCGAGGCGTCGTTCAGCTGGAGCACGGCGACGTCCTGGGTCGGGACCGTGCCGACGACCTTCGCCGAGTACTGCTTGCCGGTGTCCGCGTCCGTCACCACGATCTTCATCGCGCCGCGCACGACGTGGTTGTTGGTGAGGACCCGGCCGTCGGAGGTGAGGATCATGCCGGTGCCGGCGCCCTCGCCCTGCGACGTCAGCGTGTTGATGTTGACCACGCCGGGCACGACCTTGGCGGCCACGCCGTCGGCGTCGACGTTCGGGTTGCCGGAGGAGCTGCTGCCGCCCGAGCCCTGGTCGGACTGGCCGAAGGGGTCGTTGCCGCCGGGGAAGAGGCCCGGGTACTGCGAGCCGTTCGACGGCTGCGACGAGCCGCCCGGATCGCTCTGCTGCGGCGACTGCTGCTGGGGCAGGCCGGCCGAGGCGGTCTGCGGGCCGTCGTTCGCCACGCGGGACCAGGCCACGCCGCCCGCGGCGCCCACGAGGAGGGCGAGCACGAGCATGAGGCCGATGAGCACGCCCTTGCCG
>JAEVZA010000263.1 GCA_023392475.1 Actinomycetes bacterium | reverse complement strand
GCCGCGAAGCGCCGCGCGACGTCGGCGCCGATGCCGCGGCTCGCACCCGTCACGAGCGCGGCGCGGCCCCGGAGCGCGTCACCCACGTGCGGTCCCGGGGTCCACCGGCTCGCCTTCCGGCGCGAGGGCGAGCACCCGACGGATCGCGGCCTTCAGCTCGACGCCCATCTCGTCGTCGTCCACGTCGTCGATCAGCCCGTCGCCGAACCCGACCATCGCCGCGGCGGCGCCGAGCCCGGCGGCCATCCGCACCCGGGTCACGGCGTCCTTGGTGGGGTCGCCGACGATCTGGTTGATCCGGTCGTGCAGCTCGAGGTGCCAGCTGCCCTCGTCGTGCATGCGCTCGAACACCTCGTGGTTGCGCTCGAAGAGCTGGAAGAGCCGCCGGTTGGCGACCATCCAGTCCACCAGGGCGTCGAGCGCGTCGGCCCACTCCACGATCGTGGGGGAGGCGGGGAGCGCGTCGAGGAACTCCTTCTGGTCGCGGGCGAGCGGCTCGACGAGCGCCTCGACCAGCTCGGCCTTGCTGGCGAAGTGGTAGTAGAGCGCCGCCTTGGTGACCCCCACGCGCTCGGCGATCTCCCGCAGCGACGTGGTCTCGTAGCCCTGCTCGATGAACAGGTCGGTCGCCGTCTCGAGGATGCGGTCCCGCGTCGAGACCGGTTCGGTCAGCGTCACCCCGACAGTGTACCGATCCGGAGAACCTACTTGACGGTCGGTCAGGGCTGACTTACCGTCCGGTAAGTGGACCGGCGCACCCCCGTGACGCCGCCATCGCACCCCACCCCCCGAAGATCCCCCTGACCCCCGGGAGCGACGCATGGACGGACCGATGATCGAGGCCGAGGGCCTCCGCAAGCGCTTCGGCGAGACGCAGGCGCTCGACGGCGTGAGCCTGGACGCCGCGCCGGGCACCGTGCTCGGCGTGCTCGGGCCGAACGGCGCCGGCAAGACCACGACGGTCCGGGCGCTGACCACGCTGATGGTGCCCGACGAGGGCCGGGCCCGCGTGGCGGGCTTCGACGTCCTGGCCGACCCCCAAGAGGTTCGGCGCCGCATCGGCGTGACGGGCCAGAGCGCCACGCTCGACGAGCTGCTCACCGGCCGCCAGAACCTGGTCATGCTCGGCGAGCTCTCGCGGCTCGGGCGCGCCACCGCCAAGGCGCGGGCGACCGAGCTGCTCGAGCGGTTCCAGCTGGCGGACGCCGCCGACCGGCCCGTCAAGACGTACTCGGGCGGCATGCGCCGCCGGCTGGACCTCGCCGCGAGCCTCGTCGCCCGGCCGCCGGTGCTCTTCCTCGACGAGCCCACCACGGGCCTCGACCCGACGAGCCGCCTGCGGATGTGGGAGGTCATGCGCGAGCTGGTGTCCGACGGCGCCACCGTGCTGCTCACCACCCAGTACCTGGACGAGGCCGACGAGCTGGCCGACCGGATCGTCGTCGTGGACCACGGCACGGTCATCGCCGAGGGCACGGCGGGCGAGCTCAAGTCGGCCATCGGTGGCGAGCAGCTCGCGCTGACGCTGACCCGCCCCGACGACCGTGCTCCCGCCACCCTCGGCGGGTTCGTGCGCGGCGACGTCGAGGTCACCGACGGCGGCCGGGTCCTGCAGGCCCGGGTCGCCCCGCGCCCCGGGCTCGTGACCGAGCTCGTCCGCGCACTCGACGCGCAGGGCATCGAGGTCGACGACGTGCAGCTCCACCAGCCGTCGCTCGACGACGTCTTCTTCTCCCTCACGGGCCGCCACGACGACGCGGCCACCGACCCCAGCGACCGCGACGGAGCCGCCGCATGAGCACCACACTGACCCCCTCGACCACCCCGGCGGCCGCCGCGGTGCCCGCCACCGCCGCCCCGACCGGGCGCCTCGCGATGTGGATCCAGGACAGCTGGGTGATGATCCGGCGCAACCTCGTGCACATCGCGCGGGAGCCGATGCAGCTGTCCGACGTGACCGTGCAGCCGGTGCTGTTCACCGTGCTGTTCGTCTACATCTTCGGCGCGGCGATGGTGCTGCCCGGTGGGGCGAACGTGAAGGACTTCCTCGTCCCGGGTCTCCTCGCACTGAACCTCACCACCTCCGCGGTCGGCACCGCGGTCGGCCTGAGCACCGACCTCCACACGGGCGTGATCGAGCGGTTCCGGACCCTGCCGATGGCGTCGTCGGCGGTGCTCGTGGGTCGCTCGCTCGCCGACCTCCTGTCGGCCGCGCTGTGCACCACCTTCGTGCTGCTGACCGGCGCCGTCATCGGGTGGGGCCCCAGCACGGACGCGCTCCACGTCCTGGCCGGCATCGGCGTCGCCCTCCTGTTCGCCTACGCGCTGAGCTGGGCCTGCGGGATCATCGGGCTGAAGGCCAGCGACCCGGAGTCGGGGCAGGCGCTCGCCTTCCTCGTGCTGTTCCCGCTGGCGTTCGTGTCGAACGCCTTCGCGCCGACCCAGGCCATGCCGACCGTGCTGGCCACGATCGCCGAGTGGAACCCGGTCAGCGCCGTCACCGCGGCGGTGCGCGAGCTGTTCGGCAACCCCAACCCGTCGAAGGCCGTCGACGTCTGGCCGATGCAGCACCCGGTGGCGGCGTCGATCCTCTGGAGCCTGCTGATCCTGGCGGTGTGCGTGCCCCTGGCGGTCGCCATGTACCGCCGCCGCACGGCGGACTGACCGCCCGGCCACCGTCCCACGCACGTCCCCGGCGCCCGCCGCCCCGACCTGTCACGGATCGGGGCCGGCCGTCGTCATCCAGGTGACGGCCGCGATCCGGCGGCCCCGGCCCGGAGGTGGCACATGGGAGCGACGCAGGAACCCGGCGAGGTCCGCGAGGTCGACGTGGTCGTCGTCGGCGCCGGTCTGGCGGGCCTGACGGCCGCGGCCGTCGCCGCCCGTGAGGGCGCGCGGGTGGTCGTGCTCGACGCCCACGGCGC
>JAEVZA010000228.1 GCA_023392475.1 Actinomycetes bacterium | reverse complement strand
CCAGGGGGCGGGCGGTTTGGGGCCGATCGACCTGGGCGAGGGGGCGCGGGGCGAGGGTGGTGCCCGCGGCGCGACCACGACCGTCGACGTGCCGACCGGTCCCGTCACCGGGACGACGTTCCGCTTCCGCATCGACCAGGTCCACGAGGTCGCGTCGAAGGACTGGTTCGGCGGCGCCCGGACCGTCGTCCCCGTCGGCGTCGCCGAGCTCGGGCTGCCGACCCGCCCGGCGCTCCCCGCCGGCACGCCCTTCCCCGACACCTGCCGGGAGGACCTCCTCACCGTCGGCGGGACCCCCGTCGGGCTGCGGGTCGTGGGCACGGTCGACCAGGCGCTGTCGCGGGACCTCATGCGGCTCGAGTCGTGCTCGGCGCCGGTCGAGGTGCCCGCCGGCCGCACCCTCCTGACGACGACGCAGGGGCGCACCTCGGGCCTCGACGTCGACCTGCTCACCCTCGCCTCCGCCGCCGGCGGCGGCCCCGGCGTCGACACGCTGGCCCACCCGCCCGGGCCCGGCCCCACGCCGCCGCGCACGACGACAGACCGGCCGTCGCGCCTCACCTACACGGCGACGGTCAAGGCCGCCGACGAGCCGTACTGGGTGGTCCTCGGCCAGAGCCTGTCCCCGGGTTGGCACGCGGAGGCGAACGGCAAGGACCTCGGCGAGCCGACGCTGATCAACGGGTTCGCGAACGGCTGGCGCGTGGATCCGAAGGTCGTCGGAGCGAACGCGACGATCACGATGACGTGGACGCCCCAGACGCTCGTCTGGCTGGCGATCGGGGCGTCGCTCCTCGGCGTCGCGCTCTGCCTGTTCCTCGCCGTCCGACCGATCCGGTGGCTGGCCGGCGCGCCCCTGCCCGAGGACGGCATCCCGGACATGGACGTCCGTGGGATCGCGCCGCTCGCGCCCGACGGCGACCGCCTCCCGCTCCTCCGGGGCGCCCTCGGCGGGCTCGCCGTCGGGCTCGTCACGCTCGTGTTCATGGGACCGTGGGTCGGCCTCGCGGCGGGCCTGGTCACGGCGCTCGCGCTCGTCCTCCGACGCGGCCAGGTGCTGCTGCGGCTGGCGTGCGTGGGGGCGCTGGCGGCCGCCGCGCTGTTCATCGTCGCCAAGCAGGCCCGCAACGACTACCTCGTCGACTTCGACTGGATGAACAAGTTCGAGGTCACCCACGCGTGGGCGCTGCTCGCCACCGCGCTGCTCGCCATCGACCCGCTCGTGGAGGTCCTCCGTCGCCACCGGCGAGCGGCCGACGGCACCGAGCCCGGCGACGACGGCGCCGGGGGCGCGACACTCGACACGTGACCCCCGCCGAGCTCGGCGAGCTCCGCTTCCTCTACGTCGCCACCGGCGACACCGACACGGCGATCGCCCGCTGGACCGAGGACCTGGGCGGGCGGCTGCGCTGGCGGTTCCGGCGCTTCGGCGCCGACGTGGCCGGCATCGACGTGCACGACGGGACCGGCCCGCTCGTGATCCTCGCCGACCACCGGCCGAACGGCACCGTCCTCCCGATCTTCGCGGTCGCCGACGTCGACGCCGCGGTGGACCACCTCCGGGGCGCGGGCTGGACCGTCGACGGGCCGATGGGAACGCCCGAGGGCGACGCCGCGGTCCTCACCTCACCCGACGGCAGCGAGCTCGCGGTCCTCCAGGTCGACCGGCCCGACGCCCTCGACGGCGCCTTCGCCGACCACGCCGACGAGCACCGCGTCCCCTGACCCGGCCCCCTGCACCGCTCTGTGGTGCGAGACCCCCGGATCTCCCACGCTCTCGGCACCGCGGAACGGTGCGCGGCGGGGCCGGGCGTCAGTCGATCGGGTCGGCGCAGACGGCGAAGAGCACCAGCGTGCTCGGGTCGATGTCCTCCGTGAGGAAGAACTCGTCGTCCGTGATGCCGGAGTTGCCGCCGACCTGCTCGGTGTTCGTGAACCGGTAGGCGACCCGCCGACCCGTGGCGTGCATCCACACGTACGCGCCGCGGGGCAGCTTGTGCCGGAGGCCGAGCGGGTCGAGCCGGAGGAGCTTGTCCGCCATGGCACGGCGCTTCTCGAAGTCCGCCTTGACGACCGGCGTGGCGTCCAGGCCCCACAGCTCGACGGTGCGGAAGTGGCGACCGAGCATGGCCGCGAGGTCCTCGGGGTCGAACAGGTACACGTGGTACGGGTTCTCGAAGTCGGCCGGCTTGTTCGGCGTGATGAAGAACGCGGTGCCGCCCGGGGCCAGCACCCGCGCCACCTCGCGGACGTGGTGCTCGGGCTCCACGAAGTGCTCGATGAGGTGCGATGAGCACACGTGGTCGAACGTGTCGCCCTTGAGGGCGAGGATCGAGCCGTCGGCGCAGATCGCCCGCATGCCGGCGTCGCCGTGGGTCCGCACGGCCGTGGCCGCGGTGTCGGCGTCGTAGTCCACGCCCACCAGCTCCCGGCCGCCCCCGGTGAACCCCACGGACTCGTCGCCCAGTCCGCAGCCGACGTCCAGGAAGCGCCCCCCGCCGATGCGGGCACGGACCTCCCGGTACCCGGCGGTGTGCAGCGCCAGCAGGGAGTCGGGGGTCTGGCCCTGCATCGGGCGCTCTCCGGTCAGCTTCACAGGTGCTCCTCGGTCGGGATGGCCGGGCTCTGGGACGTGACCTCGTAGCATACGGGGCCCCATGCAGACCCCCGTTGCAAGCGACGACACCCTCGCCACGATCGCCGAGCTCGCCGGCCGGTCGGGCGTGCACCGGGTGCACACGTTCGCGTGGCGCGACCTCGACGACGACGAGGCCGGGGGCTCCGAGGTCCACGCCGACAACATCTCGGCCATCTGGACCCAGGCCGGCGTCCGGGTGACCCACCGGACCTCGTCCGCGGTCGGCCGGCCCCCTGTCGCGTCCCGGCAGGGCTACACCGTCAGCCGCCGCGGGAGCCGCTACTCGGTGTTCCCGCGTGCCGCGGCCGCCGAGGTGCTCGGCCGCCTCGGGCCGGCGGACGCGGTCGTCGAGATCTGGAACGGCGTGCCGTTCCTGTCGCCGCTCTGGTGGCACGGGCCGACGTCGGTGTGGTTGCACCACGTCCACGGCCCGATGTGGCAGCAGAGCCTGCCCGGCCCGATCGCCCGGCTCGGCAACGTGCTCGAGGAGCGGCTCGCCCCGCCGTGGTACCGCCGGGTGCCGGTGGTGACGCTGTCGCGGTCCTCCAAGGAGGAGCTGGTCGACGAGCTCGGCTTCGACCGCGACCACGTCACGGTCATCGAGCCGGGGATCGACCCGTCGTTCTCGCCGGCCGGCGACCGGTCGCCGACCCCGCTGGCGGTCGCGGTCGGCCGGCTCACGCCGGTCAAGGACTTCCCGCGCCTCGTCCGGATCATGGCCGGCGTGCGGGAGAAGGTGCCCGACGTCGAGCTCACCGTCGTCGGCGAGGGCTACTCGCGCGACGAGATCGAGGGCGTCGTCCGGGAGGTCGGCGGCGAGCGCTGGGTCCACCTCCCCGGCCGCCTGACCGACGACGAGCTCCGCGCCCTCTACCGCCGGGCCTGGGTGACCGTGTCGGCATCGACGCGCGAGGGGTGGGGCATGACGCTCACCGAGGCAGCGGCGTGCGGGACGCCGACCGTGGCCACCGACATCGCGGGGCACGCCGACGCCATCGATGCCGACCGCAGCGGCCTGCTGCGCTCGAACGACCCCGACCTCGTGTCGGCGATCGTCGACGTGCTGACCGATGACGAGCTGCGGCGCCGGCTCCAGGCCGGCGCGCTCGCCCGCGCCGCCGAGCTCACGTGGGAGGCGACGGCCCTCGCGAACTTCGAGGTGCTCGCCGCGGACGCCATCGCCCTGCGGTCCGTCGGCGGCGCGCGCCGCCACCTGCCGAAGCACGGGCGGTCGACGTGAGCGACGAGTTCGTGCTCGGCGTGGACCTCGACGGGGTCTGCGCCGACTACACCTCCGCGTTCCGCACCGCTGCGGCGGTCGAGCGCGGGATGTCGGAGGAGTCGCTCACCACCGAGGTCAGCTGGGACTTCGCGGAGTGGGGCCTCGATCGCGAGGGGTTCCTCGACCTCCACCGACGCGCCGTCCAGGACCACCGCATGTTCAGGGAGATGCCCGCGCTCCCCGGTGTGAGCGACGCCCTCTGGCGCCTGTCCGACGCCGGCGTCTGGATCCGCATCATCACGCACCGGCTCGTGACGAACTGGGGCCACGCGCTGATCGTCTCCGACACCGTCGAGTGGCTCGACCGCCACCGCATCCCGTACCGGGACCTCTGCTTCCTCGGCGCCAAGCCGGAGGCCCAGGCCGACGCGTACGTCGAGGACGCGCCGCACAACGTGGCCGCCCTCCGCGCCGGCGGCAACGAGGTCATCGTGTTCGCGCAGCCCTACAACCGGCACCTGGCGGCGCCGCGTGCCGCCGGCTGGGACGACGTGGAGGCGATCGTCGGCGAGCTGCTCGCCGCCCGTCCCGGCGGCTACCACGCGCAGCTCCCGGGGGTGGAGTCCGGCGCGGAGCGCCTCGACCGCCACAAGGCCGGTTGAGCGCCGGCGCCCGACGTCGGCCGGATCAGCCGACCTGCGACGGGTCCGTCGCTGCCGGAGGTGCGGCGGGCGGCGCCACCGCCGCAGCGGGCCGCCCGTCCGAGGTGGCGCCGCGGACGTCCACCACGTCGTGGCCGCGGGCGGCGAGGAGCGTCCACGTGCCGATGCCGAACATGGCGACCAGCACCGCGACGTAGACCCACGACGTGGCCGAGCGCCAGTCGAGGTCGCCGCCGTGCCGGAGCAGCGCCACGCCCTGCAGGAGCGCGAACGCCACGTCGGCGCCGGCGGCCGGGCGGAGCCGCACCGCGTCGCGCTCGAGGACCGCGTGGGCGGCGGCGACCCCGAGGCTGAGCACCCACGCGCCGATCGCGCGACCGGTGAGCGGGGTGACGGTCCACGGCCACCAGGTCGCCGACGCGGGCCGCACGAGCAGGAGCAGCCCGACCACCACGAACAGCACCGCCTGGGCCGCCACCAGCGCCGTGAGCGCAGCGGGCAGCGGCGCCGTCCGCGGCGGGTCCGTGCCCGGCACCCGGGCCTGCGCCACCCAGACGACCGCCATCAGCACGGGGACGACCGCGTAGATCGCGATCCACGCCCACGTGACCGCCCTCGTGGAGCCGGGGAACTCGGCCCCGAGGTGGAACTTCTCCAGGTGCACGAGCGTCACGACCAGCGTGAGGGTCGTGAAGACGAACACCGTGGGCACCGCGATGCGAGCGCCCGCCCACGTGCGCGACCGGGCGCCCATCCACTCGAAGACCGCGCTCGACCAGTACGCCGCGCCGAGGAAGACGGCGGTCATCGGCGGCTGGATCGTCCAGGCGAAGTAGGTGGCCGTGCGCAGCGGGAACACGAACAGCTGCACGCCCGCGAGGACGACCAGCACGCCCGCCACGACGAGCAGCCCCCGCATCGCCCCGGTGAGCCGGCGGACCCCGACCGGGGACACCTCGGCGCTCATGCGTCCGCCCTCGCCCGGCCGAGCTCGTCCAGGTAGCGGTGCACCAACGGGATGGCGAGGGCACCCTCGCCCACGCCGGTGGCGACGCGCTTCACCGAGCCGCGCCGCACGTCGCCCACGGCGAGCACGCCCGGCACGCTGGTCTCGAGCGGCCCGGCCATCCGCCCCCCGACGCCGTCGGCGAGGTCCGTCCCGGTGCACACGAAGCCCCAGTCGTCGCGTGCCACGACGCCCTCCAGCCAGTCCGTGCGCGGCTCCGAGCCGATGAGCAGGAACAGCGCGTCGGCGGCGCGCTCGCGCTCCTCGCCGGTGCGGCGGTCGCGCAGGACCAGCCGCTCGAGCCGACCGGCGCCGCCGCCGCCGACGACCTCGACGCCCGCCTCGACGTGGATGGTCGGCGCCGCGTCGATGGCCCGGACGAGGTAGTCCGACATCGTGGCCGCCAAGCCCTCACCCCGCACCAGGATCGTGACGTCGCTCGCGAACCGCGCCAGGTGCACGGCGGCCTGGCCGGCGGAGTTCCCACCGCCGACGACCACGACCGAACGGTCCTGGAGCTGCGGCGCCTCGGTGACCGCGGCGCCGTAGAACACGCCGTTCCCCTGCAGCTCCTCGAGCTCCGGCACGCCGAGGCGCCGGTAGGTCACGCCCTGGGCGACGATCACGGTGCGGGTGCGCACGGACGTGCCGTCGGACAGCTCCACCACGTGGAGGTCGCCGTCCGTCCGCAGCCCGACGGCCTCGCGCATGAACAGGAAGGTGGCGCCGAACATCCACGCCTGGTGGAAGGCGCTGAACGCGAGCCGCGCGCCGCTGATGCCCCGGGGGAAGCCCGGGTAGTTGCGGATGAGCGAGCTCGTGCCCGCCTGCCCGCCGACCGCCTGCTGCTCGACCACGAGCGTGTTCAGGCCCTCCGACGCGCCGTACACGGCAGCGGCCAGGCCGGCCGGCCCGGCGCCGATGATCACGACGTCCCGGACCTCCTCGGGGTCCAGTTGCAGGGTGAGGCCGAACGCGTCGGCGATCTCGATGTCCGTCGGGTCCTGCAGGACGATCGGTTGCGGGGTGAAGCGGAGCGAGATGAGCGGGAGCCGGGCGTCGGGGCCGGCGCGCTCGATCAGGGCCCGCCCGCGCTCGGAGTCGGGCTCGTGGTAACCGAGCGGGATGTGGTTGCGGCTGAAGGTGTCGCGCAGCTCGTGCACCCGCAGCGAGCTCGGGTCACCGACGATCCGCACCGCCTCGAAGCCACCGCCCCGGGCGAGCGACCACTCCTCCAGGAGCTCCGTGAGGGACCGGTGGAACTCCTCGTCGCGCAGCTGCTCGGGTCGCACGAGGAAGAACTCGATCGATCCGTCGGCCACGGCGTCGAACACCTCCTGCGCCCGGCCGAAGTCGCCCCACGACACGACCACGCCGCGGCGGGCCGACGGGTGGTCGTCCCGGAGGCCGGCCACGAGCTCGATGCCGTCGGGGTCCTCGCCCCCGACGCCGGCGAGCACGAGGCAGATCGGCACGCCCTCGGCGACCAGCTCGGCCGCCGTCGTGCGCAGCCCGCCGGGATCGGTGCACGTGCGGATCGTGTAGTCGGCGCCGTAGCGCTTGACGAGCTCCGCGCCCACGACCTCGGCCGTGCGCGGGTCCGCGCTCTGGAACACGATCCCCGGCCGCTCGAGCGCCTCCATCCGGAGCCGCCTCCCCTCTCGCTCTCGCCGCCCCTCGGACCCCTCGCCCGGCACGTCACGCCCCGTCCCGGTGCCCCGGCAGGCTAGTGGGCCCGGCCCACCGGGAGCCCGGGGGATGCGATCCGCTCAGGGGTGCGACGGGCTCCCGTCGTAGCCCTCGACCGACAGGATCACGTCGTCCACGTAGCACCAGACCCAGTCCTCGCCCGGCTCGAAGGACTGCACGAGGGCGTGGCCGCGCTCGCGGGCGTGGGCGCTGGCGTGGCGGCTGGGCGAGCTGTCGCAGCACCCGACGTGGCCGCACTCGAGGCAGCGGCGGAGGTGGACCCAGCGACCGCCCTCCAGGAGGCACTCCACGCAGCCGTCGCCGCTCGGCGGCGCGCCGAGCAGGGCGCCGTCCGCGCCGATGCCCTGGAGGTGGTCGCAGCTGACGTCGGGGGTGTCGCTCATGCGGGAGATCCTGTCCGAGATCCGCCGCCCGCGTGCGACGGATCGCCCCACCTCGCGCCGAACTCGTCGCCCGCCGTCGTGTGGGGCGACGGATGTCGACGAGTTCGGCAGCCGCGGGACGGGTCGCCGGGTCTGCAGTGACCGGGCCGGCGGGTCAGCGACGCCAGGAGGTGTGGCGGGTGCCGGGCGGGTCGACCGCCCAGTCGGGGTGGTCGCCCCAGCGGTCCTCGTACACGAACCCCTCGACCGGCATCCGGCGCACCGGCCCGTGGTGCCCGACGGGCCGGCCGAGCGTGATCGTGGCCGCCAGGAACACGTCGTCGGGGATGTCGAGCACCTCCCGGAGCTCCGCCTCGACGGCCCGGTGCCACGTCATCATCACGCCGCCGTAGCCCAGCGCCCGGGAAGCGAGCAGCAGGTTCTGGCACGCGGGGTAGATCGAGGCGCCGATCGTCTCCTCGGGCCCGGGCCGGTGCCGCGCCGCGCCGACCAGGACCACGACCGGGATCTCCTCGAAGTGGTCGACGAAGTGCTCCATCGTCGCCGCCATCCGGGCCTTGGGCGACGACGCGTCCGTCCCGCTCCCGGCGTCGTAGCCGTCCGACGCCCGCTTCGCGGCCCAGATCTCCCGGGCCGCGCCCCCGATGAGCGCCCGGGCCCGCACGGCGCGAGGGCCGTCGCGCAGCACCAGGAACCGGAACCCCTGGCGGTTCGACCCCGAGGGCGCCCTCGTGGCCGTGAACAGGATGCGGTTGAGGTCCTCGACGGGGATCGGCTCGTCGCGGTAGCGCCGGACCGCACGCGTCGTGGCGAGCGAGCCGAGCACGAGGTCGGCCTCGTCCGCCGCCAGCGCGCCCGGCAGGAGCGGGGCGTCGGGCTCCTCGCGGTCGTCGGTGCTCACGTGTTCTGCACCGTGAGCCCGCCGTCGACCGCCACGACCGCTCCGGTCGCGTAGGTCATCGACGGCAGCAGCAGGGACACGATCACGTCGGCCACCTCCTCGGGCTCGCCGTAGCGGCGCATCGGCACCCGGCGCCGGGCGAACCGCTCCTTGTGCTCGTCGGGGATCGGTTCGGTCATGCCCGTGCGGATCGGGCCGGGGCACACGCAGTTCACGGTGACGCCCGCGGGCGCCAGCTCCACCGCCGCGGACCGCGTGAGCCCGATGACGCCGTGCTTCGCCGCGGTGTACGGGCTGAGGAACGCGGTCGCCCCCAGGCCCTCGGTCGAGGCGATGTTCACGACCCGACCGGCGCCGTCGCGCCGCAGGTCGTCGAGGCACGCCCGGAGCACGAGCGCCGGTCCCGTGAGGTTCACCGCGAGCGTGCGGTCCCACGCCTCGCGCCACCCGTCGCCGTCGAGCGGCGCGGGCAGGCTGATCCCGGCGTTGTTCACCAGCAGGTCGACCGGGCCGAGCGCGGCGCGGGTCGACTCGACCGCATCCGACACCGCCGCCGCGTCGGAGATGTCCACGGGCACGGCGACGGCACGCCCGCCGTCGGCGACGATGCCGACCGCCACCTCGTGCACCCGCTCGAGCGCCACGTCCCAGCACGCCACGAGCGCGCCCTCCGCGGCCAGCAGGCGGGCGGTCGCTCGCCCCATGCCGCTGCCGGCCCCCGTCACGACGGCGACCCTCCCCGCCACGGATCGGGGTGGTCGGGTCGACGGCTCCGGCATGCCGCGCACGCTACCGGCGGCCGCCGGTGCGATCGGCGGACGGCCCACGGCTCCTCGTCGGGCCGACCGGGGCCGACGGCGACGACCCCTGCGGCGCGGCGCGATCGGCGATCGTTGAACGTCGTCCGGCGAGTGCGAATGCGTTCGCCGCCGCGGGGGTAAGGACGCGTGACCACCATGAGCACCGCAACCACCACCCCAGATCTCCCGGTCCGAGTCGCTCCGACCAGCGCCAGCGAGCTGGTCGTCCACGGGCTGCGGACCCTGCTCGAGCCGTTCCAGGGGACGATCGAGGTGACGGGCCCGTCGCCCGCCTCCTCGGCCCTCCCCCCGACCCGCGCCGCCCGGCCCGACGTCGTCCTCCTGGACGACGTGGGGACCGACGACGGGGGCCTGCAGCAGCTGTCCGACCTCCGGTCGGGCGCCCCCGACGTCCCGGTCGTGCTCTACACGGACGCGGACGACGAGCGCATGCTGCTGCGAAGCCTCCGAGCCGGCGCCCGCGGCTACGTCCTGAAGTCCCGGCCCACCCGCGAGCTGGTCGACGACCTCGTGAAGGTGGCCGGCGGCGCCCAGGTCGCCGATCCCGACCTCGCCGTTCGGGCCGCGGCGCTCGCCGCCCGGCTCGTGGACCTCGACCGCTCCCCCGCCGCGCTCCTCGGGCTCACGCCACGCGAGGTCGAGGTGCTCGGCCGCCTCGGCGACGGCGCCACGGCCCGCGAGATCGGCGCGGAGCTGTTCGTGTCGCACGAGACGATCCGCTCCCACCTCAAGCGCATCTACCGGAAGCTCGGTGTGCACGACCGGCCGAGCGCGCTCCGCCGTGCGCAGGAGGAGGGCATCGTGCCCGGCGGCGCGACCGACCCGGCACCGGGCCAGGGGGCGTCGCTCCACCCGGCCGCGGAGAACGGCTCGGCGCGGGACCCGTCGTCCTCGACGCAGTCCTGAGCCCGCCGTCGCCGGGCGTAGCCTCGCGACGTGCCCTGGGGAGACCTGCTCATCGCGGTCGGCGTGACCGCGGTGTTCGCGCTGCCCCTCGCGCTCACGGTGTGGTCGCTCCTGGACGCGGCCCGGAGGCCGCAGTGGGCGTGGGCGCTGGCGGACCGGAACCAGGCGATGTGGATCGCGTTCATCCTGATGGGCGTGTTCTCGGTGCTCGGGGGCCTGGCCGTGTGCGGCTGGTACCTGCTGCGCGTCCGGCCGGTGGTGGCGGGCGCCGAGTCCGGCCGCGTGCCCGACCGTCGCCGCTGAGCCCACAGGAC
>JAEVZA010000216.1 GCA_023392475.1 Actinomycetes bacterium | reverse complement strand
GACCGAGCCGGCGCCGATCCCACCGGCCCCTGCGGAGCGCCCCGACGGCGACGACGGCACCCCGTGGCCGGTCGACGCCGCGCTCGGCGCCGCGTCCATCGCGGCGCGGGCCACCACCGAGGTCGTCACCGCGGTCGGCTCGTCGGCCCCGGCCCGCGCCCTCGGCGGCGCCGCCCGGTGGCTGACGGGACCGCTGGCCCGGGAGGGCCAGGAGGTGCGCGAGCGGATCGGCGACGAGGGCGTGCCCGCCGCGCAGGAGCTCATCCGCCAGGCGACCCCGGGCGTCGTCGGAGCGATCGACCTCGACGGCATCCTCGACGCGATCGACATGGACGCGCTGCTGGCGCGCGTCGACATCGCGGGCATCGTCGACCGCGTGGACATCGGCGGCATCGTGGACAAGGTCGACATCGCCGGGATCGTGGACAAGGTGGACATCGGGGCGATCGTCGAGAAGATCGACATCGACCGGATCGTCGCCCGCATCGACCTCAACGCGCTCGTCTCCCGCCTCGACCTCAACGCCCTCGTGGACCAGCTGGACCTCAACGCGCTGATCGGCAAGCTGGACCTCGACGCCCTCCTGGCGGAGCTCGACATGAACGCCGTGGTCGAGCGGATCGACGTGGACGCGCTCGTCGCCAACACCGAGATGGGCGGCATCATCGCCCGCTCGACGAGCGGCATCGCGTCGGAGGCCCTCGACGCGGTGCGCAGCCAGGGCGTCGGCATCGACAACTTCATCGCCCGGGTCACCAACCGGGCCCTCCGGCGCAAGCCCGACGAGCTGCCGCGCGGCCCCCGCCTGCTCGTGGAGGACCAGCTCGCCCTGCCGGCGCCCGACGGGGCCGCGTCGGGCGCACCCGAGGTCGGGACCGGCGAGGGAGCGGCATGAGCAAGCGCTCGGACCTGAACGAGGCCATCAACCAGCAGGGCTTCTACGCCGGCGCGGTCACGCGGCTGGCGGCGTTCATGCTCGACCAGGCGATCGTGACCGGGCTCTTCGCGGCCGGCTTCGCCGTGGCCTCGTGGGTGGTGGAGGAGCTGTTCTCCGTCCAGATCTCGTCGGACCGGCACGCCGGCTGGGGCAGCCTCGCCTACCTCGTCTGGTGGTTCGCGTACTACGCCTACCCCTGGGCCATCAGCGGCAAGACGCCCGGCATGGCGCTGCTCGGCATCCGCATCGTGGCCCAGGACGGCTCGCCCGTCCGGTCGCGGAACGCCTGCCGGCGCGTGCTCGGCCAGGTGCTCTGCTTCATGACGCTCGGCATCGGCTTCCTCCCGATCGTGTTCGCCAAGCGTCGTCGCAGCCTCGCCGACAAGGTCGCCGGGACCGCGGTCGTGTACTCGTGGGACGCGCGTGGTGCCCGCCTCCGCTTCCTCGCGCGCCAGGGTCGCGAGGAGGACGCGAAGCAGTCGGCCGCGGCCTGACCCTCGCGTGGGCCGTGGTGCCCACACGAGCCGGTCGCACGGGGAGCATCTGCCCAGGTCGGCACGGTGCCCGGTCACAGGATGGACCGAACTGCCCCACGACAGCGGCGGTCGCGTTCGTCACACTGCGGCCCATGGGAGCGTTCCAGGTCGTCGAGACCTTCCGGCAGGACATCGAGGAGACCGGGTACACCGTCGCCGCCATCACCGGCGACGTCACGGGGTGCGACTGGGCGTACAGCGTCGGGCTGCACCGCACCTTCGGCCGGCCCGAGCTGATCGTGGTCGGCCTCGAGGCGCCGCTCGCCGGCGCCATCATCCAGGCGCTGGCCAGGAAGGTGGCGATGGGGGCCGAGCTCGGCGACGGCGACGAGGCCCGCATCGGTCCGATGCGCTTCCGGTTCCGGTCGGTCGACGACCTGTTCCTCAGCCAGGGCGACTGGTTCAACCTCGGTCGCGAGCTCGCGACCGGGTGGGGCGGCCGCTGGCCGGAGACGCTGCAGGTGGTGTGGGCCGACGACGACGGCGAGTTCCCCGTGCGGCCCGACGACCCGGCGTGGTTCCTGCGCCAGCCCCTCCTCGTGCGCCCCGCCGACCCCTGACGCCGACCGGCGGGTGCCGCCGGGGCGACCCGGTCGCGGTGACGCGCGCGAGGCTGGGCGGGTGACGACGCCCGACCGCCCCATGACCTCCGACGCCCTCGTGGGTGACCTCCGCGCGGTGTGGAGCTCGCTCGACGCGCTGCTCGCGTCGCTCGAGGACGACGACTGGGACGCGCCGACCGACTGCCCCGGCTGGTCGGTGCAGGACGTGGTCGTGCACGTGATCGGCACGGAGCGCCAGCTCCAGGGCGAGGCGCCGCCCGACGTGGAGGTGCCCGAGGGCGGTCACCTGCGCAACGACATCGGGCGGATGAACGAGGCGTGGATCCTCGACCGGCGGGGCGACGAGCCCGCCGAGGTGCTGGTCGAGCTGCGGACCGTGGTCGCCGAGCGGGACGAGGCGCTCTCCGCCATGGCGCCGGAGGAGTTCGAGGCGGACAGCTGGACGCCCGCCGGACCGGGCACCTACGGCCGGTTCATGCAGATCCGGGTGTTCGACACGTGGATCCACGAGCAGGACATCCGCGAGGCGGTCGGGCGGCGCGGGCACCTCGAGGGCCCGGCGGTGCAGCGGACCCTCACGGAGGTGCGCAACGCGCTCCCGTTCGTCGTCGGCAAGCGCGCCGGCGCGCCCGACGGCAGCTCCGTGCGCTTCGAGGTGACCGGTCCCGAGGCCTGGACCGTGGACGTCGTGGTCGAGGGCCGGGCGCGTGTGACGGACGACCTCGAGGGCGAACCGACCACGACGATCACGACGGACCTGCCGACCTTCATCCGCCTCGCGGCGGGTCGTCGCAGCGGCGACGCGGTGCGTGCGGACGGGCTGGTGTCCGTGTCGGGCGACCAGGACCTCGGCCGGCGCGTGGTCGACGCGATGGGGTACACGATCTGAGCGACGGCGCCCCGACGCCCGCGACGGGGCCCTGACCCGATTCCAGGCCGCCGCGGCCCTCTGGTACCCTCGCATGTCCGGTGGGATCGCCCCCACCGCCCGCCGGACCGTTCGTCCAGACCCCGTGAGGAACCCTGCAGTGGCATTCGATGTCGGTGACCGCGTTGTCTACCCGCACCACGGCGCCGCCGTGATCAAGAAGCGTGAGAAGCGGAAGGTGAACGGCACCAACACCGAGTACCTGGTGCTGGAGATGGCCCACGGCGAGCTGACCCTGTCGGTGCCGGTGGACAAGGCGGACGACGTCGGCATGCGGCCGCCGATCGGCAAGGAGGAGGTCGAGGACCTCTTCGAGCTGCTCGGCAAGAAGGACATCCGCGAGCCCGCGAACTGGAGCCGGCGGTTCAAGAACCACCAGGAGAAGCTCAAGTCGGGCGACGTGTACCAGGTGGCCGAGGTCGTCCGGAACCTCGCCCTGCGGGACCAGGCCAAGGGCCTGTCGGCGGGCGAGAAGTCCATGTTCGTCAAGGCCAGGAGCGTGCTCGTCTCGGAGCTCAGCTTCGCACTCGACGTCAGCGAGGACGACGCCCTGGCGCAGGTCGAGGCCCAGCTGGCCTGACGGCCCACCCGTGGCCGACCTCCGTGTCCTCCAGGTGCTGGCGGACACCGACGACACCGACGACGCCCGGGTCGCGCTCGACCTCCACGGCGCGCTCGCGGACCACGGCGTGCAGGTCCGCACCGTCGCGCTCGGGCCCGGGCGCCGCGGCGGACTGGAGGCGCTGGTCCCGGTGATGAGCCCGTCCCGGCGCTCGATCGCGGCGCACACGCAGCTGCGCCGGGAGCAGCGCTGGGCCGACGTCGTCGTCCTCCGCGGGCAGGGCCCGGCGTCCGTGGCCGGCCTGGCC